>NZ_JAFJMJ010000004.1:0-300000 GCF_017309385.1 Amycolatopsis sp. 195334CR | reverse complement strand
GCGATGCCGGTCAGCACGATCGTGTCCAGCTCCCGTTCGGCGAGCAGCGCCGCCAGGTGCGTGCCGAAGAAGGCGTCGGTCGCGGTCTTCTGGATCACCACGTCCTCGGCTGCGAGGCCGAGGCGCGAGTCGAGCCGTGTCCCGGGGCTGTCCGGGTCGAACTCCGTGCCGCTCGGCCCGATCTGCTGCAACGCGATCACCGGCACGTGGTTCCGCCGCGCCTCCCGCGCGAGCCCGGCGATCCGGTCGGCCAGTTCCGCGCCCCGCCAGACGAGCGGGACCAGCATCTCCTGCACATCCACGATCACCAGTGCGGCGTTCATACCGGCGCAGCCTACGCAGTTCTCCCCATACCGGGGCGGGGGCGCACGCTGTTTTCCTTGTCGCAGCCGCCATCCGGCGGAATTCACCGGCACAGGGGGAAAACACAAAATGGGGAGAAGAATCCGCTCGCTGGCGCTGGCGTTCTGCGCGTTCACCGCGCTGGGCACCACGGTCGCGAACGCGGCACCGGCGGACACACCGACCACCTTCTGCTCGCTGCGCGGCGACGACTACTACGCCGACTGCATGCGCGTGGCGTTCGGCCTGACCCGCGGCGAACTCAGCCCGTCGACCGTCTTCGACTGGCACTTCACCGGCACCGGCGCGGCGAACACCTACACCATCCAGCCCCGCGATTTCCCCGGCTACTGCGTCATGCCGTCCGGGGTCCACGTGGACGCCGCGGTGGTGCTGCACCCGTGCGACTCGCGGCAGAGCCAGCGCTGGGTCGTCGAGACGCACCACAGCGCCGGGCCGTTCGACCTCTACCACCCGCTGCGCAACCAGTTCACCGGACTGCACCTCACGTTCGTCAACGTCGGGGGCAATCCGATCGTGCAGCGCCCGTTCGTCGCGCAGGACCAGCAGTACTTCGCGAGGCTCGGCCCGGCGGTGTGAGTATCCGGGGCGGTCCCGCCGCCTCTTGTCCACCATGCCCGAGGCCACCTCCCGCGACCTGCGCCGGGCGCTGGCCGTCGTCCGGCGGCTCAACGAGGACGACCCGGACGCCGAAGCGGCGGCGCTGGACCTGCTCCGCGACCTGGTGGGCGGCGAGCAGGCGAGCGTGATCACCAGCGACCACGTCGCCCGCACGATGACCGCGGCGAACAGCACCCGCCCGGAGCGCAACCTGTTCCACCGCCGGGGTTTCGCCACCGCGATCGCCCAGCACCCCGGGTTCGCCGCGTACCGCTCGGGCAGGCTGGCGATCGGCTCCTCGGTCGCGCTGAGTGATCTCGCTTCGCCCGCCGCCCTGCGCGCGCTGCCGCTCTACACGGAGTTCTACCGGCCACAGGGCACCGTGGACCAACTGCTCGCGCTCGCCTCGCTCACCGGGCGGCACGGCACGGCGGTCGCGGTCAACCGGTCCCGGCGCGGGTTCACCCGCCGGGACCGGGAACTGACCGAACTCCTGGCCCCGCACCTCGCCCAGGCCGCGGCCAGGCGGGCGCGGACGTCCGCTCCGCCGGACATCCACCGGCTGTCCCGGCTGACCGAGCGCGAACGGCAGGTCGTGCACCGGCTCGCCGACGGGGCCACCGACCAGCAGATCGCCCGTGGCCTGGGCATTTCCGTGCGGACCGTGCACAAGCACGTCGAGCACAGCTACCGCAAGCTCGGCCTGGGCAACCGGGCGTCGGTGGCCGCGTTCGTCCACCGGGCGAGGGCCGGTTAAGTCATCACCCGAACGGGTGGGTTTCCGGGTACCATCCCCCTCCAAGATCTCCTTGGTTCGCGCGGAGGGATCACCACGATGACGAGGCAGCACAACGACGTGACCACCTCGGCCACCGGGCGGTTCCCGGTGAGCAGACACCTACCCGCCCCCGAACTGCGGCCCCTGCCCGAACCACCGGCGTCGACCTGGCGGATCATCGGCCCCGGCGTGATCGCCGCCGGGGTCGGGCTCGCCTCGGGCGAGTTCATCCTGTTCCCCTACATCGCCTCCCAGGTCGGCCTGGTCTTCGTCTGGGCGGCGCTGATCGGCCTGGCCACGCAGTTCTTCCTGAACATGGAGATCGAGCGCTACACCCTCGCCACCGGCGAAACCGCGCTCACCGGCTTCAGCCGCTACTGGCGGCACTGGGGTCTGGTCTTCGCCGTGCTGACCATGCTGGCGAACCTGTGGCCCGGCTGGGCGACCAGCTCGGCGACCATGATCACCTACCTGTGGGGCGGCAACGTCCAGTGGATCTCGGTCGGCCTGCTGCTCGCCATCGGGCTGATCCTCACCCTGGCGCCGGTGGTCTACGTGGCACTCGAACGCGCCGAGATGCTCAAGGTGGCCGCGGTGCTGGTGCTGCTGGCCGTCGGCGCGGTGGTCGCGATCACCGCCGAAGCCTGGGCGGACGTGCCCAAGATCGTCACCGAGGCGAGCGTGCCGATCGATCTGGGGCTGGCGTTCCTGATGGGCGCGCTGGCCTTCGCCGGCGCCGGTGGCGGGCAGAACCTGGTGCAGAGCAACTGGATCCGCGACAAGGGCTTCGGCATGGGGAAGTACGTGCCGCGGATCAAGAGCCCGGTCACCGGCAAACCGGAGGCCGCGCCGAGCACCGGGTTCATCTTCGAACCGACCGACGAGCACCTCAGGCGGTGGCGCTCGTGGTGGCGCTTCGCCAACCGCGAGCAGCTCTACACCTTCGTGCTGATCACCTTCCTGTCCATCATGTTCACCTCGCTGCTGGCCTACTCGACGGTGTACGGCAGGCCGGGGCTGCCGAACAACATCGGCTTCCTCAAGATCGAGGGCGAGGTGCTCAAGGAGACCGTCGGCGCCTGGTTCGGCACGCTGTTCTGGGTGGTCGGCGCGTTCGCCCTGTTCGCCGCGGCGCTGGGCATCGTGGACTACTCGAGCAGGCTGACCGCGGACGTGATCAAGACCGCGTACGCCAAGCACGTCAAGGAGAGCACGCTCTACTTCGCCGTGGTGTGGGTGCTCGTGCTGGCGGGCTGTGTGATCGTGCTGGCCGGGTTCGCCCAGCCGCTGATCCTGCTGGTCATCTCCGCCTGCGTGGGCGGGCTGATGATGTTCATCTACTCCGGACTGCTGATCGTGCTGAACCGGCGCGTGCTGCCCAAGCCGATCCGCATCCGCGGCGGGCGGATGGCGGTGCTGGGCTGGTCGGTGGCGTTGTTCGGCGTGCTGAGCGTGCTGACCATCATCGAGCAGGCGGGCAAGCTGTTCGGCTGACCCGCCTGCCCGGGCTCAGGCGAGGGCGGCGATCAGGCCGATGGTCAGCGCGGTGCGCTCCGGGATGTGCGCCACGACAACGTGTTCGTGACGCGCGTGCGCGCCGCCGCCCACCGCGCCCATGCCGTCGAGCACGGGGCGGCCCAGCGCGGAGACGAAGTTCCCGTCGCTGGCGCCGCCCACGGCGGCGTCCTCCAGCGTCCAGCCCTGCTCCTCCGCCACCTTCCGCGCCCGCTCGAACAACGCCACCGACGGCGGGTTGGCGGTCATCGGCGGGCGGTTCCACTCGCCGGTGACCGAGACCGTCACCCGCGGGTCGGATGCCTTGAGCCCGGCGAAAACCGCGTCGATCCGGTCCATTTCGGACGGTTCGGCGACCCGCACGTCGATCCCGCAGGTGGCCTGGCCGGCGGTGACGTTGCGGCCGGTGCCGCCGCTGATGGTGCCGACGTTGACCGTGGTGCCGTGCTCGCGCGAACCGGCCGCCGCGACCCGCGTGACCACCTCGGCGAGGGCGTGCACCGCGCTCGCGCCCTTGTACGGGTCCAGTCCCGCGTGCGCCTCGACCCCGGTGACGGTCACGTCGAACAGGCCGACGCCCTTGCGCGCGGTCTTCAGCTTGCCGTCGACCGCGGCCTCGAAGACCAGGTTCGCCACGGTGCCCTCGCTGGCGGCCTCGATCAGCGGCCGCGAGAACGGGCTGCCGATCTCCTCGTCCCCGTTGAACAGGAACTTGACCGACGGGTGCGGCAGGCCGAGTTCCCGCAGGCCGCGCAACGCCCACACCGACTGCACCAGCCCGAGCTTCATGTCGAACGCGCCCGGCCCGGTGACCCGGCCGTCGGCCTCGGTGAACGGCCAGCCGTCGAGCGTGCCGGTGGGCCACACGGTGTCGTAGTGGCACAGCAGCAGGACCTCGCCCTCGGCGGTGCCGCGGTAGGTCAGCTCGAGCACGTCGCCCCGGACCTCGCTGCGGTGCCGGACTTCCCGGTCCGGCTCGCCCAGCCGGTCGGCCGCCCACGACCGGATCGCGCCGAGACCGGCGTCCAGCGCGGCCTTGTCGTAGCTGTGGGTTTCCAGCTCGACGACCATCCGGAGGTCGGCGAGCAGGCCGGGCAGGGCCCCGCGGGACCAGTCGGCGGTGCGTGACACGGGAGTTCCTTTCTATCGGATGGGCGCGCCGGGGCCGAGCGGGATGCCGAAGCCCCAGAACACGAAGAACAGCAGGGTCCAGACCACGAGCAGGGTGAGCGAAAGCGGGATGGTCATCGACAGCAGCGTGCCGATGCCAGCCTGTTTGCGGTACCGCTGCAGGAAGCCCAGTGCCATCACGAAGTACGGGCTCATCGGGGTGATGGCGTTGGTGCACGAGTCGGCGATGCGGTAGAGCGCCTGCGTGGTCTCCGGCGGGATGTCCAGCAGCATCAGCATCGGCACGAACACCGGGCCGACCAGCGCCCACTGCGCCGAGCCGCTGGTCACCACCAGGTTGATCACGGTCACCACGAGCAGGATGCCGAGCAGGATCACCGGACCGGAGACGCCACCCGCCTTGAGCAGTTCGGCCCCGTGGATCGCGGTGATCTCGCCGATGCCGGTCCACTTGAAGTAGGCGAGGAACTGCGAGATGGCGAAGAACAGCACCAGGATCGGCGCCATTTCCCGGAATCCGTGGGCCATGAAACCGGGGATGTCCCGGCTGCTGGTCACCGTGCCCGCCACCTTGCCGTACGCCCAGCCCGCGGCCAGGAAGCCCAGTGCCAGGAAGATCGCGACCGAGGTGAGCAGCGGCGACTGGACGATGCTGCCGCCCTCCCCGCGCAACGGCGACGAACCGGGCAGCAGGGCCGCCACCAGTGCCACCGCGAACACGACCAGCGCGATGAGCGCGGCCCGCAGGCCCCGCTTCTCCTGCGCGCTGAGCTTCAGCGAGCCGAGGTCGTCCTGTTCGGCGTCCTCGTCCACCGGCATCGATTCCGCCCGCCGCGCCAGCACCTTCTCGGTGATCACCGTGATCACCGCGGCCAGCACGAACGACGAGGCGAGCGAGAAGAAGTAGTTGGCCAGCGGGGTCACCACGTACGACGGGTCGATGGTGTGCGCGGCGGCCGTGGTCAGCCCGGACAGGATCGCGTCCGACGGGGTGATCAGCGGGCTCGCGTCGTACCCGGCCGAAATGGACACGAAGGCGACCACGATGCCGAGGATCGGGCTCCGGCCGACCGCCCGGAAAGCCATCGCGCCCAACGGGATCAGCACCACGTAGGCGGCGTCGGAGGCCACGTGCGAGACCATGCCGGTGAACGCGAGCGCGAAGGTCACCCAGCGCGGCGACACCTTCGACACCCCCGACCGCAGCACCGCGGCGAGCAGGCCGGAGCGCTCGGCCACCGCCACGCCGAGCATGACCACCAGGATGGTGCCCAGCGGCGGGAACGAGGTGTAGTTCTTCACCACGTCCTCGACCATCGTGCGCACGCCGTCGGCGGAGAGCAGGTTCTTCGCCTCGACCGTCTTGCCGGTCGCCGGGTTCACCGCCGACACGCCCGCCGCGGACAGGCCCCAGCTGGCCAGCGCCAGCACCCCGCTCAGGATCACGAAGAGCCAGAACGGATGTGGCAGCTTGTTGCCGAGGCGCTCGACGCCGTCGAGGGCGCGCAACAGCAGGTTCAGCACTCGGGACGCCGGCTTGGCTTGGCTGGTGCTCATCGGGCCTGACTCCTTCCCTGGGTTGCGGGTGCCCCATTACAAGGGCAGGTGGCTGAATAGTGCAAGTACAAAGCTGAAACCGCATGATCCAGTCAAAATTGACGGTTGATCTGCGTGATACAGTCAGCCGGTGTTGAACGAGGCCGATCTCGACCTGGTCGCCGCGCTCCAGGTCGCGCCCCGCGCGTCCGCCGCCGTGCTGGCCGAAGCGCTCGACATGTCCGCGAGCACGGTCGGCCGCAGGCTCACCCGCCTGGCCGAACAGCGCCTCCTGCGGGTGATCGGGCAGGTCGAGTGGTCGGCACGGGCCGAGGGCAATCCGCGCCACGTCTGGGTCACCACCCAGCCCGGGGCCGCGGGCCGGGTGGCGCACGCGCTGGCGCGACTGCCCGAGGCGCAGCTCGTCGCGGAGACCTCCGGGCGGTCCGACGTCTACCTGGCCGCGCACCTGCCCGACCGGGCGCAGGCCCGCGAACTGCTGACCGAGCGCATCCCCGGCGTGCCCGGGGTGGCGGGCACCCATTCGGAACTGGTGCTGCGCGCGCTGACCAGGGCCGACTCCTGGCGGCTGCACCGGCTCTCCGAGGCCCAGGTCGACCTCCTCGCGCGCGCGGAGGAACCGGTCGGCACGGCGAGCGCCGGCGGGGTCAAGGTGAGCGCGGACGAACGCCGCGTGCTCGCGCTGCTCCAGCGGGACGGGCGGATCACCGCCGCGGAAGCGGGCCGGGTGCTCGGCCTCAGCCAGTCGACCACCTACCGGCTGATCCAATCGATCCTGCGGCGCGGCATCGTCCGCCCGCGCGTGGAGGTCGAGCCCGCGCTGCTGGGGTACGGGCTGGAGGCCGTCATCGCGCTGACCATCTCCCCCGGCGCCATCCAGCCGGTGGCCGAGGAACTGGCCAGGCACCCGTCGGCCCGGTACGTCTCGATCGTGGCCGGGACCACCTCGGTCATCCACCAGGGCGTGTTCCGCAACGAGGACGAGATGGCCGACTTCCTCACGCGGGATCTGGCGCCCCTGCCCGGGATCTCCGCGCTGCAGGTGTCGGTGGTGCTGCGCATGCTGCGCCGGTACTGGATCCACCGGGAGGACGGCCGGCTCACCTGAAACAGGAACAGCTCATCGAGGTGCTGCGGCGAACGCGTCAGCCCCGGTGAGCCGTGCCGAAAGCGCCCACAGCCGGGCCGCTTCGCCCGGATCGACGGCGTGGGCGCGGACCCCGGCGACCATGTCCGCGCGGTCCGTGGGCTCGGCGATGTCGCAGTCCTCCGCGTAGAGCCCGCCGAGACCGTCCAATTGGGACGAAGTCGCCGCCCAGACCTGAGTGGCCGCACCCTGTTCCGGGGTCTTGAACTCCGGATCGGCGAGTTCGCCGTGCTCGTCGACCCAGCCGCGCTCGACCATTTCCGCGCGCGTGAGGTGACGCAGCAGCGGGGTCAGGATCGCGCCGGGGTGCACCGAGAACGCGCGCACGCCGTGCTCCCGGCCGAGCGCGTCGAGGTGCACGGCAAAAAGGACGTTCGCCGTTTTCGACTGGGCGTAGGCGAGCCAGCGGTCGTAACCGCGGTCGAACTGGACGTCGTCCCAGCGGATCCCGGACAGCTGGTGCCCGGCCGAGGACACGGTGACCACCCGCCCGCCCGGCCGGATCGACGGCCACAGGTGGTTCACCAGTGCGTGGTGCCCGAGGTGGTTGACCGCGAAGTGCGCCTCCCAGCCCGGTCCCACGCGGGTTTCCGGGCAGGCCATGATCCCGGCACCGCCGATGAGGAGGTCGATGCCGCGCCCCGAGGCGAGGAAACGGTCCGCGAACGCCCGGACGCCGGCGAGGTCGCCGAGGTCCAACTCCCCCACCTCGGCGATCCCCGCGACCGCCGCCCGCGCTTCGGCGACCCGGCGCGCGGGCACGACGACGTGGGCCCCGGCGGCGGCCAGCGCGCGCGTGGTTTCCAGGCCCAGCCCCGAATACCCACCGGTGACCACGGCGAGCTTGCCGCTCAGGTCCAGTCCACTGAGGACTTCGCGGGCGGTGCTCCGGTGGCCGAACCCCGACCCGATCTTGTGTTGGCGTGTGCTCATGACGGCGGAAACTAGGTGCTAGACCGAGGTCTAGGTCAACAGCGTAGCGTGGCCTCCGTGTCGGACACCACAGCAGAACTCAGCATCGGCCAGGTCGCCGAACGCACCGGGATGAGCGTGCACGCACTGCGCCTGTACGAGCGCGAGGGCCTGCTCGCCGCGCCCGTGCGGCGCGATCCCGGCGGCAGGCGCGTCTACACCGAACAGGACGTGACCTGGCTGCTCAACTGCACGAAGTTCCGCGCGTCGGGCATGCCGCTGGCCACCATCCGGCGCTTCGCCGAACTGGTCCGCCAGGGCCCGGGCACCGAGCCGGAGCGGCTCGAACTGCTGCGGGCGCACCAGGACCACGTGGTCGCCAAGATCGCCGAACTCACCGACTGCCTCGACGTGATCACGACCAAGGTCCGCGTGTACGAGCAGCACGTGGCCGAGGGCACCGCCGACGGACTCTGGCAGACGGAGCGGACCTCCTGACTTGACGCATTCCGATATGGGCATATGATTCCGGCATGGCACGAGCAGCGACCACGTCGGACGTCTTCAACGCCATCGCCGAACCGCAGCGCCGGGACATCCTGGTGCTGTTGCGCGCCGGTGAGCGGCCGGTCACCGAGCTGGCCGACGAACTGGGGATGAGCCAGCCGCGCGCGTCCAAGCACCTGCGGGTGCTCCGCGAGGTCGGGCTGGTGCGGGACCGCCGGGCGGGCAAGCAGCGCCTGTACGGCCTCGACGCCCGCGGGCTGCGGACGGTCCACGAGTGGACCGGCGGGTTCGAGCGGTTCTGGCACGAGAGCTTCGACCGGCTGGACGCGTACGTGCGGGAACTGAAGCGGGAAAAGCAGGAGGAGTGACCGATGAGCGCAACAGCCGACCGCGAGATCGTGCTGTCCCGGGTGATCGACGGCCCACGGGAGCTGGTGTTCGAAGCCTTCACCGAGGTACGGCACCTGTCGCGGTGGTGGGGACCGGCGGGGTTCACCACCACCACGCGCGGGTTCGAGTTCCGCGTCGGCGGGGCGTGGGACTTCGTGCTGCACGGACCGGACGGGACGGACTACCCCGAGTGGATCACCTGGACCGAGATCACCCCGCCGGAGCGGATCGCCATGGTGCACGGTGAATCCCGCGAGGACCCGAACGCCTTCGAATCGGTCCTGACCTTCGAGGCCACCGGTGCGGCGACCCGCATCGAGATGCACACGGTGTTCCCCACCAAGGAATTGCGGGACGAGGCGGTCGAGAAGTACCACGCGATCGAGGCTGGCGAGCAGACCCTGGGCAATCTCGCCGCCTACGTCGCCGAACTCGTCGGGCAGGGGGAAAACTGATGGCGGGCAAGGTGTTCTTCAGCGTCTCGATGTCGCTGGACGGGTACATCGCGCCGGAGTCCACTGAGGACTTGATGGGCCCGCTGTGGCGGGAACTGCAGCAGTGGGTCTTCCCGCAGCGGTTCTTCCGGGAGAACCTGAAGTTCGGCGAGGGCGGTGAGGAAGGGCGCGACAACGACATCCTGCGGGAGACGTTCGAGCGCACCGGCGCCAGCGTGATGGGCAAGCGCATGTTCGACGCCGGTGCGCACGCGTGGCCGGAGGAGGCCCCGTTCCACACCCCGGTTTTCGTGGTGACGCACGAGAAACGCGACCCGTGGGAGCGTCCCGGCGGGACCACGTTCCACTTCGTGAACGACGGCATCGAGGCCGCGCTCGACCAGGCCCGCGAGGCCGCCGGGGACCGGGACGTCCGCATCGCGGGCGGCGGCACGACTATCCTGGAGTACGTGAACGCGGGCCTGGTCGACGAGTTCTCGATCGCGCTGTCGCCCGTGTTGTTCGGCACCGGGATCCGCCTTTTCGAGGGCGTGGACGCGGGCCGGCTGGCTCTGAAGCAGGTCCGCTCGGAACCGTCCCCGAGGGCGACGCACCTGACCTACACCGTCGGCAAGCGGTAAGGGCTCACAACGAGTCGAGCAGGTCCAGGAATTCCGGGGAGAAGTCGGTGACCAGGTCGTCGCCGATGACCCCGGTGCCCCCGTCGGCGAGGTGGGCCACCGGCACCAGGTACCCGGCTTCCGGGCTCCACCAGTACACCTGCCTGCTGACCGGGGCGGGCCCGGACCGCTGGGAAGCCTCGTACTCCTCGGCCGCGACCTCCGCGATCTCGCGCATCGCGGCCCGGGCGGCGTTGGCCTCGTGCAGCACGTGGAAGAGCATCGTGCCGTGGTTCGGCATGGCCACGAGCGTGCCGAAGGGACAGTCGGGCGACCCGGTCACGGCCTCGACCACGTACGGCATGACCAGCACGGTCGAGGCCACGTAGTCGTTGCCCTGGAACAGGTGCACCTCACCGGAGGTGGCGTAGCGGTCGGGCAGCTGGCCGCACAGGTTCTCCATGCCCGCCTGCGCGAGCCGGTCGAAGTCGTGCCGGGCGATCTGCTCGTCGTTGAGGATGGCGATGCGGTCGGGGTGGTCGAGCGCGAGCACCAGCAGCAGGCCCGGCGCGATCTCCGGCGCGTACTTCCACCATTCGACCGGGCTGCCCTCGATCGGCCGCACCCGCGCGTAGATGCGGCCGAGCAGGTCCTCGGTGGGTCCGTCGAGTTCCGGGCTGCCGCCGGTGACCGCCTTGATCATGCGCTCGAGGCGGTCGTCGACCAGGTCGGCCCACTCGCTCATCGGGGCGCCTTCGACGGCGTCGAAGACCGGCGCGAACGACAGTTCCAGCTGCTCCGGCTCGAGCACCTCCACGTGGTCGTGGTGGAGCGCCACCCGCATCCCGCTGAACACGGGACTGCGCCGGATCAGGTTGTGCAGCCGGTCGATCTGGGTTGTCGTCAGGTTGTCCACCGCGGGGAGGTTACAAGATCAACTCGATTTCCCGTGGTGCTTTCGGCGAACTCGGCGGTCAGTCCTCGGGCGGGGTGGTCGGCATGGTGCGCAGCCTGCCGACCGGGGACAGCATCAGCGGCACCAGCATGACCACCGACAGCGCGCTCAGGAACCACAGCGCCGTGCGCAGGTCCCACCAGGTGGCGATGGCACCGGCGACCGGGCCGCCGAGGGCACCGCCGCCGAACAGCGCCATGCGCATGGCCGCGCTCATCCGGCCCATCAGCGAGTTCGGCGTCAGGTTCTGCCGCAGCGACTGGACCAGCACGTTCGAGATGCCCAGTCCGACCGAGACGAGCAGGAACGAGCCGACGAAGAACACGATGGCGGACACCCGCGCGGACGGCGCCAGCGGGATCAGCACCGGCGCCACGAAGATCAGCGACAACGCGAGCCGGTACGCGCCGCCCACCGGCATCCGCTTGAGCAGCGGCGGCGCGGCGATCGAGCCGATGATGCCGCCGATCGCGGCCAGCGAGAAGATCACGCCCAGCAGGACCGCGTCGATCCCCCGGTCCCGGACCGCGTACACGATGAACATCGCCGACACCCCGGTGATGGAGAAGTTCACGAACACCCCGACCACCGCGATGGCCCGCAGGTGCCGGTGGCCGAACACGAACCGCAGTCCGTCGACCAGTTCCCGCCACAGGTGCCGTCCCGCCGCGGGTGGCTCGGGCTTCGCTTCCTTCGCCTTGATCATCAGCAGCGCGGCCAGCGAGGCCAGGTAGGAGATCGCGTCGATGAGCATGGCGAACGGCGCGGTGAACACGCTCACCAGCACCCCGGCCACGCTCGGCCCGGCGGCGTCCGAAGAGGACGCGGTGATGCCGATCTTCGCGTTGGCCTCCACCATCAGCCGCCGGTCCTTGATCAGCACCGGCAGGTAGGCCATCCAGCTCAGGTCGAAGAACACCGAGGCCACGCCGATCAGGAAGGCGATCACGAACAACGGCCCGATGTCCAGCATCCCGGCCCACGCCAGGGCCGGCACCAGTCCGATGAGGACCATCCGGACCGCGTTCGAGGCGACCATGATCGGCTTGCGCCGCATCCGGTCGACCAGCGCGCCGAACAGCATGGCGAAGGCCAGGAACGGGGCCAGCTGCAGGAACCGCAGCCAGCCGATCTCCTCGGCCGAGGCGTCGAAGACGTAGATCGCGGTCAGCGGCAGCGCCAGCATGCTGATCTGGCTGCCGTAGAGCGAGATGGTCTCCCCGGTCCAGAACTTCAGGAAGTCCGCGTTGTGCCACAGGGATTTGACCGGGGCTTCGCCGGTTTCCGGCACGGCCTCGGGTGGTGAGTCGGTCATGGCTGGATCGGTCCCCTCTCTCCGGCTTTCGCCGCGACGAGCTCGTCCACGGCGATCGCGATCTCGGTCAGCGGCATCCCGCCGTAGAGCAGGCGGAGGTTTCCGCGGATGCCGAAGGTCTTGTTGATCCGGCTGACCGCGCGCATGGCCTGCAGCGAGTTCCCGCCGAGGTCGAAGAAGTTGGTGTCCACCCCGACCTGCTCGGCGCCGAGCACCAGGGCGAAGATGTCGGCGAGCGCCTTCTCGGTGGCGGTGGCGGGTTCCGCGCCGGCGAAGGCGTCGGCCTCGAACTCCGGTGCGGGCAGCGCCTTGCGGTCGACCTTGCGCGCGGTGGTCAGCGGGAACGCGGCCAGCGGCACCCACGCGGTGGGCACCATGTGCTCGGGCAGGCGGTCGGCGACGTGCCGCCGCAGCTCCCCCGGTTCCGCCTCGCCGGTGTAGTAACCGGTGAGGCAGGGCTCCCCGGGTGGATCGGTGCGCAGCAGCACGACGGCCATCCGCACGCGCGGGTGCGTCAGCAGCGCGGCCTCGATCTCCCCGAGTTCCACGCGCAGGCCGCGCAGCTTCACCTGGTTGTCGGCGCGGCCGAGGAATTCGAGCTGCCAGTTCTCGGTCCACCGCACCAGATCCCCGCTGCGGTAGACGCGGCCGTGCTCGCGGAACGGGTCCGGCACGAACGCGCGCGCGGTGAGCTCCGGCTGGTTCAGGTAACCCCGGGCCAGGCCTTCGCCGCCGATCAGCAGTTCGCCCGGCACGCCGCGCGGTACCAGTTCCCCGGCCGGATCGACGACGTAGAGCAGCCGGTTGGGCTCCGGTCCCCCGATCGGCGGGCCCGTCCGCCACGTGACGTGCTCGCACACGTACTCGGTGCAGGCCACCGCCGCCTCGGTCGGGCCGTAGAGGTTCACGAACCGCCTGCCCGGCAGGTTCCACTTGTTCACCAGCTCGGCGGGCAGCCGGTCCGCGCCGTTCATCACGTACCGCAGGTCCGGGTACGGCCCGGCGTCCAGCAGGGACAGCATCGCCGGGGCCAGTCCGGCGTAGGTGACGCGCTCTTCGCGGATCAGCTCGACGAGCGCTTCCGGCGACAGTCCTTCTTGGTGGGAGACCAGCACGAGCGTGGCGCCGATGGTCAGCCCGGCCCAGATCTCCCCCTGCGACATGTCGAAGGTGATCGCCGGGAGCTGGAGCATGCGGTCACCGGGGGCGAAGCCGAAGGTGCGGTGGTAGCCCTGGAGGAAGCAGGACAGCGCGCGGTGGTCGATCAGCACGCCTTTCGGCCGTCCGGTGGATCCGGAGGTGTAGAGCACGTAGGCCAGCGCGTCCGGCGACTGCGGTTCCTCTGCCGTGGTCTCCGGGAAGTCCTTGTCCAGGGTGAGCACCTGCCAGCCGGACGACGGCGGCAGGCCGTCGACGAACTCGGGTCGCGTGATCAGCAGTGGGGCCGCGGTGTCGCGCAGCATGAAGGCCAGCCGGTGCGGTGGGTGGCGCGGATCGAGCACGGTGAACGCGGCGCCGGCCCACCACACCGCCAGCATCGCGACGAGCACGTCCAGTGAGCGGTCCAGCGCGATCGCCACGATCTGCCCGGGTCGCACGCCGTTCGCGCGCAGGTGTCCGGCCAGGGCGCGGGCGCGCCGGTCGAGTTCGCCGTAGCTCAGTTCCGCGCCTTCGCAGATCGCGGCGACCGCGCCGGGGCTCGCCGCGGCGACCCGGGAAACCACCACGTGCACCGGGTCGGTCCATGGTTCGACCTCCGGTCCTCGTCCGGCGGCTCGCACTTCTTCCTGTTCTCGCGCCGAAAGCAGCGGGATGCGGGACACCGGGAGCGAGGGGTCGTTCAGCACCGCGGCGAGCACGTGCTGGACGTGCCGCAGCAGTGCCTCGATCCGCCACCGGTCGAACAGTTCGCTCGCATAGGACAGCTGGGCCCGCAGCCCGCCACCCACCGCGAAGAAGTTCAGATTCAGGTCGAACATCGGCTGGGTGGCGCCCTCGTCGAGCCAGTCCACGGTGAGGCCAGGCAGCGTCGCGGCGGTGGCCGAGTTACCCGCGTCGAGCACCTGCACGGCCACGCCGAACAGGGGGTTGCGGCCGGGTTCGCGCACCGGTTTGACCCGGTCGACCACCATCTCGAAGGGAGCGTCCTGGTTGTCCAGCAGGTCGAGCACGGCGTCGGCGACCCTGGCGGCCAGTTCGCCGAACGACGGGTCGCCGGACAGGTCGGTGCGCAGCACCACCATGTTGGCGAACAACCCGACGACGTCCTCGAAGTCGGGATCACCGCGGCCGTGCATCGGCACGCCGATCGGGATGTCGGCCGCCCCGGTGTACCGGGAGAGCACCACGGCCAGCGCGGTGGCGAGCACGGTGAACCGGGAAAGTTCGTGGCGGGCGCAGAACTCGCTCAGCGCGGTCACCAGCGCCGGGTCCAGTTCGGCGGTGACGGTGCCGCCCGTCGCGGTGGGCTCGATCGGCCGCGGCCGGTCGGCGGGGAGTTCCAGTACCGGGAGCCCGGCCAGCCTCCGCTCCCAGAACTCCAGTTGCCGGGTGAGGCGGTCGGATCCCGCGCGCTGCCCGGCGACGAAGTCGCGGTACCGCGCGCGTGGTTCGGGCAGGTCGGGTTCGGTGCCGGTGAGGAGGGCGCCGTACAGCTCGGACAGTTCGGCGTTGAGGACTCGGCCGGACCAGCCGTCGGTGACCAGGTGGTGGCAGTCGATGCCCAGCGCGTGGTCGTCGCCGGCCAGCCGGAGCACCAGGAACCGGGCCAGGGGCCCGTTTTCCAGATCGAACGGCACCGCGGCGGCTCGGGCGAGTTCGGCCGCCACGATCGCGTCGCGCTCGGCGGGCGGGTGCCCGGTGCGGTCGAGGACGGTCACCGCCGCCTCGGCGGGGTCGCTGATCAGCTGGTAGGGGGTGCCGTCGTCGGCGTGGAAGGTGGCTCGCAGGCTCTCGTGGCGGGCGATCAGCCGGGTGAACGCGTGACGCAGCACGGTGACGTCGAGCGGGCCGGTGACGCGGAAGCCGTGGTGGACGTGGTAGGTGGTGGTGCCCGGGGAAAGCTGGTGGAGAAACCACAACTGCGACTGCGCGAACGACAGCGGCAACCGTGGCCGCGCCGCTGCCCCGCCACCCGATACGGGGTGGCTGCCGCCCGGTGCGGGCTGGCTGGCGCCCGCGGCCGGGTGACTGTCGGCCAGAGCCGACCGCCCGCCCACCGGTTCCGAGCGGCCGACAGCCGGATCCGAGCCACCGGCGGCCGTTGCCGATGGCACGGCAACCGGACCCGAGCCACCGGCGGCTGGTACAGAGCCGTCGGCAACCGGCACCGCGCCGTCAGTGACCGGGTCCACGCGGTCCGCAGCCGGGACCGAGGCGTCGGCGGCCAGGGCCGGGGCGTCGGGGGTACTGCCCTCCATGGAATCCTCACTGTCCTCCGAGCGCTGCGATTCCGCGTCCCTCCGAAGTGGACGGTCGTGCGCTCTCGCGCAGGCACAGCACGAAGCCGACGGTCGCGGCGGAATTGTCCGCGACCGAATGCACCACCTCGATCCGGCGGCAGGCCGGCCCGGTCACCGGCACCGCCACCAGCCCCCGCGGCGGGTCCACCGCCGCCGGCGCCAGCGTCACGCCGACCCCGGCCCGCACCAGTTCCCTTGCGGTGTCCCGATCCTCGGCCCGCGCGGCCACGCGCGGGGAGAACCCGGCGGTCGCGCACGACCGCTGCAGGTGGCTGAACTCGTCCCCGGTCTCGGGGCCGGTGACCCACCACTCGTCCCGCAACCCGGCGAAGGTCACCGACGGCCGCGCCGCGACCGGGTGCCCGGACGGCACCAGCACCGCCAGCGGTTCGTCGGCCAGCGGCCAGGTCGCCACCTGCCCCGGCCAGGTGCGCGGCACCAGGTTGTACCGGCACACCAGCGCCACGTCCAGCGAACCGGCCGCTATTTCGTCCACCAGCACGGTGGATTCGCGCGTGGTCAGCGAAAGCGACAGCGGCGCACCGCTGTCCGCGAGCCGCCGCAGCGCGGGCCGGGCGTAGCGGAGCGCGTCGGTGCAGACACCGATGCGCAACTGCGTGACCCCGCCACCGGCGTCCTCCGACTGGTCCAGGTTGGCCAGCATGTCGAGCAACGGCGTCGCCCGTTCCGCCAGCCTGATCGCCGCCGAAGTCGGCACCACCCCCCTTCTGTCCCGGCTGAACAGCGGCCGGTCGATCGCCCGCTCCAGCCTGCTCATCTGCTGGGACACCGCCGACGGCGAATAACCCAGCAGGCGTGCGGCATCGGCGAACGAGCCGAGTTCGACGACTGCCCCCAACGTGCGGAGCCACACCGGGTTCAACACGACGCGAGAATATGTCGAAGCAGCGAAAAATGGTAGAGCGGACGGCCATTCTTATGCACATTCTCGGTAAAGACGAGAACTTAGCCTGGCTAGGAAACGCCACGCCATCAACACGGCACAGCCCGTGATTTCGGCCCAGTGGAACACCGCGTTCGGCGGTCAAGATCACTCCTGATCAGCACAAGATCTGCAATTCCGGGACAACCTGTCCACCCAGCGAAAACACCGCTATCCGGGCCACCGCCACCGGTGACGCCTGCTTAACAACCCATCAGAAATTGCGTTCGACGACGCCGGGTTAAAACATTGACACCGCGACCAGCGCCCCTGCTAGATTGCTCGACCACAGGCTGCCTGGCGGGCAGCCAACAGGGGTAGCCGGAATGCACTTGGGGGCAAGGCGTTCGGCGCCGATCCGGTTAGCGCGAAGTGCGGCACGAGGGGAATCCGGCGCTATGACGAATACTGGTTTTCTGACGTCCCCGACCCGGTCGGTGGGCGGTACCACAACGATTCGGCGACTCGAAGCCGTCGAAGAGTACCGGCAGTGCGAGAAACTGCAGGAGCGGATCTGGGGCCCGGCCGACATCGGCGGGAACCGGGTGGTGGCGATGCTCACCGCGCAGGAAAACGGCGGGCACGTGTTCGGCGCCTTCGCCGAGAACGGCGAGCTCGCCGGCTTCGCCTACTCCTTCGCCGGGCTCGGCCCCGACGGCCGCCTCCGGTTGTGCTCCATCATGATCGCGGTCGACGAGCGCTTCCGGAACTCCGGCATCGGCTACCGGCTCAAGCAAGCGCAGCGCGCCGACGGCCTGTCCAGGGGCATCGAGGTGATCACCTGGACCTTCGATCCGCTGCAGCGGGTGAACGCGGCGCTGAACATCCGGCGCCTCGGCGGGATCGCCCGGTCCTACCGGGTCAATCTCTACGGCACCTTCGACGGCCTCAACGCCGGGCTCGAAACCGACCGGCTGGTGGTGGAGTGGTGGCTGCGCCGCCATCCCCGGCCGTCGCACTGGAGCACGCCGCGCCTGGCCGTGCCGGTGAGCCAGGTCGTCGCCGACGAGCGCACCGGGTTCCCCCGGATCGCCGCCACCGATCCCGACGTGGACAGCGACAACCTGTTCCTGCCCATCCCGCCCAGCCTGGCCGAGCTCAAACGCGGTGATCTGCCGCTGGCACAGGACTGGCGTACCCGCACCAGGGAGCTGTTCCGCGCCTACCTGGACCGCGGGTACGTGATCGTCGACTTCCTCACCACCGGCACGTGGCCGGGGTACGTGCTGAGGCGGCCGCCATGCTGACCGTTCCCGCACTGCTCGCCGACACCGCGCGGCGCTTCCCGGATCGTCCTTTCCTCGTCGTGGCAACGGATTCCGGCCGCGAGGAAACCACATACGCCCAGGCGTGGCGGCGCGCCGGCGAGCTGGCGGCCGCGTTGTCCGCGCGGGGCGTCCTGCCGGGTTCACGGGTGGTCGCGGTGCTGCCCAACCAGCCCGAACTGGTCCACCTCTTCTTCGCCGTGCCGTCGATCGGCGCCACGCTGGTGCCGCTGGACCCCCGGCTCACCGACCTGGAACTGACCTCGCTCATCGCCCACGCCGACCCGGCGCTGGTGATCCTGCCGCTGGGCCGCGCCCTCGACACCGGCCGTCCGACAGTCCACATCGGACACCTGACTGCCGAGAACGAGGTGGCACCGCAGGAGGATCCCGCGGTCCCGGCCGTGGTGCTCTACACCTCCGGCTCCACCGGCCGGCCCAAGGGCTGCCTGCTCCCCCACGCCAGCTTCCTCACCCCGGCCGGGCACATGGCCGGGCGCCTGCGCCTGACCGAAGAGGACGTCCTGCTGCACGTGCTGCCGCTGCACCACATGGCCGGCCTGTCCTTCCTGACCACCGCGGTGGCGGTGGGCGCGGCCGTCGCGCTGGTCCCCCGGTTCAGCGGCAGCCGGTTCTGGGCGCAGGCGGAAGCCACCGGCGCCACGGTGTTCCGGCACCTCGGCGAGATGCTCGCGGTCCTGTGCGCGCACCGGAAGTCCGCTGTCGAACGCCGCCACCGGCTGCGCCTGGCCTACGGCGCGGGCGCCACCCCGGCGGTGGCCGCCCACTTCACCGGCCGGTTCGGCGTGCCCACGCTCGAGGGCTACGGCATGTCCGAGACCAACACCGTGCTGTGCGGCACCTCCGGCGAGTCGATGCCGGGCACGCTCGGAAAACCGTTGCCGCACATCAGGTTCCGCATCATGGGCCCGCACGGCGAGGTGCACGGCCGCGGCGTCGGCGAGTTGCAGGTCGGCCCGAATCCGGCGATGTTCGGCGGTTACCTCGGCGCGCCCGAGCTGACCGCGGCCGCCTTCGACGACGGCTGGTACCGCACCGGCGACCTGATCGCCCGGGGCGCGGACGGGGAGCTGCGCTTCGTCCGCCGCATCACCGACTCGATCCGCCGCCGCGGCGAGAACATCGACCCGGCCGAGATCGAGCAGGTCGCCGAATCCTTCCCCGGGGTGCGCCGGGCCGCGGCGGTCGGGGTGCCCGCCGAGGTCGGCGGAGTGGACATCATGCTCTACCTGGAGCCGGTGCCCGGCCACTCGGTGTCGGCCGCCGCGGTGCTCACCCTGTGCATCGAGCGGCTGGCCACCTTCAAGCTCCCCCGCTACCTGGAACTGGTCGACCGGCTGCCGCTGACCGCCACGCAGAAGATCGACAAGGTCGCACTGCGCCGGTTCTCCGCCGCCCGGTTCGGGGAGGTGGCGCGGTGACCGACCTGGACCGCGGGCTCGCGGCGGTGCGGGAACTGCACCGCGCGGTGGTGGCCCGGTCGGCGGAACTGGAGGAGATCGCGCTGGCGGCGCTGGGGTTTCCCCGGCGGGTCATCCGGGCGGACATCGAACTCGCCGCCCGCAGGCTGGCCGCGTTCGACGGGCTCGCGTCCGCGCTGGCCGGCCGCGGCCCACTGGGAACGGTGGCGCTCGCGCTGCCGGGCAACGCGATCCTGAGCAATCCGGTCGCCGCCGCCGGGTCGGCCTACCTGGCGGGCAACCACGTGCGGTTGCGGTTTCCCCGGCGGCGCAAGGAATGGGCGGACGCCGTGGTGGAACTGCTGCGCGAAGCCTTCGGCACGGCCATCGAACCGCACGACGAGCCCGGTTCGCGGTTCCTCGGCAGCGCGTTCGCCGATCCCGAGGTCGGCGCGCTGCTGGTGTTCGGCTCGGACGACTGGATGCTGCCGCACGAGGAAGCCGCCCGGCTCAGCGGGACCAAGGTGCTCTTCGAAGGACCCGGCAAGGACCCGTTCCTGGTCCTGCGCGGGGCGAACCTCGCGGCCGCCGCCGGAGCGGTGGCCGCGGCGGGCACCTACAACTCCGGCCGGGCGTGCACCGCACCGGAACGCATCTACGTCGACGAGCGCCTGCACGACCGGTTCGTCGAAGAACTCATCGACGCGGCCGCCGCGCTGCCGGTGGGCAACGCGGACGACGAGAAGACCTGGATCGGCCCACTGTCCACAACGGACGAAGCACGGGTGCGCGGGCAGATCGACGCGGCCGTCGCCGGTGGTGCGCGGGTCCACTTCGGTGGGACACCGGCCGAACCGACCGTGCTGAGCGGCGTCCGCCAGAACATGGACGTGGTGCGCGCGGAGACCTTCGGCCCGGTGCTGCCGGTGGTCGCGGTCGCCGACGCGGCCCAGGCGGTGACCTTCGCCGAGGACTCGCCGTACGGGCTCAGCGCCACCGTCTACGGCGGACCGGACTGGGTGCCCGCCCGGCTGGCCCGCAGCCACGGCGCGGTGCACCGCGGCCAGACCTGGCTCGACCACCGCGACCGCAGCCCGGTCGCGCCCTACGGCGGACGGCGCCGGTCCGGCTGGGTGTGGGAATGGCGCGAAGACCGCTTCACCCGGTGGGACGGCCCGCGGTCGACGGTGACCGAGCTGTCCAAGCCGGACTGACCTGTCCAAGGAAAACGAGGGGAATCACATGCGGGAGAACAAGAACCTGCCGTTCGAGCTGGCCGAGTACGAGCGGCGGCTGGGGGCGGTGCGCGAGCGCATGGCCGAGCGGGGCATCGACCTGGCGCTGGTGAGCGTGCCGGAGAACATCTACTACCTGACCGGCTACACCACGCTGGGCTACTACATGTACCAGACGCTGCTGGTGCCGCTCGACGGCGAGCCGCTGCTGCTGACCTACATCGAAGAGAAGATCAACATCGAACGGCTGTCCTGGCTGGAGCGCTTCGTCAACTACGGTGTCGGCGAGGACCCGATCGAGGTCACCGCGCGCACCGTGAAGAGCCTCGGCATCCAGGGCAAGACGCTGTCCATCGAGGAGAGCGGTTACTTCTTCCCGATCCGCACCTACCGCAGGCTGGTCGCCGAACTGTCCGGCGCGAGCTGGGTGGACGGCAGCGGGATCGTCGAGTCGTGCCGCCTGATCAAGTCGCCCGCCGAGATCGACTACATCCGCGGCGCGGCCAACGCGGCCATGTCCGGCATGGTCGAGGCGCTGGAGACCGCGCGCGTCGGCGCCACCGAGAACGAGGTGGCCGCCGCGGTGTACCGCGCCACGCTGGCCCACGGCAGCGAGTACCCGGGCAGCCCGCCGTACGTGATCAGCGGCGAGCGCTCCGGCCTGCCGCACGGCACCTGGGAAGGCCGCGAGCTGCGCGAGAACGACATCGTCTTCCTGGAGTTCTCCGGCTGCGTCAAGCGCTACAGCGCGGCGATGATGCGCACCGCCTACCTCGGCGACCCGCCCGCGTGCGTGCGCGACCGGGCCACCGCGGTGATCGACGGCCTCCAGCACGCGATCGACGCGATCGCGCCCGGCGCCACCTCCGGTTCGGTGGACGACGCCTGCCGCAAGGCCATGCTCAGCCACGGGTTCGGTGACCACACCCACGAAACCGGCTACTCCATCGGCGTCTGCTACCCGCCGGGCTGGAACGAGAGCCACATCATGAACCTGCACCCCGGCGACGAGACCGTGCTGCGGCCCAACATGGTCTTCCACCTGGTGCCCTCGCTGATCGTGCCGGAGCTCAACGGGCACGTCGGGTTCAGCGAAACGGTCCGCGTCACCGAAACCGGCTGCGAGGTGCTCACCGACAAGAAGGTGGCGCGCCAGCTGCAGCTGCTGCCCACGGGAGCCGCCTGATGGCCGCCGGCGGACTGGCCGTGCTCGGCGGCCCGCAGCTGATCCCCGGCGGCATCGACGAGACCGGGTGGCCCGACATCGAGGAGTCCGACATCGACGCGGTGGCGGCCACGCTGCGGTCGGGCAAGCTCAGCTGGTACAACAACACCGAGGTCAAGGCGCTCGAAGACGAGTGGGCCGACCACGTCGGGGTGCGGCACTGCCTGGCGCTCAACAGCGGGACCGCGGCGCTGCACGCGGCGGTCGCCGCGGTCGGGGTCGGGCCCGGTGACGAAGTGATCGTGCCCGCGCTGAGCTTTCTCGCCTCGGCCAGCTGCGTGCTGCACCACCAGGCCATCCCGGTCTTCGCCGACATCGACCCGGTCACCTTCACCCTGGACCCGGCCGAGCTGGAGCGGGTGGTGACGCCGCGGACGAAGGCGATCATCGTGGTGCACCTGCACGGGCTGCCCGCCGACATGGACGCGGTGCTCGCCTTCGCCGCCAAGCACGGACTCGCGGTGATCGAGGACGCCGCGCAGGCACACGGCGCCACCCACCGCGGCCGCCCGGTCGGTTCGCTCGGCGACGTGGGCGCGTTCAGCATCATGGCGGGCAAGAACCTGCCCACCGCCGGCGAGGGCGGGCTGCTCACCACCGACGACCCCGGGCTGCGCAACCGCGCGGACGCGGTGAAGATGTTCGGCGAGCAGATCGGCCCGGACAACGAGCGCGAGTACAACGCGCACACCATCGGGTTCAACTACCGGATCGGGCCGGTGCTGGCCTCGATCGCGCGCAGCCAGCTCACCCGGCTCGACCGGTACACCAAGGAGGTCCAGACCGGGGCGGAGCGGCTGGCCGCGCGGCTGGCCGAGCTGCCGGGGGTGCGCCCGCCGGCGGTCCCGGCCGACCGGACCCACGTCTACCACCACTTCCGCATCACCCTCGACGCCGAGGCGGCCGGGGTCGACCTGCCGCCGGGGCTGTTCCGGCAGGCGGTGCAGAACGCGGTGGCCGCCGAGGGCGCGCCGGTCTCCATGTGGCAGAACCGCCCGCTGCCCGGCCAGGCGCTGTTCCGCACCCGGAGCGGGTACGGCAAGGGCTGCCCGTGGACCTGCGGGCACGCGCAGCCGGTCGAGTACCGGCAGGAGGAGTTCCCGAACACGCTCGCGGTGATCCAGCGGACGGTGCTGGCGGGCAGCAGGCTGTGCATGGCCTCGTTGCGCGACCCGGCGGCCGTGGAGGCCTACGCCGACGCCTTCACCAAGGTCATGACGCACCGGGACGCGCTGATCACCTACGCCCGCGGCCTGGACTACGCCGAGCCGTGGGAAACCGCGAGCCGGCTGTGGTGAGGCCGGTGCACCTGGTGAACCGATACGGAGGAAGTATGACCACCACCGGAACACGGCCGCTGGCCGAACTGGCCAACCGGATCCGGCACCACATCGCCGAACTGGCCACCACCAGTCCCGGCGCGCACGTCGGCGGCTCGATGTCGGCGACCGAGATCCTCACCGTGTTGTACTTCGACGAGGTGCTGCGGGTGGACCCGGACAATCCACAGTGGAACGACCGGGACCACCTGATCTACAGCAAGGGCCACGCCTCGGCCGCGTTGTACGCCGCACTGGCCGAACGCGGTTTCTTCCCGGTTTCCGAGCTGGCCGCCTACAAGCAGCCGGGCAGCAGGCTGGCCGGGCACCCGTCGCGGGCGGTGCCCGGGGTCGAGTGGGCCACCGGCTCGCTGGGCCACGGCCTGCCGGTCGGGGTCGGCATCGCGCTGGCCAACCGGCACGACGGCAATCCCGGCCGTGCCTTCGTCGTGCTCGGCGACGGCGAGTGCCAGGAGGGCTCGATCTGGGAGGCGGCCATGTCCGCCGCGCACTTCGGGCTGGACAACCTGGTGGTGGTCGTGGACCGCAACGGGTTCCAGGAGGACGGCCCGACCGAGGAGATCATGGCGCTGGAGCCGTTCGCCGACAAGTGGCGCAGCTTCGGCTGGCAGGTGTCCGAAGTGGACGGCCACGACCTGACCCAGCTCAGCGCCGCGCTGCACCGGGTGCCGTTCGCGCCGGGACGGCCCAGCTGCGTGATCGCGCGGACCGAGAAGGGCCACGGCCTGTCGTTCACCTCGAACACGCACACCTGGCACTACGGGAAGTTCTCCGCGGAGCAGTACCGGCAGGCGCTCGCGGAACTGGCCGGGGAGGCACGCGCATGACCGGCACCGTCACCCGGATCGAACCGGGCAGCGCGGACTGGGTCCGGCGGCACGGCCTGTCCGCCATCGACACCTGCCGCCTGGCCCAGCTGCACGCCGCCGACGCCGACGACCGGGTCACCTCGATCGAGGGCGATCTCGGCGACTGCGGTGGTGAGCCGTTCGCCGAGCGCTACCCCGAGCGGTACCACGACTTCGGCATCGCGGAGGCGAACCTGGTCGGCGCGGCGGCCGGGATGGCCGCCCGCGGCAAGATCCCGTTCGTCAACACCTTCGGCGGGTTCGCCCTGACCAGGGCCTGCGAGCAGGTCCGCTTGGAACTGGCCTACCACCGGTCGAACGTGAAGATCGCCGGTACCTTCACCGGCATCGTGGCCGGGTTCTCCGGGCCAACGCACCACTGCGGTGAGGACCTGGCGATCGCGCGGGCCATGCCGAACATGGTGGTGCTCGCGCCGGCCGACGCGGTCGCGGCCTACCGGCTGACCCGGGTCGCGGCGCGGTACCAGGGCCCGGTCTACCTCCGGCTCGGCATCGACCCGACCGACCAGGTCTACGACGACAGCGCGGACTTCCGCGTCGGCGGCTCGAACGTGCTGCGCGAGGGCGACGACGTGACCATCGTGGCCGCCGGGCTGACCAGCGTGGCCACCGCGGTGGCCGCCGCCGACTGCCTGGCCGCGCGCGGTATCGGCGCGCGGGTGGTGGACCTGTACTCGGTCAAGCCGGTGGATCGCGCGGTGCTGGTCGAATCGGCGCAGCGCACCGGCCTGATCGTCACCGTCGAGGAGCACTCGACGATCGGCGGGGTCGGCAGCACGGTCGCCGAGGTGGTCGCCGCCGAAGCCCCGGTGCCGGTGCGGATGCTCGGCATGCCGGACGAGTACGCCCACGAAATCGGTTCCTACGAAGAACAACTGCGCCGGTGCGGACTGGACGTGGACAGCGTCGTCGCCGCCGTCGAGGAGGAGACAAGGAGGTGGCAACCGTGACGGCACCGACCGAAACCCTGGGCATCCTGATGCTGGAGGGCAAGATGGCCGACGTCCCCGGCTGCATGGTCAACGACCGGACCTGGACGTACCCGGTGCGGCGGATGGTGGTACGCGGCGCGAAAACGCCGCGCACCGCCGAGGACGCCAAGGCGCTGCTGCCGCTCTACGTGGAGGCGGCCCGCGAACTCGAACGGCAGGGCGTCCGGGTGATCACCGCGAACTGCGGCCTGATGGCCCTGCTGCAGCAGGAGGTCGCGGCCGCGGTGCGCACCCCGGTGGTGCTCTCCAGCCTGGTCGCGGTGCCCGTGGTGGCCAGGATGATCACCCCGGGTACCCGCATCGGGGTGCTGACCTTCTTCCCGGACGCGGTCGGCGAGCACAACTTCACCGCGTGCGGCTGGTCGAGCACGGAGTTCCCGGTCAGCGTGGCCGGGGTCGGCGAGTACGAGTCGTGGCGCCGGTTCCTGGCGACCAAGGAGGCCGACGCCGAACTGCACGCGGAACTGCGGGAGGACCTGCGGCGGGTGATCCTGGAGTTCCTCGCCCGCGAGCCCGACATCGGCGCGCTGGTCTGCGAGTGCACCATGCTGCCCGCCGTGCTCGACGACCTGCGGCCGGACCTGCCGGTGCCGGTGTTCGACATCCTCACCGTGCTGGACTGGACGGTCAGCGGGTTCGGCAGGCTCAACCAGAAGGCGGTGGCCGCCGGTGTCTGAGTTCTTCCACCTGGTCCCGCAGGTCCACTATGGACGGGGAGCGGCCCGGCTGGCCGGGGACGCGCTCGCCGGGCTCGGCGTGCGGCACGTGCTCCTGGTGTCCGACCCCGGGGTGGTCGCGGCGGGCGTGCTCGATCCCGTGCTCACCTCGCTTAAGCACGCCGGGGTCGCCTGCACGATGTTCACCGGGGTGCGCACCAATCCGTCCGAAGTGGAGGTCGACGCGGCCGCGCAGGCCTACCGGGACAACGGGTGCGACGGGTTCCTCGGCGCCGGCGGCGGCAGCGCGCTGGACGTGGCGAAGTCGGCCGCGGTGGTGGTCTCGCACGGCGGCAGCATCATCGACTTCGAGGACGGCGCCCGACCGGTCACCGCGCCCGTGCCGCCACTGGTGCAGGTGCCGACCACGGCGGGCACCGGCAGCGAGGCGGTGGCGGGCGCGATCATCACCGACAGCCGCCGCGTGTTCAAGATGCACGTGGTGGCCACGCCGGCGCAGGTGGCGCTGTGCGATCCGGAGCTGACGCTGACCCTGCCGCCCGGCGCGACCGCGGCGGCCGGGATCGACGCGCTGGCCCACGCGATCGGCGCGTACGTCTCGGCCGAGCGCCAGCCGCTCGCGGACGCCATGGCGCTCTACGCCGTCTCGACGCTGTCGAAGGCGTTGCCCGAAGCGGTCGCCGACGGTTCCGACCTCGACGCACGCGAGCGGATGATGACCGGCAGCCTGTCCGCCGGCATCTCGATGAAGGGCGGCGGTGCGGTCGACCACGCCTTCGCGCACGCGGTCAACGCGATGTTCGACGTGCACCACGGGGTCGGCGTCGCGTTGTTCCTGGCCGACGGCATGGAATTCAACCTACCGCACCTGCCGGACCGGTTCGCCGCGCTGGCCGGCGCCCTGGGTGCCGGTGGGTCCGGGGAGGCGGCGGTGGCCGCGGTCCGGGAGCTGGTGGCCGCGCTGCCCATCCCGGGGCTGCCCGAGCTGGGCGTGACCGAAGCACACGTCCCGGATCTGGTGGCGAAGATGATGGCGGACAAGTTCCACCTGTCGCTCAACCCGGTCCCGGTGTCCCAGGAGGACGCCGCGGCGATGTTCACCACGGCCGTGCGACGGGGAGGTACGTGATGGCCGAGTTGTCCGCACTGTCCGAGTGGTACACCGAATACGGCCTGTCCAGCCGGGTCACCGCGCGCCGCGCGCAGCTGGAGCTGGCCCGCGAGGACGACCGGGTCTTCTCCGTGGAGAACGACCTCGGCCTGCCCGCGGTGCCGTTCGACAAGGAGTTCCCGGACCGCTACCTCCAGGCGGGCATCGCCGAGGCCGACCAGATCGGCATCGCGGCCGGGCTGGCGATGCGGGGGAAGGTCCCTTTTGTCAACACCTTCGCGGTGTTCGGCACGATGCGCGGCTGCGAGCAGCTCCGGCTGGACGTCTGCTACAACGGCGCCCCGGTCAAGCTGGTGGGTTACTACACCGGCCTGTCCGGCGGGTACGCGGGACCGAGCCACCAGTGCGTCGAGGACATCGCGGTGACCACGGCGATGCCGGGTATGACCGTGCTTTCCCCGGCGGACGCGTACGAAACCTACCTGGCCGTGAAAGCCGCGGCGGCGCATCCCGGCCCGGTGTACGTGCGGGCCAGCCGGGGGCCGACACCCGCCGTCCACGACGCTCCCGCCGAGTTCCGCATCGGCGAGGTGGTCGTGCTGCGCGACACCGGGGACGAACCGTCCGACGTGAGCATCCTGGCCACCGGCTGCCAGATCGTGCCGATGGCGCTGGCGGCGGCGGACCTGCTGGCGGCCAACGGGGTCCGCGCGCGCGTGGTCAACGTGCACACGCTCAAACCCCTTGACCGCGCGGCGATCCTGGCCGAGGCGCGGCGCAGCGAGCTGCTGGTCACCTACGAGGACCACAACCGGATCGGCGGGCTCGGCTCGGCGGTCGCCGGGGTGGTGCTGGCGGAGCACCCCGCCCCCGTGCTCGGCTTCGGCGTACCCGACCAGTACTGCGCGCAGACCGCGGAGTACGAGGAAATGCTGGAGCGGTACGGACTCGGCCCGGCCACGGTGAACGCGGCGGTGTTGCGATGGCTGTCGGCACACTGAGTACCTGGTCAGCCAGGGAACTGCCGGAGATCCGCGTCGGCGCGGGCGCGCTCGGTGAGGTCGGCGCGAGCGTGTCGGCGCTGGGCCTGCTGCGGCCGCTGGTCGTCGCGGATCCCGGGGTCACCGCGGCCGGCTGGCCGGGGCGGGTGGTCACCTGCCTGCAGGCCGCCGGGTTGCGGCCGCGTTTGTGGTCGGGGGCGCGGCCGGACCCGGACACCGAGGTGGTGCACCGGTGCCGCGACGAGTTGGACGGGCACGACGGCATCGTCGCGGTCGGCGGCGGCAGCACGATCGACGCGGCCAAGGCCGCCGCCGGCCTGTCCGTCCACTCCGGACAGATCGGTGACTACGAGGGGCTGGGCCGGTTCACCGCGCCCGGCGTTCCGGTGGTCGCCGTGCTCACCACCCCCGGCAGCGGTGCCGAACTCTCGCGGCACGCCACGATCGCGGACGGCACCGGCCGCAAGTTCGCGGTCAGCGGCCGGTGGCTGGCGCCGAAACTGGTGCTCGCCGACCCGGACGCACTGGCCACGCTGCCCGCCGGGGTGGCCGCGGACACCGCACTGGACGCACTCCTGCACGCGATCGAGGCCTACCTCGCGCGGGCGGCGACGGCGTACAGCGACGTGTGCGCCCGCCTCGCCGTGGAGATCCTGCGCGACGCGATGGTGCCCGGCCTGCGCGACGGCCTCCGGCTGATGACCGGCTGCCTCACCGCGGGCATGGCCATGGCCAACACCAACGCGGGCGTGGTGCACGCCCTCGGTTATCCGCTGACCAGCGAATACCGGATCCCGCACGGCCGGGCCAACGCGCTGGTCGCGCCGGCGGCGCTGCGGGCGCTCGCCGTGGTGGCGCCGGACCGCTGCGCCGAACTCGGGCGCCTGCTCGCCGGCACGCCCGACCTGGCCGACGCGTTCACCACCGTGCGCGACCGGCTCGGCGTGGCCGGTCCGCTGGCCGAGTACGGCGTGCCGCACGCGGACCTGCCCCGGCTGGCCGCGCTCGCGACCGCGTTCAAGCCGGTGCTGCGCAACACCCGGCGCGAGTTCACCGAAGCGGAGCTGTGCGGCCTGTACGCCTCCGCCTGGACCGAGCGGAGGAACGGATCGTGATCGGACTGCTCGACCGGCTGGTCTCCATCGAGTCCCCGGCCGACCACCCGCTCGGCTGCCACGCCGTGCAGGACGTGGTCGGCGCGGAGTTCGCCGCGCTGGGCGCCCGGCTCGACCGGCACACCGCGGCCAACGGCACCCCGGTGCTGCTGGCCCGGTGGGGGCGCCAGGAGCGGCCGGTGCTGGTGCTGGGCCACGTGGACACCGTGTTCGGCGTCGGCGAGCTGGCCCGGCGCCCGTTCACCGTCCACGACGGACGCGCGAGGGGGCCGGGCGTGTTCGACATGAAGGCCGGGCTGGTGCAGCTGGTCGAAGCACTGCGGCAGCTGCTGCCGCGCACCCCGGAACCGGACCTGACCGTGTTGCTGAACGCGGACGAGGAGCTGGGCAGTCCCGGCTCGGAACCGTTCCTGGTGGCCGAGGCGGAACGCAGCGCCTGCGCGCTGGTGCTGGAGCCGGGCGGGCCCGGTGGCGCGATGAAGACCGCGCGCAAGGGCATCGGCTTCTACGACGTCGAGGTCACCGGCGTGGCCGCCCACCCGGGGCTCGACTTCGACCGCGGCGTCAACGCGATCACCGAACTGGCCGCGCAGCTCGGCGAACTGGCCGGGTTCAGCGGACTGGACGAGGGCACCACGGTCAACCTCGGCACCGTCCGGGGCGGCACCGGCCGCAACGTGGTGGCCGCGCGGGCCACCGCCCAGCTCGAAACCCGGTTCTGGACCGCCGAGGCGGGCGAGCGGGTCGACGCGGCCGTCCGCGCCCGCACCCCGCACCACCCGGACGCGAAGATCACCGTCACCGGCGGGGTGCACCGCGGCCCCCTGCACCGCGGCCCCGGAGCCGCGCGGCTGGCCGAGCTCGCCCGCGCCTGCGCGGCCGCCGACGGCTGGGAACCCGGCGAGCTGGCGGTCGGCGGGGTCAGCGACGCCAACGTGGTCTCCGCGCTCGGCGTGCCCACAGTGGACGGACTGGGCGCCGAAGGCGGCGGTGCCCACGGCCCGGACGAGTACGTGCTCGTCGGCACCATGCCCCGCCGGGCGCGCTGGCTGGCCGCGGTGCTCGCCCGCCTCACCGATCGTCCTCACGAAGTTGGAGAAGCAGAATGAACGGCGAACGGCTCCCGCTGTCCTTCGGCCAGGAGCAGCTCTGGTTCCTCGACCAGCTGGCCCCGGACCGGTCCACCTACAACACCGCGGCCAACCACCGGCTCACCGGTGCGCTCCGCCCGGAGCTGCTGCGCGCCGCGCTCAGCGACATCGTGCGGCGTCACGAGTCCCTGCGCTGCACCGTGCACGTCGACGACGGCGCGCCCTACCTGCTCGCCGCGCCGCCCGCCGAGGTCGATCTGGAGGTGATCGACCTGAGCGGGCTGGATCCCGGCGCGCGCGAGGCGGCCGCGAACGAACTGCTCGCCGAACGCGTGGACACCCCGTTCGACCTGACCGCCGGCCCGCTCTACCGGTACACGCTGTTCCGGCTCGGGCCCGAGGAGCACATCCTGTCCCAGCGGTTCCACCACATCATCACCGACGGCTGGTCGAACGGGCTGATGAACGCCGAGCTGGCGGCCACCTACGCCGCGCTGGCCAAGGGCGAGACGCTGGACCGCGAGCCGCCTTCGCTGCGGTACGCGGACTTCGCCGCGCGGCAGCGCGAACTGCAGACGAACGGCGGGCTGGAGGCGCAGCTCGAGTACTGGGCGAAGCGGCTGGCCGATCTTCCCGCACTGGACCTGCCCGCCGACCGCAGCCGCCCGGCCGAGCAGAGCTTCGTCGGCGGCCTGCTGAGCGTGACGCTGTCCGGCGAGATCCTGCCCGCCGCGCGGAACCTGGTCAAAGAGCGCGGGGTGTCGATGTTCATGCTGCTGTCCGCGGCGACGGCGGCGCTGCTGACCCGGTACACCGGGCAGGAGGACATCCCGATCGGCATCGCCACGCTCGGCCGCACCGACCCGGACTTCGAGGAGCTGGTCGGCTTCTTCACCAACATGGTGGTGCTGCGGGCCGACACCTCCGGCGACCCGGTCTTCGGCGACCTGCTGGAGCAGGTGGCCGACCACGTGATGGACGCCTACGACAACCAGGACGCCCCGTTCGAGCTGGTGGTCGACCGGGTGCAGCCGACCCGCGACCTGGGCCGCAACCCGCTTTTCGTGGTCGGCCTGCAGCTGATCGACGGCCGCCTGTCGGCCACCGACTTCGACCTGCCGGACCTGCGGGCCGAACCGGTCGGCCAGGCCAACCCGGTGTCCCGGTTCGACCTGGCGATGAACTTCGTCGAACTGTCCGACCGGCTGGAACTGGTCATCGAGTACTCGGCCGACCTGTTCGACCGGTGGCGGATCGAGGCGCTGGCCGGGCACCTGGAGCACCTGCTGGCCGGGGCCTGCGCCGAACCGGACCGGCCGCTGTCGGAACTGCCGCTGCTGGCCGGATCGGAACGCGCGGAACTGCTGGACGCCGGCCGCGGTGAGTTCCTGGAGTACGGGCCGGAGCCGGTGCACGCGGTGGTCGCGGCCAAGGCCGCCGAGCAGCCGGACCACCCGGCCGCGGTGTTCCAGGGCGAGGTGCTGACCTACGGCGAACTGGACCGCCGGGCCGAGACACTGGCCCGGTACCTGCGGGCCGGCCGGGTCCACCCCGGGCAGATCGTGGCCGTGGCGATGGAGCGCGACCTCAACGCGCTGGTCACCTTTCTCGGCGTGCTCAAGGCCGGGGTCGCCTACGTGGCGCTCGATCCGGCCAACCCGCCGAACCGGCTGGACTACATGCTGCGAGACACCGCCACTCCCCTGGTGCTCACCCAGTCCCGGGTGCGCGAGCGCATCCCGGCCGGGCCGTGGCAGGTGACCGAAGTGGACGGTGCGTGGACGGCGGTCGCCGCCGTGGCGCGGGAGCCGATGCCGGAGTGGGCGGGCCGCGATTCGCTGGCCTACGTGCTCTACACCTCCGGGTCCACCGGCAGGCCCAAGGGCGTGCTCGTCGAGCACCGCGCGCTGATGTCGTTCGCCGAGTCCTACCGCCGGGTGTTCGACCTGGTGCCCCAGGACCGGATGCTGCAGCTGGCGGCGCTGTCGTTCGACATGTCGCACGGCGAGATCTTCGCCGGGCTGTGCGCCGGTGCCACCATCGTGCTGGTGGACCAGGAGGCGGGCACCGCGCCCGACGTGCTGGCCCAGCTCATGCGCGACCAGCGCACCACCTACGCGTGCATGTCGCCGGCGATGCTGTCGCTGGTCGAGGCCGGGCCCTACCCGGACCTGCGCAAGATCATGATGGGGGCCGAGGCCATCCCGGCCGAACTGGTCAACAAGTGGAACACCGACGGCCGCAGGCTGATCAACGTCTACGGCCCGACCGAGGCGGCCGTCGGCTGCACGGCCTACGAGTGCCCGCCGGGGTTCTGCGAGGCCGCGCCCCCGATCGGCGTGCCGTTCCCGGACCGCCGGATGTACATTGTGGACAAAGCCGGTGAGCTGGTGCCGCGCGGGGTTCCGGGCGAACTGCTGATCGGCGGCCCGGAGGGGCTCGCGCGGGGGTACCTGAACCAGCCGGAGCTGACCGCGGCGGCGTTCACCGAGGACCCGTTCCACCCCGGTGGCCGGGTCTACCGCACCGGCGACCTGGTCCGCTGGAACCACGACCTCCAGCTGGAGTTCGTCGGCCGGGTGGACAACCAGGTCAAACTGCACGGGCTGCGGATCGAGCTGGAGGAGATCGAGGCCGCGCTGCTGGCCAGCCCGGACGTCGGCACGGTGGCCGTGGCGCTGCGGCCCGACCAGCGCGGCGCGCCCCGGCTGGTCGGCTACGTGACCCCGGCCGACGGGCGGGAGCCGACCGCGGCGGAGCTGAAGGTGCACCTGCTGGACCGGCTGCCGGAGTACATGGTGCCCACCGCGTGGGTGGTGCTGGAGAAGATGCCGCTGACCGCGGCGCGCAAGGTGAACCGGGCCGCGCTGCCCGATCCGGAACCGGACGCGGCCGAGGAGTTCCTGGCTCCGCGGACAGCGACGGAGCAGACCGTGGCGGAGGTGTTCACCGAGGTGCTCGGCGAAAAGCGCATCGGGGCGGCGAGCAGTTTCTTCGACAGCGGCGGGAACTCGCTGGAGGCGCTGCGCCTGGTCAGCAGGCTCAACCGCGCGTTCGGCATCAAGTTCAAGCTGCGCAGGCTGTTCGGCAATCCGACCGTGCGCGGGATCGCCGCGGTCATCGACGAGCAGCTCGCGCCGGCGAAGGTGGCGGCAGATGGAGCCTGAGCCGCTCATCCCGCTGCGCCCGTCCGGCGCCGGAACCCCGCTCTACTGCCTGCACCCGGCGTCGGGCTCGGCGTATTCGTACTTCTCGCTGGTCCCGCTGCTCGACGCGGACCGGCCGGTCTACGGCGTCGAGGCCCCCGGCTTCGACGACGAGGACGAGAAACCGCTCTGCTCGGTGGGTGAACTGGCGGAGCTGTACCTGGCCGCCATCGCCGCGGAACGGCCGGGCGAGCCGTTCGCCCTGCTGGGCTGGTCGATGGGCGGGGTGATCGGGTACGAGATGGCCCGGCGGTCCGATGGCCCGCCACCGCTGCTGATCACCGTGGACACCCCGGTACCGATGCCCGAGCCGATGCCGGACGCGGAGTCGCTGCTGCGCCGGTTCGCCATCGACCTCACCGGCGCCGATCCCTTCGCCGACCACGGTGTGCTGGACGCGGCGCTGGCCGAACTGGTGATCACCGACGAGTCCGTGGAGAGCGCGCTGGCCACGCTCTCCGCGGACGGGGTCATCCCGGCCGAACTCGATCTCGGCACGCTGACGCGGCGGTACGCGGTGCACCGCGCGAACACCATCGCGCTGCACAGCTACCAGCCGCGCGGCGGGCACCCCGGGCCGATGGTCACCATCAAGGGCGCGGGATCACCGTCGACCGGCATGGACTGGACGGGGATGTGCGCCGAGGTCACCGCGGAAACCGTGCCCGGCAACCACTACACGATGTGGCAGGGCGAGGGGCTGACCGCGCTCGCCCGGATCGTCACGCGGGCGCTGCGCCGTTCTTCCTGACGCGCAGCACCTCGGCGACCCCGGCGACGGTGGCCTTGGTCAGCACGTCCCGCACCGACAGGTCCGCGTCGAAGCGGCGGCGCAGGCGGCTCACCACCTGCGTCGCCGCGAGCGACCCGCCGCCCAGCGCGGCGAACCGCTCGTGGGCGGCCGGCGGCTCGGCGAGGCCGAGCACCTGCGTCCATACCTGGGCCACCGCTTCGGCGTACTCGTCCACTTCGGACTCCGTCGGTTCGGGGATGGCCAGGTTCGCCAGTGCGGTCCGGTCGACCTTCCCGTTGGCGTTCAACGGAATTCGCTCGACCAGCCGGAACTCGCCGGGCACGGACGAGCGGTGGAGCACCGCCCGCAACCGCTCCGGCAGCTCGTCCAGGAGCGTGCCCGGATTCCCGTCCGGCACCACGAAGGCGACGAGCGCGACGGCGCGGCCCGAATCGTCGCGGCGGGGCACCACCACGGCCTCGCGCACCCGCGGGTCCGCCTCGATCGCGGTCTGGATCTCCCCCAGTTCGATGCGCACCCCGTCGAGCTTGAGCTGCTGGTCCAGCCGTCCCAGCAGGTCGATCGTGCCGTCCGGCGCCAGCCGCGCGGCGTCGCCGGTCCGGTACATCCGGCCGCCGGTGAACGGGTCGGCCGGGAAGCGTTCGGCGGTCAGTTCGGGCCGCCGGTCGTAACCCCGCCCGACGCCGACACCGCCGAGCACCAGCTCGCCGGGCAGTTCGAGCGCCGCCTCGCGGCCGTATCGGTCGAGCACGCGCGCGGTCTGGTTGGCCAGCGGCCGCCCGTACGGGATCGCCCGCGGGTACCGCCGCCCCGGCGGCACGCGGTGGATCACGCTGTCCACCGACACCTCCGTCGCCCCGCCGAGGCTGTAGAACTCGGCCCCGGGAAACACGCGGCGCACCCGTTCCGGCTGGTCCACCGGGATCCAGTCGCCGCCGACCAGGAACAACCGCAGCACACTGTCCACAGGCGACGGAAGCAGGTTCAGTACCAGGCTCAGCGCCGACGGCACCGAGTGCCAGAGGGTCACGCGTTCCTCGGTGATCAGCCGCGCCCAGTGGTCCACGTCCTGCTCGCACCCCCGCTGCGGCAGCACCGCCGTCGCCCCGGCGGCGAGCGTGCCGAACAGGTCGTAGACGGACATGTCGAAGCTCGGTGAACTCACCACGAGCATCCGGTCACCGGGAGCGATGCCGAAGCGCTGGTTGAGGTCGGTGATCAGGTTCGCCCGGCCGACGTGGTCCAGCAGCACGCCCTTGGGCTCACCCGTCGATCCGGAGGTGAAGATCAAGTACGCCAGATCGGTGCCGGTGACCCCGGCACGCGGGCGTTCCCCGCTCATCACGCCGTCCGGTACGGGGAGCCAGGAATCGGTCAGCTCCCCGGCCACGTCCGCGTAGGCCGGATCGGCCAGCAGCATCGAGACGTGCCCGAGCCGGAAGAGCGTGCGCAGTCGCTGTTCCGGCAGCTTCGGGTCCAGCGGGACGTAGGCGGCGCCGGACTTCATCACCGCGAGCGCGCACACCACGAACTCCACGCTCAGCGTGGCGAGGATCCCGATCCGCTCGCCGCGCAGGCGCGCGGCCAGGCCGTTCGCGCGCGCGTCGAGCTCACCGAAGGTCAGCCGGGTTTCGCCCTGCACCAGGGCGATCGCGTCCGGGTCGCGGTCCACCGCGGCCTCGAACAGCTCGTGCAGGCACGCCGGGTGCACCAGATCACGGGCGGTGTCGTTGAGCTCGGCGGCCACCTGCTTCTCCGCCGGGGTCCGGTAGTCCACTTGAGACACTTCGGTGTTCGGATCGGCGAGCGCGGCGTGCAGGAAGGTGAGGTAGTGCGCGGCTATCCGGTCCAGCGCCGCGGGATCGCGCGGTTGCCCGGCGCACTCGATCCGGAACTCCTCGCAGAAGGCGAAGGTGAGCGCGGTGGCGGCGGGTTCCGGGTCCAGCGCCACCTGGAAGGCCGGCGCCGAGTCGACCGCGGCGGCAGTGGCGATGAAGTCCGCGATCGTGCTCCCGTCCAGGGTGAGCACGTGGTCGATGTCGGTGCGGACGGTGACCATGCGCGGACCGGAGTACGCCATGGCCTGCGCGAGCAGGGCACCGAGCAGTACCGGCGCGGGCGCCGGGGGCAGCCGGTGACCACTGCTGGCGGCCGGGCTGGTTCCGTGGCACACCAGGGGGAAATGGGGATGCGCGCGTTCCATCACAGCGCCCCTTCCAGCGGGTACCGCGACATCACTTCGGCGATCTCGGCACGTACCCCGGGCACTGCCGCCGGATTCTCCAGCACGTCGACGATCCCGGTGCAGCAGCGGTCGAAGTCCGCCGTGGTCATCCCCCGGTACGCGGCGATGTTCGTACCCACGCGCAGTCCGGCGGCGACCCTGGCCGGGGTGGTGTCCCCGGGCACCCGGTTGCGGTTGGCCAGGATGCCCGCGGCCTCCAGCGCGCGTTCGGCGTCGCGGCCGGTGATCCCGCGGGAGCGCAGGTCCACCAGCACCATATGGCTGTCCGTACCGCCGGACACCAGGTCGAAGCCGCGTTCGAGGCGCCGGGCCAGCAGGTCGGCCAGTTCGCGGACCCGCCGCATCAGCCGGTGGAACTCCGCCGTGCGCACCCAGTCGAGCACGCAGGCCTTGCCCGCGATCGCGCCGAAGTCGGGAGATCCCTGGAAGTACGGGAACACCGCGCGGTCCAGGATCTTCGCCAGCGGTTCGGTGCGCCCCGGCGGCGGGACCAGCGCGTCCGGCCCGGACAGGATCAGCCCGCCCTTGGGCCCGTACAGCTGCTTGTGCGTGCAGAGCGTGGTGACGTGGACGTGCGGCACGGGGCTCGGGTAGAGACCGGCCGCCACCAGCCCGGCGGTGTGCGAGATGTCGGCCACCAGCACGCAGCCGTGGCGGTCGGCGATGCGCCGGAACCCGGCGAAGTCGATGCCCCTGGTGTACCCGCTGCCCCCGCAGATGATCATCTTCGGCCGGTGGCGGGCGGCCAGTTCGTCCACCTCGGCCAGGTCGATCCGGCCGTCCGCGCGCACGCCGTAGTACACGCCGCGGAAGAACCGCCCGGTCACCGACGGCCTGCTGACGTGGGTGAGGTGCCCGCCGCTGGCCAGGTCCATGCTGAGCACCACGTCACCGGGGGCGAGCAGCGCGGTCAGCACGGTGAGGTTCGCCGTGCTGGCGGCGTGGGACTGCACGTTCGCGTAGGCGGCGCCGAAGACCGCGCACGCCGAGTCCACCGCCATCCGCTCGACCACGTCGGCACCGGCCGAACCGGAGTGGTAGCGGTCGCCGGGATAGCCCTCGGTGGTGATGTTGGCGAACACCGACTGGGTGGCCGCCGCCACGCGCGGGTGCACGATGCTGCGGGCCGCGATCAGGCACAGCGTTTCCCGCTGGTATTCGTGCTCGGCCCGGATGGTCTCCACCAGACCGGCGGCGCCGATCCGCCGGTCCGTCGCGTCGATTGTCATCCCGCCCCCACTTTTTCTTACGAATCACTCCGGATCGACCAGAAATGGTGATGTCACATTGTTCCCGTGCCGAAGGACACTACCACCGGTTATTACGCCCTGGCCGTTCCACGACCATTGCTGCCATTCGACGGAATTGCCGGTAGATAACGCCTCGGTACCCTGTTTCCGATACCGGTGAGAATCTCGTGCGGATTTGTCTGCGCCCAGTGTGCCCATTCGGCCACGGTCGGTTCACCCCGGGTTCCCGGCCCGAAAACCAGCACCTCGTCACCGACGCGCACCGGCGCGTCACCCGCGTCGGCGACGAACTGGTCCATCGCCACGCGGCCGGCCACCGGGCACCGCCGCCCGTGCAGCAGCACCTCACCGCGCCCGGAGGCGCGGCGCGGCACACCGTCGGCGAAGCCGAGCGGAACCAGCGCCAGCGTGGTCTCGCGGCCGGTGACGTACTCGTGGTCGTAGGAGACCCCGGTGCCCGCCGGAACACGCCGCACCAGGTTCGTCCTGGTGCGCAGGGTCATCGCGGGCCGGAGCCCGGAGTACCGCCCGGCCAGCGGTTCGACCCCGTACAGCGCGATGCCCGCGCGCACGAGTTCGTAGTGCGTGGCGGGCGCGGTCAGCACCGCGGCGGAGTTGGCCAGGTGCCGCAGCTCCGGGTCCAGTCCGGCGGCCCTGGCCAGCGCGAACCCCTCCTCGAACCGGCCGAGCTGGCGGCGCACGGACGGGTCTCCGGGATGGTCACCGCTGATCAGGTGCGACCAGATCCCGCGCACGCGCACCAGGCCCGCGCGCTCGAGTTCCCTGGCCGCGGCGACCAGGTCGGGCCACTGCCCGGCGAGCGCGCCGTTGCGGGAGAGCCCGGTGTCCAGCTTGAGGTGCACCAGGGCGCGGATCCCGGCGCGCTCGGCACCCGCGGCGACCCCGTCGAGGTGCGCGCGCGAGGACACCGACAGGTCCACGTCCCGCGCGATCACCGGGGCGAAGTCCTGGTCGGGCAGGTGGATCCAGCTGAGCACCGGCGCGGTGATCCCGGCGTCGCGGAGCGAGATCGCCTCGGCCAGCGAGGTCACCCCGAGCCAGGTGGCGCCGTGCGCGAGCGCGGTTTCGGCGACCGGCACCATGCCGTGCCCGAAACCGTCGGCTTTCACCACCGCCATCAACTCCCCGGCACCGCGTGACCGCAGCAGCTCGGTATTGTGCGCGATGGCGCCGAGATCGACCAGCGCTTCCCCCAACGATTCCGGCGGCGGCGGTGCCGTCCGGTCGAGCACCGGGTTCCACCGGAATTCCTCGCGCACAACACTCATAGCGCCCCCAAGTCTCTCACCGGCATGTCGCGCCATTTTAGGCAATTCCCGGGGAAATCCAGACCGCTTGCACTGGGTGAAAACAAATCGGCAGTGGGAAATTGTCCACCCCGGGGACGACGATCGCCCCGGCCGGGCGAACGTCCGATGTGGACAGCCGGTTCCCGGCCATCGTGGCGGGCCCGCCGGGCCGCCCGGCCGGACCGCTCGACGCCGCCGACCCGCCCGACCGCCGCTGAGCGCCCCGCCCTCTACGATGAGGCGTCGAGGGGTGTCGTCGCGGAGGGCGGGGTGGGGATGCGGGTCGTGCTGCTCGGGCCGGTCCGGGCCGGGGACGCACCGGTCTCCGCGCGCCTGCGCATGCTGCTGGCCCGGCTGGCGCTCACCCCGGGTGCGGTCGTTTCCACCGACGCGCTGATCGACGGGCTCTGGGGCGCGGACCCGCCCGCCGAGGCGGTGAACGCGCTGCACGCGCTGGTCTACCGGCTGCGCAAGGCGTTGCGGGAGACGGTGGCGGTCGAATCGGCGGGCACCGGGTACCGGCTGGCCGTCGAGGCGCGGGACGTGGACGCGAGCCGGTTCGAGGAGTTGGCCGCGCGAGGACGGCGTGAACTGGCCGATTCACCCCAGCAGGCGGCGGAAACCCTGCGCGAGGCACTCGCCTTGTGGCGCGGTGACGCACTGGCTGACGTCCGCGGTGCCCCGTTCGCCGAAGCGGCGGCCACCCGGCTGGCGGAGCTGCGGCTCGCGGCGCTGGAAGACCGGTTCGAGGCGGAGTTGCGCCTCGGTCACCACGGCGAGGTGCTGGCCGACCTGACCGCCACCGCCGCCGCCCATCCGCTGCGGGAACGCCTTGCCGCGCTGCGGATGCGCGCGCTCGCCGCGGCCGGGCGCCAGTCCGACGCGCTGGCGGCCTACGAGGAGGTCCGCGGCACGCTCGCCGACGAACTGGGCATGGACCCGTCCGAGGCGGTGCGGGACGCGCATCTGGCCGTGCTGCGCGGGGAACCGGCGACCCGGCCCGCGCCCGGCCGCCTGCCCGCGCCGCTGACCAGCTTCGTCGGCCGGGAAACCGAGGTGAAGCTGGTCGAGGAACTGCTGGGGACCGCGCGCCTGGTGACCATCGCCGGGCCGGGCGGGGTCGGCAAGACGCGGCTGGCCACCGAGGTCGCGGCCCGGCACCACACCCACCGGCAGGGCCGGTTGTGGCTGGTCCCGCTCGCCGGGGTGGACGACCCGGCCGGCGCGGTGCTCGGCGCGCTCAGCACGTCGACCGGCCGCCCGGCAGGCGGGACCGCGGATCCGGTGGCGCGCGTGGCCGAGTTGCTCGGCGGCGGCGAGGCCGTGCTGGTGCTGGACAACTGCGAGCAGGTCATCGAAGCCGTCGCGGAACTGGCCGGGCGGCTGCTGGAGCGCCAGCCCCAGCTCCGGGTGCTGGTCACCAGCCGGGAACCGCTGGAGGTGCTGGGCGAGGCGCTGTGCCGACTCGGGCCGCTCGCGCTGCCACACCGGCGGGACGACGCCGCCGGATCCCCGGCGGTGCGGTTGTTCCTCGACCGGGCGGCGGCCGTGCGACCGGGGTTCGCGCTGGACGAGTCCACTGTGGACGCGGTGGTCGAGGTGGTGCGGCGGCTCGACGGGCTGCCGCTGGCGCTCGAGCTCGCCGCGGCCCGGCTGCGGTCGATGAGCGCCGGGCAGATCGCCCGGCGGCTCGACGACCGGTTCCGCCTGCTGTCCACCGGGAACCGGGCCGCGCAACCGCGTCAGCGCACGCTGCACGCGGTGATCGAGTGGAGCTGGGAGCTGCTCACCGCGCCGGAACGAACGCTGGCCAGGCGGCTCGCGGTGTTCCCCACCGGGGCGGGGGCGAACGCCGTCGAGTCGGTCTGCGCGGACGAGCGGCTGCCCGCCGAGGACGTCGCGTACCTGCTCGGTTCACTGGTGGACAAGTCCATTGTGGACGTCTCCGGCGACCGGTACCGGATGCTGGAGAGCATTCGCGCGCACCTGGGCGAGAAGCTGGACGACGCCGAACGCACCGCGGTCCAGCACCGGTTCACCCGTTACTTCGCCGGGCTGGCCGACCGGAACGAGCCGCTGCTGCGGTCCGCCGCGCAACGGGAAGCACTGGCGTTGTTCGAAACCGAGTACGACAACCTCCTGCTCGCGCTGCGCTCGGCCATCGACAACCGGGACGCCGGGAGCGCGGTCCTGCTGCTCGCCCCGTTGTGCTGGTACTGGAACACGCTTCGCTTCGACGGGCGCGCCGACGGGCTCATGGAGGGGGTGCTGGGCCTCGGCGACGCGCTGCCCGAGGACGCGCGAGCGGCCTTCACCGGGTACCACCTGTTCACCGGGGCGGGGCCGATGCCCCAGGACGCGGAGAAGGTGCGTGAGCTGGCCGAGGAGTGCGTGCGCACCGGGGCGATGCGCCGGTACCCGATGCTCATGATGGCCACGCTGACCGCGGCCTACCTGCTGGGGCAGGGCGAGCTGGTCGAGCGGGAGATCGACGCGGTGCGCGCGGGCACCGACCGCTGGGCGCGGGCGTGCACGTACCTGGTGGAGACGTTCCTGCGGTACGACCGCGGGGACTGGGCGGGCGTCATCGCCGCGACGGACGAGGCGCTGCGGGCGTTCGAGGAGACCGGCGACCGGGTGTTCACCGCGATGGCGTTGTCCGGGGTGGCGCACGTGCGGTCGATCGGGGGCGACCACGCCGCCGCCCTCGCCGCCTACCGCCGGGCGGCCGATCTCGCTCCGCCCGGTGACCTGTCCTACCGGATCGGCCTGGCCACCGAGCGGATGCGCGCCGGTGACCTCGACGGCGCCCGGCAGGACCTGGCCACCGCGCAACGGCTCGCCGCGGACAGCGGGCAGCACCTGCTCGAAGTGGTCACCGCGATCGGACTGGCCGACCTGCACCGGCGTGCTGGGGATCCCGCGCGTTCGGATCGTGAACTGGACCGGCTGCTCGCCGTCGCGCGGGAGGCTCCCCTGCCCGACCACGCGGCCAAGGACGCCGTCGCAGCCGCGCGCATGGAGAACCGCCTCACCGCCGGTGACGCCGTCGGGGCGCGGGCGTTGCTGCCCGCGACCATCGCCACCGCCACCGCGCACCACGATCTCGCCTCGGCCGCGCAGCACGTCGCGCGCCTGCGCTTTTTGGAGGGGGACCACGCCGGGGCGGCCACCGCCCTCGGCCTGAGCGAGGCGATCCGCGGCACGTTCGACCGCGGTGACGCGGAACTGCGGGACCTGGTCACGGCCCTCACCGGGTTGCTCGGCGCGGAGGCGTACGAGACGGCTTACCTTCGCGGCGCCGCCCTCCCGCGCGAAGACGCCGCGACGCACCTGCTGACCTGACGCCCTCTCCCGGGCGAGCGATGACGATGGCTCCCTGACTACCTGCCCAGCCGCCCTAACCGGCGAGCCACCACGCCGCCCGCCAATCCAGCAAGCCGCCAGTGCGGCGGTTGCCAGGGCGGTGATTGCCAGGCGGGCCGGTCGAGGCGGGGCTGTCAGGTCGGTCTGTCAGGGCGGGCTGTCAGGGCGGCTATCAGGTCGGGCTGTCAGGTCGGGCTGTCAGGGCGCCTATCAGAGGATTGTCAGCGGCCTGTCATCGCCGGTCGGCACGGTCGTGGGCGTGTCCTCTTCCGCATCCCATCCCCGCAGATGGCTCATCCTGCTCACGCTGTGCCTGTCGACCCTCGTGCTCACGGTGGACAACCAGGTGCTCACCGTGGCCATCCCCACCCTGGTCCGCGATCTCGGCGCCGACGCGCAGGACATCCAGTGGATCACCGACGCCTACATACTCGCCTGCGCCGGCCTCCTGCTCACCGCGGGCAGCCTCTCCGACCGCTACGGGCGCCGCCGGTTGCTCGTCATCGGGCTGGTGGTCTTCGCCCTCGCGTCACTGGTCGCCGCCGCCGCGACCAGCCCGGGCCAGCTGATCGCCGGCCGCGCGCTGATGGGCGTGGGCACCGCACTGGTGCTGCCCAGCACGCTGTCCATCCTGATCACCGTCTTCACCGAGGAGGAACGCCGGACGGCCACCTCCGCCTGGTCCGCGGTGGCCATGCTCGGCATGATCGGCGGCCCGATCCTCGGCGGCGCGCTGCTGTCCGGTTTCGGCTGGAACTCGGTGTTCCTGATCAACATCCCGATCGCCGCGCTGGCGATCGTCGCGGCGCTCTGGCTGATGCCGGAGTCGAAGGGCCCGGCGCGCAAGGCCGATCCGCTCGGTGCGGTGCTGTCGGTGATCGGCCTGACCGCGCTGGTCTGGGCCATCATCGAACTGCCGGTGGCCGGGCTGACCGCACCCGGCACGCTGCTCGCCCTCGCCGTGGCCGTGGTCGCGCTGGCGGCCTTCGCGGTGTGGGAGCTGAAGACGCCGTCGCCGATGGTGCCGCTCTCGCTCTACCGGAACCGCGACTTCAGTGGCGGCAGCTTCGCGCTGGTGCTGACCCAGATCGGCCTCGGCGGCCTGGTCCTGGTGCTGACCCAGTACCTGCAGTTCGTGCTCGGTTACACGCCGACCGAAGCCGGGACCGCGATGGTGCCGATGGCGGTGGCCACCATCGCGGCCAACGCGCTCGGCGCCACCCTCGGGCGCAAGCTCGGCAACCGGACGATGACCGCCGCCGGTCTCGCCGTGGTGGCGGCGGGTTTCGGCCTGATGGCCTCGCTGGCACCGGACAGCGGCTTCGCGGTGGTGGCGGCGTCGCTGGCGGTGTTCGGCATCGGCGCGGGCCTGGCGCAACCGGCCGCGGTCGCCGCGCTGATGGGTGCCGTGCCACCCGAACACGCCGGCGTCGGCTCCGCGGTGAACGACACCATGCAGCAGGCGGGCGGCGCGCTCGGCGTGGCCGTGCTCGGCAGCGTGCTCGCCGGTGCCTACACCGCCTCGATGCCGGACACCGCACCCGAACCGGCGCGCGCGTCCATCGGCGAGGCGCTCGCCGTCGGCGACCCGGCCCTCACCCACGCCGCCCGCGAGGCGTTCACCTCCGGCATGGCCACCACCTCGTGGGCCACCGCCGCCCTCGTGCTGGCCGCCGCCGTGCTCGCACTGTTCGTGATGAAACCCAGTAGCCGCAAGGAAACCCGGGAAGGGGAACTCGTATGAAGGTGCTCGTGGACGAGGCCAGGTGCGTCGGCGCCGGAACCTGCGTGATGGCCGCGGAGCAGGTGTTCGACCAGCGCGATGAAGACGGCATCGTGGTGCTGCTCGACGACGCTCCCCCGCCGGACGCGCACGACGCGGTGCGGGAAGCCGCGATGCTCTGCCCGGCCGCCGCGATCCTGCTGGAGGAGTCGCCGTGAACGTGCTGATCGTCGGCGCCTCCGTCGGCGGGCTCACCGTGGCCGAAGCGTTGCGGCACAAGGGGTACACCGGTTCCCTGCGGATCGTCGGCGAGGAATCGCACCCGCCCTACGACCGGCCGCCGCTGTCCAAGGAGGTGCTCACCGGCACCTGGCCGGTCGAACGAACCCACCTGCGTGACGAACAGCGGCTGGCCGCGCTGGACGCCGACTGGCTGCTCGGCCGCACCGCCGAACGCCTCCGCCCGGCCGACCACGCGGTGGAACTGGACGACGGCCGCGTGCTCACCTACGACGCGCTGGTCATCGCGACCGGGTTGAAACCGCGCCGCCTGCCCGGCCAACCGCACCTCGCCGGGGTGCACACCCTGCGGACGCTGGACGAAACACTGGCGCTGAAGCGGGAACTGCAAGTGGCCCAACGGGTTTCCGTGGTCGGCGCCGGGGTGCTCGGCTGCGAGGTAGCGGCTGCCGCCCGCACCCTCGGCAAGGCCGTCACGCTGATCGACCCCGAGCCGGTGCCGATGCTGCGCACACTGGGCCACGAACTCGGCGGCCGGGTCGCGGAGTTGCACCGCTCACGGGGCGTGCGCCTGCGCACCGGCACCACGGTGTCCCGGCTGGTCGGCGAAAACGGCCGGGTCACCGGGATCGCGCTGCCCGGCGGTGAACTGGTCGAGACCGAGCTGGTGGTGCTCGCGCTCGGCTCCGTGCCCGCCACCGGCTGGCTGGCCGGCAGCGGCCTGACCCTGGACGACGGCCTCCGCTGCGACTCCACCCTGCGCGCCGCCGACGACGTCTACGCGGTCGGTGACGTGGCGCGCTGGTCCGATCCCGCGACCGGCACCACGCACCGGCTGGAAACCCGCACCAACGCCACGGAACAGGCGCTGGTGGTGGCCGCGAACCTGCTCGGCGGACAGCGGCACCACCGTCCGGTCCCCTACTTCTGGTCCGACCAGTACGAGATCAAGATCCAGGTCCACGGCGTGCTCGGGCCGCACGCGCGGCTCCGCCTGCTGGACCACGACGACAGCCGGTTCGCCGCGGTCGCCGAGGAGAACGGCACCACCACCGCCGCCATCGGCTGGAACCACCCCCGCGGTGTCCGCACCGCACGACGGCACCTCGCCGCCTGACCTCCCTACCTGACAAGGAGAAACCACCATGACCGACCTGTTCACCCAGCCGGAACTGCTCTTCCGCTCGTTCCCGGACCGGCCGTTCCAGCTCCCGCCCGAACTCGGCCGCCTGCGCGAGGAGCGGCCGCTGGCCCCCATGCGCTTCCCCGACGGGCACGAGGGCTGGCTGGCCACCGGGTACGACGAAGCCCGTGCCGTGCTCGGGCACCAGGCCTTCAGCAACCGCTACGAGCTGATGCACGTGCCGCTGCCCGGGTTCAGCGGGGAGCTGCCGCCCGCGCAGCCCGGCGACTTCCTCGGCCTGGACGCCCCGGAGCACACGCGGTTCCGGAAACTGCTCGCCGGGAAGTTCACCCCGCGCCGGATGCGGTTGCTCGCCGAGCAGGTCGCGGCGTGCACCGAAGACCGGCTCACCGTGCTGGCCGGCTCGGCGCGGCCCGCCGACCTGATGGAGGTCTACGCCCGCCCCATTCCCGCGCTGGTGATCTGCGAACTGCTCGGCGTGCCGTCCGCCGATCGCGAGTGGTTCCGCCGCATGGTGGACGGGATGCTCGCGCGGGAGGGCGTGACCGCGGACGACATCGCGGCGAACTGGACCGCGCTGAGCGACTACCTCCGCGAACTCGTCCGGGGCAAGCGGGCGCGGCCGACCGACGACGTGCTCAGCGAGCTGACCACCAGCGACCTCACCGAGGACGAGCTCGCCGGGGTCGGCGCCTTCCTGCTCGGGGCCGGGCTGCACACCACCGCCACCGTGCTCGGCCTGTCCACCTTCGCGCTGCTGATCAATCCCGGCCAGCTCGCCGCATTGCGCGCGGATCCGGGGCTGACCGATCGCGCCATCGAGGAACTGTTGCGCTACACCGGGATCGGCGGTGGTTCGGCACGGGCGGCGGTGGCGGACGTGGAGATCGGCGGCCAGCTGGTCAGGGCGGGCCAGACCGTGGCCATCTCGCCGATCGCGGCGAACCGCGATCCCCGGCGGTTCCCCGACGGCGACGCGCTCGACATCACCCGCGACGCGAGCGGGCACCTGTCCTTCGCCCACGGCGTCCACCAGTGCCTCGGCCAGCACCTGGCCCGCATCGAACTGCGGACCGCGCTGCCCGCGCTGCTCAACCGGTTCCCCACGCTCGAACTGGCCATCCCGGTCCACGAAGTACCGCTGCGCACCGACGCCAACATGTACGACCTCGCCGGCCTCCCCGTCACCTGGAAGGACTGACCGTGACCCACCACGAAAAGACCCAGCGCGTGCTCGACCACGCGGTGGCCGAGTACGGCGTGCCCGGCATCGTCGTCGAGGTCGCCGACGAGCACGGCACCTGGTTCGGCGCCGCCGGGGTGGCCGACCTGGACACCGGCCGCCCGCGCGAACGCGGTGAGCACCTGAACTTCGGCAGCATCGGCAAGAGCTACACCGCCGCGGCGGTGCTCGCGCTGACCGCCGAGGGGAAGCTGGACCTGGACGACACAGTGGACAAATGGCTGCCGGGCGCGGCCGACGCCCACGGCAACGACGGGCGCAAGCTCACCGTGCGCTCGTTGCTCAACCACACCAGCGGCCTGTTCGCCACCGGACTGGCCACCCGGACCGCGGGCCGGTTCATCCGGTCCCGCTGGGAGAAGCACCGCTTCGACGTGTGGACGGTGGACGAGCTGGTGAAGCTCGCCGTCTCGGAACCGCCCGTGGCGGAGCCCGGCGAGACCTTCATGTACTCCAACGGCGGGTATTACCTGCTCGGCGCGATCATCGAGGCGGCGACCGGCCGCACGCACGCCGAGGAGGTGCACCGCACGGTCATCGAGCCGCTTGGCCTCACCGACACCTACGTGCGGCCCGCGGAGGAGACGAAGTACCCGGACCCGCACCCGCGGGCGTATTCGAAGGTGTTCCTGCGCGAGGGCGTGGACCCCGCGCGGGTGACGCCGGAGAACTGGCCGTCCCTGATGGAGGATCCCGGTCTCCCGCCGCTCGACGTCACCGAGATGAACACCTCGCTGGGGCACGCCGCCGGCGGGATCGTCTCCACCACCGCGGACATGCTGCGCTTCTACACCGCGTTGCTGCGGGGCACCCTGCTGCCGCCGGAACAGCACGCGCGGATGTGGGCCACGGTGTCCACCGAGGGCGGGAGCTGGCTGCCCAACAGCCGGTACGGCCTCGGCGTGCACGAGGAAACGCTGCCCGGCGGCCTGGTGCTCCGCGGTGGCGCGGGCAGCGACGCCGGCACGTGCAGCTACCTGCGCGGCACCCCGGACGCGAAGCACCTGGTCGTCATCCACACCAACAACGACTGGTGCACCTTCGGCGTCTTCGCCGAGATCCTGGCCGCGGAGTCCGGCCGGAACCACCGCGAATGCGTCCGCCGGTTTCCGCGCCGGCGGGCGTAATTCACCCGTTTCCCACCGCCGTCAAGAACAACTGTGCCGCTTGGCCGTGTCATCCGCGCGGCGTGGAGTGGTAGTAAGTTCTCTGCGCCCGCGACCGCGCGCGGACGGAACCGATTGGCGAAGGGGTAACGTGGAACACGTCACCACACTGGTGGTTGATGAGCAGCCACTGATCAGATATGCCCTGCGCACCCTGATCGAATCGGCGGGCGAATGCCAGGAAATAGCCGAGGCCGGTAGTGGTGCCGAAGCACTGGCGAAATGCCGCCGGGTGCATCCCGATCTGGTCATCACCGAACTCACGCTGACCGGGGAACGGGTGGGCATCGGAATATGCCGGTTCGCGAAGCGCGCACTGCGCGGAACCGCGGTACTGGTGCTGACCGCGGATTCCTCACCGTCGGCGGTGGCCGCCGCGCTCAACGCCGGCGCGGACAGCTTCGTGCACAAGTCGGCCGGGGACCGCGTGGTCGGCGAAGCCATCCGCCGGACCAGAGCCGGTGAGCGAACCTGGCTGGTGGGCGCGGAAACCGCGCCGCAGCCCGCCCCGCCGCCACCCCCGCCGGACAGCCCGCCGATGACCTCCCGCGAGGAGGAGGTGCTGGCACTGGTGCTGTGCCGCCGGTCGAACGACGAGATCGCCGACCAGCTGCACCTGGCCAGGCAGACGGTGAAGAACTACGTCAGCTGCGTGCTGCGCAAACTCGGCTTCACCAGCAGGCGGGACCTGTTCCGCTCATTGGACCTGCGGCCGAGCCCGTCCGCCGCGGGCCCGCCCCGCCGTCCGGGGTGAGGCCGTACCGGCGGTACCCCGGACCCGGGCGGGACAGTACCGCGCGGCACATCCTCGCTACCGCCCGTGCTCCTAGGCTGGACGGCGCGGGCCTCGTCGTGCCGCGCAGCAGTCCCCTCCGCGGGCGGTGAGGAGCAGATGCCGAGCAGACTGTGCCACCTGGCCGTCGTCGCCGTGCTCACCGCCGCCGCACCGGGCCCGGCAGTGCCGCCGGTCCGGATCCACCAGCTGCTCGCCGGTCCGGCGGGATTCCTCGAACTGCGCAACCTCTCGGCGGCCCCGGTGTGGCTGGACGGCTGGTCCGTGCTCAGCTGCCACGGCAGCGCGCTGGCCGAACTGGCCCGGTTCCCGGCGGGCAGCGCGGTCCCCGGCGGTGGTTCGTTCGTGCTGGCCGGCCTGGACTTCGCCGGGGAGCACGACGCCGACCTGCTCGTGCCCGCGGTGCCCGGCACCGGCCAGCTCCTGCTCGACGGGCACCAGGCGCGGGTGGACGGGGTGGCGGTGGCACCGGAGTCGCCCTGCCGGGAGAACGAGGCCGCCGCACCCTGCCCCGGCCCGCTCTCCCGGGACGCGCTGAGCACCGACACCGACAACAACCGGGTCGATTTCGGCTGCCCGTCCCCGCCCGCGGCCCAGCCGCACCCGTGAAAAAGCAGTAATCCCACTCGCGAAGTCCCGTGCCATCGGTAACGGGACGGAAAGGCATGCCGTGCCCACCCAGGCCAAGCCGGTATTCGACGTGATCGCCGAAACCCGCCGCGACAAAGGACTTTCCCAGGACGAACTGGCCGCCCGTTTGCGGGCCGCGTCGGGGAACAGTGGTATCACCCGGGAGGACGTGTCGCGCTGGGAACGCGGTAAACGCATTCCCGGGCCCTATTGGCGGAGCTGGCTGAGCCAGGTGCTGGACACCTGCCCGCAGGAACTGCGCGCGGCCGCCGCACTGGCCCGCCGATACCGGCGGCATGCATGAGGTCACCGGGAACTGGCCCCTTCCGGCCGCCGACACCATTGCGGCAGCATTGTTGGTACCGGCGGAAAACGGATCCGCACAACGGATTCGGCGCCGGATCGTATTTTCCGTCCCCCTTTGTTTCCCGGAAAGGAAAGACAATGCGTCGTCTGCTGAGTGGTTCGGCTCTCGCGCTGGCCCTGCTGAGCCTGCCGGTGATCGCCGGTGCGGCCAGTGCCGGCCAGCCCGACGAGGTGCAGCCGCTGGCCTCGTCCACGGTGGTGGTCAACGAGATCTCGACCCGCGGCCCGAACGGCACGCTGGACGAGTTCATCGAGATCCGCAACATCAGCAACAACCCGGTGGACCTGACCGGGTACACCATGCGGGTCTACGGCCCGCAGAACGCGCTGGTCGACACCATCACCCTGCCCGCGGGCATCGTGCTCTCGCCCAAGGGCAACGCCGGCCAGTTCCTCGTGCTCACCAGCCAGAACTTCTCCGGCACCATCGAGGACGAGACCAATGTGGTGCCGTTCCTGCTGGCCGGCCCCGAGGGCATCCCGGTCAACGGCGGGGTCGCGGTGGTCAGCCCGACCGGCACCAGGGTCGACGGCATCGCCTTCTCGGCCTCGGTGACCGCGGCGAAGGAAGGGCAGCCCGCGCTGCCCGAGACGCAGGTGACCGAGCAGCTCGCGGCCTCGAGCGGCCGGGACATCGTCAGCACCGACACCGACAACAACCGGCAGGACTTCTCCCTGCACCAGCGCACCCCCGGCCAGCTGAACTGATCTCGGCCCCGGCCACGGCCCGGTCCGCCCACCCGGCGGACCGGGCCTTTCCCGTGCTGGCGCACAGTCGCCAACGGCGACAATCCGCCGACGGCGACTGATGACCTTCGGCGTGGACTAGCTCATCCTCAGTGGAAATGTCTCTCCGCGTTCACCCGGGCACTCCGGGTGTGCGCCCGGGACTCCACGGAGGGAGCGAGCCCCGATGAACCCACGGTCCCCACGCACTGGCGCCACCCCGGCCCGATGCCTGATCGCGGTGCTGTTGCTGCTGTTCGCGCTACCGGCCGCACCCGCGTTCGCGGCCGATCCACCGGTCACCACCACCGCGGTCGCACGGGTGCACCGGCTCACCCTGATCACCGGCGACGTGGTCACCCACACCGTCGACCGGGACGGCCGGAGCACCGCGGACATCGACGCGGCCGAGTCACCCGGCAGGCCGGAACCCTCCTTCGGCACGATGACCACCCCCGACGGGTTCTTCGTCTACCCGTCCGACGCGCTGCCGTTCGTCTCCGCCGGCGTGCTCGACCGGAACCTGTTCAACCTCAGCGCACTCGCCGAGGACGGCCGCGACGACAGCACGAGCGGCACGATCCCGGTGATCGCGGACTACGACGGTGAGCCGGGTATCCAGTCGCTGGAGCAGAAGGCCGACGCACTGGCCGCCGCCGAGACCCGCAGCGTGCTGCCCACCGCGTCGGCCGTGGGCCTGCGCGTGGACAAGGCACGGGCGGGCGAGTTCTGGGAGTCGCTGACCGCCGGTTCGCCTCGGCTGCGCCACGACGTCGCGCGCCTCACCCTCGATCGCCGGGTCCGGGTCGTGCTCGACAAGAGCACCGCGCAGGTCGGCGCGCCGGCCGCGTGGCAGGCCGGTCTCGACGGCACCGGCAGCACGGTGGCGGTGGTGGACACCGGGATCGACGCCGGGCACCCGGATCTGGCTGGCAAGGTGACCGCGTCCGCGGACTTCAGCGGGGAGGGCGACGTGGTCGACCGGCACGGCCACGGCACGCACGTCGCGTCGATCGCGGCCGGGACCGGTGCCGCTTCGGGCGGCAAGTACCGCGGTGTCGCCCCGGCGGCGAAACTGGTGGTGGCCAAGGTTTTCGACAGCAGCGGTGCGGGCGACACCTCGCAGGTGATGGCCGGGATCGACTGGGCGGTGGGCACCGGCGCGAAGATCGTCAACCTGAGCCTGGGCGCCGGGGTGACCGACGGCGCCGACCCGCTGAGCGAGCAGGTCGACGAGCTGTCCGCGAAGACCGGCACGCTTTTTGTGGTGGCCGCGGGCAATTCGGGTCCCGGTGACCGGACGGTCACCACCCCGGGCAGCGCGGCGGCGGCGCTCACCGTGGGCGCGGTCGACGACGCGGGCAAGCTGGCCTGGTTCAGCAGCCGGGGCCCGCGCCTGCGTGACGCACTGGTCAAGCCCGAGCTCACCGCGCCGGGGGTGGAGATCGCCGCGGCCCGCGCGAGCGGCACCGCGATGGGCGCCCCGGTGGACGAGAACTACACCTCGGCCTCCGGCACCTCGATGGCCACGCCGCACGTGGCCGGGGCCGCCGCCCTGCTGCTGCAGCAACATCCACAGTGGACAGGACAGGCGCTCAAGAACGCGCTCGCGTCCACCGCGAAGGACCTCGGGCTGCGCTGGTTCGAGCAGGGCGCCGGGCTGCTCGACCTGAACCGGGTGGTCAGCCAGCCCGCCACCGGCCCGGCCACCGCGAGCTTCGGCCGGCTCGAACGGACCCCGGCCGGCACCGCCGTCACCGAGCGAACACTGGCCTACACCAACGAAAGCGACCAGCCGCTGGCGCTGTCCCTCTCGCTGTCCGTGCAGCAGTGGGACGGCGGCAAGCCCCCGCCCGACGGCGTCAAACTGGGGACGAGCACGCTGTCCGTACCCCCGAAGTCGACCGGTCAGCTGACCGTGACGGCCGATCCGGCGAAGGGCGCGCCCGGTGTCTACGGCGGCACCGTGGTCGCCTCCACCCCGGACGGGAAGACCGTGCTGCGCACCCCGCTCAGCACCTACCACGCACCCCCGTTGTTCCCGGTGACCCTGCGGGTACTGGATTCCGCGGGCAAACCGGCGTCGATGGCCGCGGTCCAGCTGATCGACGACTCCGGCGGCACCGCCTATCCCAACGACCCGATGCTCGGCCCGCTCACCCAGCAGGTCGACCTGGTCGGCGGCACCGGCCAGGTCTCGCTGCCCGCGGGCCGGTACTCGGCGCTGGGCTGGGTGATGGAACGCGGGCTGGCGGTCCGGAGGTGGAGCGCGCTGAGCGTGGCCGAGGCCTCGATCACCGGTCCCGCCCAGCTCACGCTCGACGCCACCAAGGCGGTGCCGGTCGACCTGGTCACCCCGGCCCCGACCGATCAGCGCGACCGCACGGTCATGCTGCGGCGGGTCCTGCCGAGCTACGTCGGCGAAGCCGGGCTCACCGCGGGCGCCACCGCCTGGCAGGTCAGGGCGACCCCGGCCCCGGCGACCAAGACCGGCGAGATCTCCTTGCAGGACACGGCTTCCCTGGCCCAGTCCACCGTCGCGGCGAAACAGGGCGGAACCACGCTGAACCCGGTCTACGACGTGCCCACGCTGGCCGCGGCCTGGCCCGGTGAGCACACCGCGCCGGTGGTCTTCGCCGGTGCCGGACGCGCGGAGGACTTCACCGGCCTCGACGTGAAGGGCAAGATCGCGCTGGTCCGGATCCCCGTGCCGCCGGGTGCGGCCGATCCGGTCGCCGCGGTGTTCCAGGGCGCGGTCAACGCGGCCACCCAGGCAGCGGCCGCCGGCGCGGTGGCCGTGGTGCCCTACGCCGGTGTCCCCGGCGCGCTGCCGATCACCGGGCTCACCAGCACCACGCTCCCCCAGCTCTCCCTCGGTTGGGACCAGGGCGAACTGGTGCGCCAGGCGGGCACGCCGCTCACCCTGCTCGTGCGCGCCGCGCCGGAACTCATGTACAACCTCAGCTACCTCGACGCCAACGGCGTGCCCGCCGCGCACGTCCGCCAAGTTGACCACCAGCAGCTGGTGGCCACCAGGACCGGGTACCACGCCGATCTGCCCGGCCTGTCCGCGCAGAAGAACTTCTACGCCTTCCCCACCGGCCGGTGGAAGACACAACCGTTGCAGGGCACCAAGATCCCGGTACCCGGCAGCTGGACCGAGTACACCGGCCCCGGCGACGACCGGCAGGTGTGGAAGCGCGTGGTCACCCAGTCCGGCCCCGGGCCGGGCGGCAAGAAGGCCTCGCTCGCCATGCACCAGCAGAACATCTACCGGCCCGGCGAGAAGACCCGGCCCGACGAGCACTGGTTCCGCGCGCCGGTGCACAGCACGGCCGTCGAACTCCGGCCCGACCACCCGGCCCGCTACCCGGCGACCGCGGACGGCTGGCGGGTGCTGTGCTCGCTGTGCCGGAGCGGGGACCTGTTCGCCCCGGCGCTGCAGTGGGCCGATTCCGAGGGCGGGCACTTCACCAGCCCGTACGAGAACGGGAAGTACTTCACCACCACCGAAACCCACCTCTACCGCGGGGACACGGAGATCCCGCGCGACAACGCCGGGGACCCGTTCGCCCAGTTCCCGGTCTACCGGCTGGCCCCGGAACCGGCGGTGTACCGGCTGTCCACCGTCGACGTGCTCCCCGCCCAGGCCCAGATCGGCGCGCCGAGCACCTCGCTGTTCGCACACGCCCCGCGCACCGAGACGACCTGGACCTTCGCCTCGGCCCGCACCACCGACGCACCACCGCCGGGTTACCACTGCCACGCCGAGGGCACGGCGTGCGCGTTCCAGCCGCTGATCCTGCTGGACCACCGGTTCCCGCTCGACCTCGGCAACCGCGCGCCCGCCGGCGGGCCGTTCGAGTTCGAGATCACCGCGGCCGAGCACAGCGGTGCCCGTGGTGGCGGTCCGGTGACCCAGCTCAAGACCGCCTACTCCACCGACGACGGTGTCACCTGGACGGCCGCGACGGCCAAACCGCTCGGGGACGCGCGCTGGACGGTGACCGTGCAGCACCCGCCGCAGGCGGGCGCGGTCTCGCTCCGCACCGAGGCGAAGGACAGCGCGGGCAACACGGTGACCAGCACGACGCTCCGCGCCTACCTGCTCGCGGCACCGTCGGCCGGCTGACGGGGTTCGGTGCGGGGCTGGGTGACCGGCACGGTGACCCAGCCCCGCGCCGCGGCCTGCAGTCCGGCCTGGAACCGGGTGCGCGCGCCGAGCACGCCCATCAGCTCGTGCAACCGGCGCTGGAAGGTGCGGTAGCTCATGCCGAGCTGCTTGGCGATGCCGCGGTCGGGCATGCCGGTGGTCAGCAGCGCCAGCAGTCGCATGTCCACAGTGGACAGCAGTTCGGTGCGGGCCTGCGGGCTGCCGGGCAGGCCGAGCGGCATCGCGTCGCACCACAGGAACTCGAACAGCGACCGGAGCGCGCCGAGCAGCGCGCACGGGTGGACCACCAGCGCGGCCTCCACCGACGGCGCGTGCGAATGCAGTGGTACCAAGGCCATCGCGTCGTCGACCAGGATCAGCTTCAGCGGGGCGTCGGTGACCACCCTGGCTTCTTCCCCGAGCGACAACCCCAGTTCGAGGTCGGCGCGCAGGTCGTGCAGTTCGAGCGCGGTCCGGTCGTACACCCCGCGAAACCGCACCCCCCGCGCGAGCAGCTCCCGCTCCACCGGGTGCAGATCCGACGGCGAGCGGGCGTACGGTGGTTTGTCCACAAAGCACACTTCACCGGCCGCGGCCTGGATCATCCGGTCCGCCCGCCCGGCCACCGCGGCGGCCCCGTGCACCACCTCGACCAGCCCGCCCGGCTGCCCGCCGAGCGCGAGCCGGTGCCGCTCCTGCAGTTCGACGGCGAGCAACCGCGCCCGCTCCAGTTCCTGTTCCCTGCGGTGGCACAGCAAGCCGAGCCCGACCTCCGGCGCCACCGCGCTGAACCGCGCCGGCCGGCTGCCGTCCCGCAACACCAGCCCCTCCCGGCAGAGCACCAGAAGCACCGACGCCAGCCGCTGCCTGCTCAGCCCCACCACCCCGGCCAGTTCGGCCGCGGTCGCCGCGCCCCGGTCGACCACCGCCCGGTACACCTCGACGTCGACCTCGCGCAGGCCAGCCAGTTCCAGCACGGTGCACCTCGATTCGCCGGGGGTGCCCACCAGCATCGCCCGAACGGCAGAAGCGCGCACCACCGGGCACCGTGTCCACTGCTGCGGGTGGACACCGCGACCGAACGCCGCCTCACGCTGCTCCGCCGGAGCGACCGGTACGCCGAGACCGAGGCGCTGATCACCGAACTGCTGGGCCCGCCGGAGGAGAACCCGGACGCGCTGGTCGAACTCGGCAGGCTGGCGTTCCAGCGGCGGCGGTACGCCCGCGCCCTCGACCACTTCGAGCGGGCGTGGCGGCTCGATCACGACCACGAACGCGCGCTCGCCTGGCGCGTGGCGGCGCTGAGCAGGCTGAACCGCTTCGACGAAGCGCAGGAGCTGGCGGAGACCGCGCTCGCCACCGCGCCGGGCAGGCACCTCCTGCGGGTGGCCTACGGCCAGGTCGGTGACGACCGCGCCGACCACCGGATGCTGCTCGACCAGGTCGACCGCGTGCTGAAGGAAGCGCCGGATTTCCTCGAAGCCCTGGAGTGGCGGATCTTCGCGCTCAGCGACCTGAACCGGTTCGACGAGGCCGAAGCGGCCGCCACCGAGGCGTTCCGGCGGCACCCGGACGCGGCCGAACTCCACGTCGCCCACTCCTACGCCCTCTACCGCCAGGCCCGCTACCACGAAGCCGCCCAGCGGTGCCGCACCGCGCTCGAACTGCACCCGGAATACGTCCACGCGCACGCCAAGCTCATCGACCACCTGCTCGCCAGGACCGAGTACGGCGCTGCCAGGGAGGCCGCCGAACACGCCGTCGCACTGCTCCCCTGGTCCAGCGAGGTACACCGCTGCCTGGGCCGGGTGTTCGACGCGCTCCAGGACCACGAGGCCGCGCTCGCCGAGTTCGACCGGGTGATCGAGCTCGATCCGCACATCGAGGAGGGCTACACCTGGCGCGCGAGCACGCTGCGCGTCCTCAACCGGACCGCGGAAGCGCTGGAGACCTGCCGCACCGGGCGGGAACGGGTCGACCATCCGGCCGGGATCTGCGCCCAGCAGGCCTGGTGCCACGACGACCTCGAAGAACGCGAGGAAGCCCTGCTGGCCATCGGCGAGGCGGTGAAGATCGCGCCCTACAACCGGTTCTTCGTCTCCTGGCGGATCGCGCTGCTCCGCGACTACCACCGGTACGCCGAAGCCGAAGCGGAAGCACGGGCGGCCGTCGAGCGGATCCCCGGCGACGCGGAACTGGCCTCCACGCTCGCCTGGGCCTACTCCGCGCGCGACCGGGACGAAGAGGCGCTGGTCTGGTTCCGGCGCGCGGTCGAGATCGACCCCCATCGCGTCACGCACCTCCGCAACCTCACCACCGCGCTCGGCTGGCTCTTCCGCTACGAGGAAGCCGAATCGGTGCTCCGCGAAGCGCTGGCGGTGACCCCGGAATCGACCGGCCTGCTGGAGCAGCTCGGCGGCCTGATGCACGACCAGGGCCGCTTCGACGAGGCCATCGACGCCTACCGCTCGGTGCTCCGCGAGACACCCCAGCACGGTTCCTGCTGGGTCAAGCTCATCCGCCTGCTCCGGATCCACCGCGATCTCGACGAGGCCGAGAGCGTGGCCCGCGCGGCGATCGCGGCCAATCCCCGCAACGCGGTGCTGCGCATGGAACTCGGCTACGTCCTCGATGCGAGCGGCCGCCACGAGGAGATGCTCGAACGGTACCGCGCCGCCTGCCTCGAACTCCCGCACGAACTGGTGCTGCGGCGGCAACTGGCGATCGAACTCACCGATCTGGGCCGGGTCGACGAGGCCCTCGCGGTACTCGACGGCATCGACGACGGCGATTTCGAGACCCGGTGGTGGCGAATCTCCCTCCTGGTCAGTTCCCGCCGGTTCGAGCAGGCGGTGGCCGAAGGCAGGCGCGCGGTCGCGGACTTCCCCGAGCACGTCGGGCTCCGCCTGCAACTCGCCGCCGCCCACCAGGCGACCGGCGAGCACGAAGCCGCGCTCGCCGAGTTGCGGAAGGCCAGGGAATTCGACCCGGAAAGCCGCAGCGTCCTGCGCGCCTACGCAGACCACCTGCGAGTCACCCGCGAATTCGGCAAGGCGCTGGAACTCCTGCCCGCCGAGATCGAGCGCAAGCCCAATTACCCCGAGCTGCGCACCGAACTGGGCCTGGTCTACGGCGCGATGGGCCGCGTCGCCGACAAGCTGGCGCAGCACCGGCGCGCGGTGGAGCTCAACCCGTACAGCAGCAATCTCCAGTTCCACTACATCCGCGCGCTCCGCCTCAACGGCCTGCTCGACGAGGCCCACGCCGCGTTGACCGAGGTGCTCGAGAAGTTCCCCGGCTGGACCGGCCTGCTGGCCGAGATGGGCAGGCTCTGCGACGACCGCAACGAGTACGAGGAAGCGTTGTCCTGGTTCGACAAGGCGCTCGCCCGGGCGCCGAGGGCGTGCTGGATCCTGGTGCGCAAGTCGGCCACGCTGCGCGCGCTGGGCCGCTTCAGCGAAGCCGAGGACCTGCTGGCGCCCGAACTGCGCCGCCGCACCTTCGACCTCGACCTGCTGGTCGAATGGGGCTGGGTGCTCCGCGACCGCGGTGAGCTGACCCGCGCGCAGCAGGAGTTCGAGAAGGCCGCCGAGCTGGCGGGCAGCCCCCGCGAGCGCGCCGACGTCCTGCACTGCCTCGGCTGGGTCGCGTTCACCGCGGGCGACGGCGAAACGGCCGAACGCCGCTTCCGCGCGGCACTCGCCGCCCAGCCGCACGCCGCGGACGCCAAGCTCGGCCTGGCCTGGACCCTGGTCAGGACGGCCGAACCCGCCGGGGAGGCCGAGGCCGAACGCCTGTGCCGGGAGGTGCTCGCCGAACGCCCGCGACGGCACATCGCGCACACCTGCCTCGGCGTGCTGCGCGCACACCAGGGTGACCTCCCCCAGGCCGAGCACCACCTCCGGCGCTCCATCGAAATCGACCCCTACGACGGCAGTTACGTCGATCTGGGCGCGCTGTTCGTGCAGATGGACCGGTACGACGAAGCCGAGGAGCTGTTGCGGAAGGCGGTCGAGCGGAACTGGTACGACAGCCAGGCCCACATCGAACTCGGCGGCCTCTACCTCCAGCGCGATTCCGACGCCGAGGACGAGGGCGCGGACGCACGGCGGGCGGCGCAGCACTTCCGGCAGGCACTGGTGATCGACCCGGCGCGCGGGGCCGCCGCCATCGGGCTGGCGCTGGCGCTGGTCAAGGCCCCCGGCGACCTGCTCGCCGCCGAGCGCGTGCTGCGCGCCGCGCTGGCCAGGTCGGACTGCGACCAGCCCCGGTGGCAGCTGCTGGTCGCGCTGAGCAGGCTGCTGATCGAACGCGGTGACGCCACCCAGCGCCGCGACCTGCACCTGGAGGCGCTCAGCTGTGCCCAGCAGGCGATCGAACTGGCCGCCACCGAGCCCGATCCGTACTACGTCGCGGGAATCGCCGCGTACAAGGCCGGCGAACACGGTCCGGAGGTGCAGGCACGCCCGTTCCACCGGCGCCGCGCACTGCGGTACCTGCGCCGCTGCCTGCACCACGACCCCGCGCACGCCGAAGCCCGGCGCGTGCTGAACCTGGCCGAGCAGAGCCTCGCCGTGGCGCGCGGCAGCGTGCTCGGCAGCGTCAGCACCATCGTGGTGGCCGGCGTGCTGCTGATCGCGCTGTGGCTCGGCTTCTTCCTCACCGACAAGGTGACCACGCTGGTGATCGGCACGCTGACGCCGATCCTGGTCGGCCTGATGGCGCTGGGGTTCGTGCTGCCGTTCCTGGTCCGGCTCAAACTGCCCGGCGGGGTCGAGGCCGATCTGTCGGCCAGCCTCAGCCAGGTCACCTCCGGCCCGACCGGCGAGGTCAGCATCGGCCCCGGGCGCCTGGTCGGGCACGGGTTCGACCGCTCGCCCGGCGCCTCCGGCGTCAGCGCGGGCCCCCGCGGCGAGCTGCCGCGCCTCGGCTGAGCCGCCGAATTTTGACACCCGTGCCGCGGCCGTAATACGCCGTATTACGACCGCGGCACGGGTGTCAAAACAGACCCCGCGATGCCTAGTGCACGTACGGCCAGCCCGCGGCGTCGAAGCCGAGCCAGTTGATGCCGAGCAGCGCGGCGCCGTTGTTCGCGTAGTAGTGGTAGGCCAGGATGTCGTGATCGGTGTCGGCGAACACGGACGGGTGGCCGGGGCCATGGATGTCACCGTGCCCGGCCAGGATTTCGGTGCCACCGCCCGAGGTCATCGCCACGCCGTTGCGGTCGGTGAACGGGCCGGTCGGGCTCGCCGACCGGCCGGCCATCACGCGGTAGGAACTCGACGCGCCCTGGCAGCAGTGGTCGAACGAGACGAACAGGTAGTAGTACGAACCGCGTTTGAAGATGACCGGGGCCTCGATCGCGCCACCGCCGCGGCCGGCCAGGTGCCGGATCGCCGAGTCGGAGCGCTTCCCGGTGGCCGGGTCGAGGGCGACCAGCTTGATCCCCGACCAGAACGAGCCGAAGCTGAGCCACCACCGGCCCTGGTCGTCCACCAGCAGGCTCGGATCGATGGCGTTGAAGTCGTCGGTGGTCCGCGATTCGATCACCAGGCCGTGGTTCGCCCAGCTGCCCGGGGCACCGGTGGTGCTGGTGGCGAGGAAGATCGCCGAGCGGTTCGAGCCGAAGGTGGAGGCGGAGTAGTACAGGTAGTACCGGCCGTTGCGATAGGACAGATCCGGTGCCCACAGGTTCCGGCTGCCGCCGGTGTAGGCCGTGGTCCACGGCGCACCGCCGGGGAACGCGGAGCCTTCGTTGCGGAAGGCCGTCCGGTCCGAAGAGGACTTGAGCGCGATGTCGTTCCCGGTGTGCGCGACCAGATAACCGCCACCCGGGCGCTTCACCACCGACGGGTCGTGCACGTTGACGTCCCCGGTGACCGGCCCGGGGTTCGGGTAGGCGGCCACCGCGTGCGGCGCGGCGGCGATCGTCACGGTCATCGCGGCGAACAGGGTCAGCATCGACTTTCGCCAGGCAGGCACGGGAATCCCCTCGATCCGGGACGGGATGGGAGCGTTCCCAGAAGACGCTAGCGCGGTGGTTCCGCCACCGGCAAGACGCGATTGGGGTGCACCTCACCGCACCGCGGGGGAAGTGGCCTGGGGTACCCGCTGAATGGATGAGGGGCGATCGACCGGCATCCGGCCGACCGGCACCGCCCTAACTTCTTGTTCGTCAGAAATCCTTTGACCACAGGAGAAAGCCATGCGATTGAGACGCTGCTTCACCATCGCCGGCCTGTCGGCCCTGCTCGTGCTCGGCGCGAACACCGTGGCCGGTGCGGCGCCGTCCGAGTTCGCCGCGCAGGGGGCCGAGGCCGGGCTGACCGCGAGCCAGATCTCCAGCCTGCAGGCCGAAGCCGACACCTACGTGGCCGAACTCGGCGGCAAGCAGGTCGCGCTGAACCGGGTCGAACTGCCGGGCGCCACCATCACCATCGCGCTGCCGGGTGAGGCGGCGCCCCGCAAGCTGGGCGTGGGCGCGCTCGACGTCCACTGCGACGGCGGCTTCGCCGACTACAAGCACTTCTGCGCCTACCGCGGCCAGAACTTCACCGGCACGCACATCGACATGTTCGCCTGCGGGGTCTACGACATCCCCGAATCCTGGGTCGGCCCCGGCTCCTGGGACAACAACCAGACCGCGGGCACCGTCGCAAAGATGATGAACGACGCGGGCAAGGTCATCTTCAAGACCACGGCGCCGGACTGGGACGAGAGCGGCAGCTGGACCCCGGTCGACCGGATGCGCAACTGCTAGGCCCCCGCAGTGACCCGCGCCGGTGCTCCACCCGGCGCGGGCCCCTCTCCTGTGTGATCCTGCTGTCCATCCGGAACTGATCAGCGGCGTTGTTCGTACTCCAGTCAACCGGACATTTCCGGCTCGATCACCGACCGCGAGAGGACCATGGACCCATCCCGAAGTACCGGCGCACCCCCTGACCACGTCCGGCGCGAGGGGGTGGCGCCACCGTGCTGATGGTGGTGGTCAACATCCTCGTCGGCGTGGTCGTCGTCCTCCTGCTGACCGCGGCGACCGGCTACTTCGTCGCGCAGGAATTCGGCTACATGGCCGTGGACCGCTCCCGGCTCAAGGCCCGCGCGGCCGCCGGGGACCGCGGTGCCGAACGCGCGCTGGGCATCACCCGGCGCACCTCGTTCATGCTCTCCGGCGCCCAGCTCGGCATCACCGTGACCGGCCTGCTGGTCGGGTACGTGGCCGAGCCGATGATCGGCGCGGGCATCGGCACCCTGCTCGGCGGGGCCGGCGTGCCGCAGGCCGTGGGCGTCGCCGTGGGCACCGTGCTGGCGCTGGTGTTCTCAACGCTGGTGCAGATGCTCTTCGGCGAGCTGTTCCCGAAGAACCTGGCGATCGCCAAGCCGGAGCCGGTGGCGCGGAAGCTGGCCTTCTCGACGCGGCTCTACCTGGCCACCTTCGGCTGGCTAATCCACCTGTTCGACCAGGCGTCCAACCTGCTGCTCAAGGCGTTGCGCATCGAACCGGTGCACGACGTCGAGCACGCCGCCACCCCGCGCGACCTCGAGCACATCGTGGCCGAGTCCCGCGACAGCGGCGACCTCTCGAGCGAACTGTCCATCCTGCTCGACCGGACGCTCGAACTGCACGACCGGACCGCCGAGCACGCGATGATCCCGCGTCCGCAGGTCACCGCCATCCCCGGCACCGCGACCGTGACCGACGCCGTCGAGCTGATGGCGGGCGGGCACTCGCGGTTGCCGGTGCTCGGGGAAAGCGTCGACGACGTGCTCGGCGTGTTGTGGCTGCACGACGTGCTGGCGTGCGAAAACCCCGAGCGGACGGTCGCCGGGATCGCCCGCGAGGCCGTGGTGGTGCCCGCGTCGCTGCCGCTGCCGGGCGTGCTGACCCAGCTGCGGGCCTCCGGTGACGAGTTCGCCTGCGTGATGGACGAGTACGGCGGCCTGGCCGGGGTGATCACGCTGGAGGACATCGCCGAGGAGCTGGTCGGCGAGATCACCGACGAGCACGATCCGGAGCACGAGGACCGGGCGCTGGCCGACAACGGCGGCTGGCTGATCCCCGGCACCACGCACGTGGACGAGGTCGAGCGCCTGCTCGGCCACGACCTGCCCGCCGGGGACTACGAAACCCTGGGCGGACTGGTCATCGCCGAACTGGCCCGGCTGCCCGAACCCGGTGACACCGTGCGGGTCGACCTGCCCGCCGGGATCGACGAGGACGCGGCCCGGCTGACGGTGGAGGTCCGCGAGATCGAACGGCACGTTCCCGCTTTGGTCTGGGTGGGCCTCGACACCACGGAGGTGCCGCGATGAGTGGCCTGAGCCCGTTGACGGCTTCGCTGATCTCGGCGGCGATCATCGCGCTGAGCGCGTTCTTCGTCGCCATCGAGTTCGCGCTGATGGCGGCCCGCCGCTACCGCCTGGAGGAAGCCGCCGAGACCAGTGCCTCGGCACGCGCCGCGTTGAAGAGCGCGCGCGAGCTTTCCCTGCTGCTGGCCGGATCGCAGCTCGGCATCACCCTGTGCACGCTGGCGCTGGGCGCGGTCGCCAAGCCCGCCGTGCACGACATGATGACCCCGGTGATGGAGGGCTGGGGCCTGCCCGCGGCCACGGCCGACATCGTCGCCTTCGTGCTGTCGCTGGTGGTGGTCACCTTCCTGCACCTGGTGGTCGGGGAGATGGCGCCCAAGTCGTGGGCCATCGCGCACCCGGAGCGCTCGGCGACCCTGCTGGCGCTGCCGATGCGCGGGTTCATGGCGCTGACCCGGCCCCTGCTGATCGCGCTGAACAACATGGCGAACTGGTGCCTGCGCCGCGTCGGCGTGCAGCCGGTCGACGAGATCAGCGCCGGGCGCACCCCGGAAGACCTGCGGCAGCTGGTCGACCACTCGGCGAAGGCGGGCGCGCTCGCGCCCGAGCGGCGCGACCAGCTGGCGACGGCGCTGGAGCTGAACTCGCGGCCGTTGCGGGAGATCACCCGTCCCCGGGAGGAGGTCGCCGGGGTGCCGGCGGAGGCGTCGGTGGAGACCATCCGGGAGGTCGCGCGCACCAGCGGCCACCTGCGGCTGGTGGTGTTCGACGGGCCGACGCCGATCGGGGTGGTCCACGTGCGGGACGCGCTGCGCCCGGGCGGCACGGCGGGCGAGCTGATGCGGCCGGTGCTCACCTTCGACGCCGGCACCGCGATCTACCTGGCGCTGAACACCATGCGGGACAGCCGGAACCACCTGGCGCTGGTCGAGTCCGATGGTGAGCTGGCCGGTCTGGTCACCCTGCGGGACCTGCTCGACCGGCTGCTGGTCACCGAACCGGCGTGAGGGGTTTGACGTAGCGGTGCGCGGGGACGGCGATCGGGCCGTCCTCGTGCGGGGCGGCGTGGGTGAACAGGCCCTCGTCCGCCCAGCCGTGGCGTTCGTAGAACCGGCGCGCCCGGGTGTTGCCCGCGACCACGGCCAGCCAGGCGGACCGGTGCCCGTTCCCGGCGACCAGCCGTTCCGCCTCGGCCAGCAGCAGGACGGCGACCCCCGAGCCGCGGTGCGCGGCCGACACGTAAACCTGCTCGACCTCGTCGCCGACCACCATCACGAAGCCGGCGACCTCCCCACCGGCCTCCGCGACCGCGGTCCGCGTGCCCGGGTCGGCCACACGCTGGACCGCGCGCTCGCCGAAGGACGCCTCGGTCCGCACCGCGAGCAGCGCGTCCGGCACGTTGCCGAGGTGGGCGTCGCGCCAGCCGGGGTACCAGATCCGCGCGATGGCCGCCGCGTCCGCCGGGGTGGCGGGCCGCGGTCTCGGTGCCGTGCCGTTCATGCGGGCAGCTTAGGCGCCGAGGGCGGGTCAGCCGCGCGGGTCGAACGGGATGCCGTCCGGTTTGGCCTTCTCCAGGTTCGACTCGAACGCGCCGTCCTTGATCGCCAGGCTGGCGCTGCCGTAGTTCGCCGAGGTGAGCTTGTCGCGGATGCCGGCCGGGAAGTTGTTCCAGCTCACCAGGTCCGGGTACTGCCAGGTGCCGTAGTGGTTCTCCGGCGGCTCGTCCCCGGTGGTGGCCTTGCGGAAGCAGTGCGTGCTCGCGCCGTCCTTGTGGTAGACGACCTTCGCGTGCGTGCCCTCCCACTGCATGTCGGCGGCGGCGTGCGTGGCGTAGTCGCCGTGCTGGGAGGTGGAGACGAAGCGGGCCTGGTCGTTCTGCACCCAGACCACCACGTGCTCGATGTCGTGCCGGTGGCCGAAGGCGTCGAGGCCGGGCACCGCCTGATCCTTCTCGAAGTACAGGTCGTAGAGGTAGGCGCACCAGCCGTTGTTGCACTTCGAGCGGGAGTAGGAGTTCGTGTTGTCCAGGTCCGACTGGTCCCGGCAGTTGCCGTTGAGCGCGCCGGAGTTGTTCAGCCCGGGGGCGATGGTGCCGTCGGGGCCGATCGCGGGCGTGGGGTAGCAGCCGTCGGTGTCGTAGTCGAAGGCGGGCTGCCACTTGCCGTCGGGTTCGGTGACACTGGACGGCAGGGCGCGGGGCGGGTCCGCGAAGGCGAGCGCCGGGGGCAGGGCCAGGGTCAGCACGGCCGCGCCGACCAGCGACTTCGCCGCGAAGGAGGTCCTGCCCCGCCACCGGCGGCCTGCCGGTTCGGTCTGCCTGCGCGGACTGCCGGTGTGAGTACGCATCGGGTGGCGGTTCCCTTCGCTCGGCGTCGACGCGCCAAAGCGTAGAGAGGACTCAAGTCAACTCACAACGGACCAAAGTAGGAATTTGAAAAGCATTCACACTTCGGCTTTGTAGTCCACAGTGGACATCCAGGACCGGCAGGGCGCCGGGTCAGCTCAGTACGTCGTCGAACTCGCCGTCCTTGGCGCCGGCGAGGAAGGCCGCCATCTCGGCCTGCGTGTAGACCAGGGCCGGGCCGGTCGGGAACCGCGAGTTGCGGACCGCGATCTCACCGTTGGCCAGCGGAGCGACCTCCACACAGTTGCCCACCGCACCGCTGCGGGAGCTCTTGCGCCACTGCGCGCCGGTCAGCAGCTCGGCCGACATCCCGTTCGAAATCTGCTCCACCTTGATCTCCACCTTCCCGACTCTCCACCAGGGGATGCAAATGCACGTGCATCTGACTGTGCTGTGGACCATAGCACGCGCAAGAGCAGATGAAAATGCACGTGCATTAAGCCTTTTGCAGGTCAGGCGGGTGCTCCTCACTCGTTCGAGGGACATTTGGCCCATGATCAGACTCCGCGCAGTGATCTTCGTGCGGTAGACGCACCGATCGGGTACCCCGATTTCGCCGTCTCAGCGCGGGGTGGTCAGGTCGTCCGGCGTCATCGCAGGCAGACAGACGACGCCATCGAAGGCGGCGGGCAGGTCTACCGCCAAATGGGTGGTGACATGCCGAATGCGACGCGGAATTGCGGCTTCGGTGGCCTGGAGCGCCTGTAGGTCGGAGGGCCCAGGTTCCTGCCCGTCTTCCGTGGCTCGGGCCGCCCGCAGATCGGGAGACCCGGGTTCCTGTCCGCCTTCGGTGACTCGGGTCGCCCGCAGATCGGGAGACCCGGGTTCCTGTCCACCTTCGGTGACTCGGGTCGCCCGCACATCGGCAGGCGCAGGCTCCTGCCCGGCATCCGTGGCTAGGGCCGCCCGCCGATCGGCAGCCGCAGAATCCTGACCGGCGCCCCCCGGCCGGGCCGCCCGCACGTCGGCAAGCACGGGATCCTGCGCCGCCTCCGCGGCCAGAACTGTTCGCCGGTCGGCGGCCGCACGATCCTGACCGGCCTCCGCAGCCCGGGGCACCCGCCGATCGGCAGCTGCGGGACCGGCCTCCGCAGCCCGGGCCGCCTGCACATCGGCAAGCACAGGAGCCTCCCCTGCCTCCGTAAGCCGAGCTGCTCGTAGGTCGAGGAGGACGGGTTCCTGTCCGGTGACGGCGGCCTCAACACTGTCCTCGGCAGGCGGCCCCGCCGGATGCCCGACCACGGTGAAGCCTTGAGGGGCCTCCTCGTCCAGTTCGGTGTCGGTGGTGGTGCCGCCGGTTGCGGTGACGGCGATCGCGACGTAGGCCGGCCCGGCCAGGTGCGTGCCCGCGGACTCCGCCCGGATGCCCGGCAGGAGTTCCATCGGCACGCGCTGGATGTGGGCGTTGTGCATCATCAGCACGATGCGGGCCTCGGGCCCGTGCAACTCGCGCAGCAGCCGGACGGTCTCGGCGTGGTAGACATCCCGCGAGGACACGACCTTCGCGGGCGCCTGGGCCACACCGAGCACGGTGAACTCCCGGAGGTGCTCGTCCAAGCGCAGCGCGCCGAGCGCGTGGTGCCGGGCGATCAGGTGCGCGGAATCCTTCACGGGCATCGCGTCGAGTTGGAGGAGCAGGCGGGCGAGGGCCGCCGTGGCCGCGTCGCGCGAGGCCTCGTCCAGTTCGCTGTAGCGAGCGAACGCGACGCTGTTGTTGGCACTCCGGTACAGCGCGGTCGCCTCGATGGCGGCGTCGGCCAGTTCGGTCGACGCGCGCCGGGCGAGGTAGTCCCGCACCTTGAGCAGCGCCGGCAGCGCGGATCCACCCGACCCCGGTAGATCGAGCCCGGCGAAGTGCACCTGGCCACCGCCCGCGTTGCGCTCACGAAGCCAGCCGAGCATCTCGGCGGGCCGCCGAAGCGGAAGGCGAACCCGTTGCGCGCCACCACATCCGGTTCACCGTCGTGGATCCAGTCGTCGGCCCGCTCGCCCTCGGCGAAACCCGATCCGCAGGCGAGCACGGTGAAGCCGAGTTCGGTCACCAGCGTGCGGAGGAGGTGGGCGCTGCCCGAACTCGCGGATCCCGGTCAACGGCAATGGGCGCACGGACTCCGGCAACGGCATCGCGACTCCCCAGCTGATGATCGGGAGCCCACCCTAGCCCTCACGGTCAGCGGCGCTCGCGGCGCAGGGGCAGCATCGCGCCGATGCCCGCCACCACGAGCACGAAGACGGTGATCCAGGTCAACATTCCTCGCCACCTCCCGTCCGATGCCCCACAGTTGCCCGGATCGCCGCGCCGGGAAACCACCCTTCACCCACCCGTGCGGCCCCGCCGCCCCGGCGCGCCGACCTCGTTCGCCCTGTGCCACAAGGAAATCGCGCCGGAGGACCACCTTCCGGCGCGATCACCCGCCCGGGCGTGGGTCAGCTGACCCTGGCCGGGGCGGGCGCGGAGTCCTCCTCGGGCAGGTGCAGGTCGTGGATGTGGATGTTCACCTCGACCACCTCCAGACCGGTCATGCGCTCGAGTGCGGTGATCACGTTGCGCCGCACGGCCCGCGAGAGGTCGGCGATGCCGACGCCGTATTCGACCACCAGCTGGAGGTCGACGGCGGCCTGCTTCTCCCCCACCTCGACCGAAACGCCCTGCCCCGCGCTCGCCGAGGCGCCCGGGATGCGCTCCCGCAGGGCGCTCATCGCCCGGGCCGCGCCGCCGCCCAGCGCGTGCACGCCGCTGACCTCGCGCGCGGCCAGGCCGGCGATCTTCTGCACCACGGTGTCGGCGATGGAGGTGACGCCCTGCTCGGTCACCAGCTTGCTCTCGGTCTTCACCAGTTCGACCGAAGCCTTGGTCTCGGTCTGCTGCGCGGTGGCGGTGCTCATGGGTTCCTCCCTGGGTTGTCCACTGTGGTCATCGGTAGGACACCGGGAAAACCGGAACGTCACGACCCGATCGGGTAATCCACGCCACTTTCTTCACGGGGGTGCAGGGCGATCCGGTCGATGTCGGTGACCACCAGGCGCAGCCGCGTTCCGGCTGGCAGGACCGGGCCGAGCAGCTCTTCGGCGTGCTCCAGCACTGGCGGCAGCGGCAGTTTCGTCGCCACCAGGCGGATTTCCACCACTTCGGGGGTGACCGTGACGGCCAGGTCGTCCCAGTCCCACGGCACCCAGGCCAGTGACGGCACGGTGGCCGGCGTCGCCGGGCGGAGGCCGGGCACCTTGCGCAACGCCGCCAGCAGTTCCTCGACGACCGCTCCGCTCACCAGCCACCCCGCACTTCGACGTCGAGCACCGCGACCGAAACCGCGGCCACCGCCAGCCCGGTCGCCGCGGCCACCGCCCCGGCCACCGCGCGCTGCACCGCCTGCGCCACCGCGGCCACCTGACCGGCCCCGGACAGCACCAGATCGACCTCGACCCGCACGCTCTCGTTCCCCTCGTAACTGACCCGCACGCCTTCGGTGGGCGCGGGGTCGAGGCCCTTCACCTGCTGGCGCAAGGTGCGCCCCAACGAACCGACCAGGCCGAACACCCCCGGTTCGAGCCGGACCACCCCGGGCACGCCGGCGGCCGCGGCCGCCGCCACCGCGGCCACCACCGGCTCGCCGATCACCCATTCGCCGAACGTCGCCACTGCCACTCCCGCGAAACCCCGTCAGTCCTCGTACAGATCCGCGATCCGGATGTCCAGCTGGGCCAGCGTCACGCCGACGCGTGCCACGGCCGCGGCGGAAACCCGTTCCCGCACGGTGTCCAGCGCGTCCGCGGCGAAGGCGTGGTAGCTCACCGCGACCTCCAGGTGCACCTCGAAGGCACCGGCGAAGGTGACGTCGACCTTGCACGCCCTGGCGCGCACGCCGTCCACGCTGTCCGCGGCGAACCGCAGGATCGCGGCCACCGCCCGGTCGCTGACCCGCGCCTGCCCGGGTTCGGGGGTGGGCAGCGGCAGCAGGTCGTGCCTGCGGACCTCGGCCCGCACCGCCGACATGATCCGGCCGACCAGGTCCGGTGGCGGCTCGACCGCCTCCCTGGCCAGCTCGCCGGTCAGCGAGCGCAGCACCAGCAGCCCCTCTCTGGCGGCGCGGCAGTGCTCGCACGAGAGGTCGTGCTCGTCGGCCCGCCCCGACTCCACCTCGTCGAGCCGGTCCCACACCGCCTCCACGTCACGTCCGCAGGGCAGCGGGTAGGACTCGGCAGCCTGGTTCATCGCCACGGCGCCATCACCTCCGCCAGTTGTGCGCGTGCCCGCGCGATCCGCCCGCGCACCGCGGTGGCCGTGGTGCCCACCGCCTGCGCGATCTCCTCGTAGGACCGCCCGTGCACCTCTCTGAGCAGCCAGCAGGCCCGTTGCTCGCCGGTCAGCTGCTGCAGCGCCCGGCTCAGCGCGGCCAGCTGGGCGCCCACCTCGACCGCCCGGTCCGGGCGCGGCACCGGTGATTCCTGCTCGTCCGGCTCCGCGGCCGAGGACGGCCGGCGGGCGCGGATCACGTTGAGGCACCGGTTGGTGGTGGTGCGGTACAGCCAGCCGACGAAGGCCGCGTCGTCCTGCAGCTGGCCGAGGCGCCGCCACGCGGTCAGGAACACCTCCTGCACGACGTCCTCGGCGTCGCCCCGGCTCGCCAGCATACGCACCGCGAGCCCGTACATGGGGCCTTGGTAGCGGCGAACCAGCTGCTCATAGGCCTGCGTGTCACCGTCGCGGGCCCTGGCGACGAGCGTGACGTCGTCCAGCGGGCCCTCGGTGAGGGGCGCGGCTGACACTGGCAGCTCCTCCTTTTCCGGGTGTTCTGCTCCTAGGACACCCGCTTCGCCGATTCGTCACGCCGGGCGGCGGGGGAATTTTTCCGGATCGTACGCGCGGCGGGGGTGTCCGGCCGGTCGATCACTAGGTTGGGGGGTGATGATCGGGATGGTGGCGCTCGCGGTGCCGGTGGGGTTGCTCATCGGCGCGGTCGGGGTCGGCGGGGTGCTGCTGCCGCCCGCGCTGGTGCACCTGGCCGGGTTCGACGTGCACGCCGCGGCGGGCACCAGCAGCTGGGCGTTCCTGTTCACCGGGGTGGTCGGGACGCTGGCGTACGCGCGGTCGGGGACCATGCCGTGGCCACTGGCGACCCGGCTGGCACTGGGCGCCGCCCCGGCGGCGGCGGGCGGGGCGCTGGTCAACGGCTTGGTGTCGCCGGTGGTGGTGTGGCTGGTGCTGGGCTCGATCACGCTCGGGGCCGGCTTGCACCGCCTACGCGCCGACCGCGCTCGCCGCCGCACCGGTCGCGGCAGCGACGGCGCTGGCCGCGGCGGTGGTGACGACGACGGCGGCAACGGCGACAGCCGCGGCGATGGTGACGACGACGACAACGGTCGCCGCGCTGGCGACGGTGGTGGCGGCGGTCGCGGCGGCGACGGTCACCGCGACGGCGACGACGGTGGCGGTCACGGCAGCGGTGGCGACGGCGGCGACGGCAGGCACAGCGGTGGCCAGGGCCGGAGTGGGGAGCGGATCGGGTTGGCCACGCCGGTCGCGGTCGGGGTGGGGGTGGTGGTCGGGTTCGGGTCGGCGTTGACCGGGACCGGCGGGCCCGTGCTCCTCGTGCCGGTGCTGATGGTGCTCGGGGTGGCGCCGCTCGCGGCGGTGGGGGCGGGGCAGGTGATCCAGGTGCCGCTCGCGGTGTTCGCGGTGGCCGGGTACGGCGCCACCGGATCCGTCCACTTCGGACTCGGGGCGGTGCTCGGGGTGGTCGCCGCCGCCGCGGTCGTGGGGGGCGCGCGGATCGCCCGCCGACTGGACGCCGCGCGGTTGGGCCGCGTCTCCGCCGTCATCCTGGTCGGGGTCGGCGTGTTCCTCTTCGCCCAAGCCGCCCTCTGAACCTCAGCGGAGCTGCTCCACCTGCATCCGCCCGCGCCGGTCCCCCGGCGCCCCCAGGCCGAAGACCTCCCAGCACCGCAGGAACGACGCCGGCGGATCCACCAGCGTCAGCCTCAGCTCCGGGAACACCGCCGTCACCCTGGCCAGCGCCCGCATCCCGGCCACGTCGATGAACCGCAGGTCGTCGAAGGTCAGGCGCATCCGGGCCGACATGCCCGCCGCGGTCAGCATCGCCAGTTCGAACAGGTCCGCGTTGAGCCGGTCGATCTCCCCGCTGACCCGCCACTCCCCCCGCCCCGCGCTGCCCATCCGGAACCCGCGGTCCTCGCGGTTCGCGCCGAAGCCGAGCGGGTGCGCGCACATCGCCGCGCCCACCTCGGCCGGGGTGAACCCGCGGTTGTGGTAGACGCAGACCATGGTGGCGCCCGCCTCGCTGACCACCCGGTCCAGGTCCAGCTCGAACTCCACCAGTTCGCGCGCGGAAAGCGAGTCCAGGCCGAGTTCCTGCATGTCGGCGACCACGCGCAGGCCGCGGTACCCCTCGCGCTGCGCGACGCTCACCTCGGTGCGCAGCCCGCCGACCAGCCCGGCCCCCAGCGAGAACGGCGCCAGCAGGTCCGCCCCGCGACCCCACGGCTCGGCCGACCCGACCACGATCACCTTCTCGCCGGCGCGCCCGCCGCGTGCCCTGGACAGCCCGACCAGTTCGGCGTGGTCCTCCGGCGAATCCACCACCACACCGATGTGCCCGTACGACGTCGTCGGATCCTGCCCGGCCGCCCTCACGGCGGGTAGCGTAGACGCGCCGCGATCGTTGGCCCAGCAAGTTCGGCCGAGAGCATGAACCGACTGACGGGGAAATTCGCCAACTTCCGCCACTTGCCTGGTCTCAGCCCCGGCGGACCCGGGCCACCGCGTCGTTGATGCTGGCCGAGATCGGCAGCGCCTGGGTCAGGTTGAGCACGGTCACCGGCCGGACGATCGCCGGGGACACCGCCACCAGGCCGAACCCGAGTCCCTCCGAATGCGCGCGCCGGGCGGTGCGCAGCAGCGCGTGCAGGCAGCTGGAATCGCAGAAACTGACGCCGATCAGGTCCACCACCAGCCCGTGGCCCGCCCGGGCGAGCGCCTCGTCCAGCACCCGCCCGAGCTCGTCGACCACGGCCAGGTCCAGCTCACCGGTCAGGGTGAGGATCTGGACGCCGCGGTGCACCTCCGGCGTGGCCGACCACACCATGGGCAACTCCTCTTCGCCGACGGGAAGAAGAGTATCGCCGCCGGGTCAGGGAATCAGCCCCGGCGCGTCGGCGAGGAAGGTGTCCAGCACCCCGTCGGCCACCCGGATCGGCCCCTGCGGGCGGGTGGTGCCGGGAATGGTCTGGATCTTCGCGGCCTCGGCGGCGAGTTCCGCCGACTCGGCGAAGGCGGCGTCGGCGGCCGGCCGGTCCTCCGGGGCCAGCTCCAGCCCGTCCACTGTGGACTGCAGCGCCCGGCCCCACAGGGTCAGCGCGTCCAGCCACGGCTTGGCCTGCGCGGAGAAGGCCGGGTCGGGCACCCCGCCGCGGATGCGCTCGGGCGCCGCCGCGAGCAGGTCGGCGTACGCGCTCAGGTCCCGCAGCGCGGCCCCCGACGGTTCCGCGCGCACAGCGTCCACTTTGGCCTTGAGCACCGGGGCCTGCGGCTGCCACACCACCTCACCGAAGGTCGGCGCGAGGTGCTGGGTGTCGAAGAAGGCGAGCAGCGCCTCGGCGGTGCGGGCGTCCCCGGCGGCCAGGTACTCCGCGGCCGCGCGCCAGGTGCGGCCGGCGTCGTAGTCCTGGTCGTTCCACGCGAAGGACGCGCCGCCGAACAACGCCACCTTGCTCGGCGCGGCCTGGTTCATCGGGTTGAGCACGATGCCACCGAGCGCGGCGTGCAACCCGGCTTCGCGCTTGTCGTAGGGCGCCATCAGCAGCCGCCCGGTGGTCTGCCCGTAGTCGTTGACCGGGTAGTTGTCCCACAGGAAGACCTTGCGGCCCCAGACCTGCGCCGCCTTCTCCGCGTCGGCGACGCTGATCGACGGCGGCACCACGTCGGTCCCGGTCCACTGCACGACGATCCGCTCGTCGAGGCTCTCCCGCAGCACCTTCTTGTACGGCGAGTCGGCCACGTCGGAGTACTCGGTGGGGACCATCTGCAGCGGCTGCGCGCCGACGGTGTCGAGGAAGTCGCGCTGGACGCCGTTGAGCAGGTCGGCCTGCGCGCGCCCGGCGGCGGCCTGGCCCGGCGCACCGTACTTCTGCTCGTCCCCGGCGCAGTTCCACTTGGTGTAGCTGATGTCGTCGAGCGCGATGTAGAAGCTCTCCGCGCCCTGGTCGTGGATGGAGGCCAGCTTGTCGTGCAGCGCCTTGACGTCGGCCGGGTCGCTGTAGCAGATCGACGGGCCGGGCGAGACCGCGTAGGTGAACTGGACGTGGTGGGCCGCGGCGGCGCCGATCAGCTCCTTGATCTTCGCCAGCTCGGCGGCCGGGTACGGCTCGCGCCACTTCTCCCGCAGGTAGAGGTCGTCCTTCGGGGTGTAGATGTAGGTGTTGGCCTTGATGTCGCCGTAGAAGGCGAGCTGGTCGAGCCGGTCCTCGTGCGACCACGGCGCGCCGTAGAAGCCCTCGATGCTGCCGCGCAACGCCATCAGCGGGTGGTCGACCACCTTCGCCGCGGCGATCCTGCCCGGTGCGGCGAGCTGGCGCAGGGTCTGCGCGGCGTAGTACACGCCGTCACCGTCGTTGCCCGCCAGCGCGATCAGGCCGCCGCGGCCGTGTGCCCGCGCGGCGAGTGAATAGCCCTCCGGCCGCAGCTCGGCCGGTTTCGCGCCCCCGGCTTCGGTCAGCGCGCCGGCCACGCCGGGATCGGAGATCAGGCCCGCGACCACGGTCAGCTCGGCCTCGCCGTCCACCACTTCACGGGCACCGGCGTGCTCCAGCGTGCGGCGGACGAGGTCCTCGGTGGCCTGGTCCGCCCCTTCGGCGAGCACGAGGCCGACGCGGAAGGGCACCCGCAGCTGGTGGCCGTTGCCCGCGATCGACTGCGGGGTCGGGGTGACCACCGGCAGCCGGGTTCCCGGCGGTTCCGCGACGGCCGCCGCTCCCGGGGTCAGCCCCAGCGAGACACCGAGGACAGCGGCCACCGCGGTGGTTCGGACGGATCGGCGCACCGGACCTCCCTAGTCGATCTTTGGTCCAGACCATCAGGGATCCGGGGCGCCGTCAAGCCGTCATCCGTATACCGAGGCCGCCCACTCCGGGTGGTCGATGAACGGGTTGCGGTTCTTCTGGATGCCGAAGATCGCGTCGTTGCGGTTCTTCTCCACGTCGTCCACCGGGTCCGCCTCGTGCCACTGCAGCAGCACCGAGATCTTGCCGATGGCCGGCGCCGAGCCGTTGTCGACCTGGTCGTTGGGCTCCAGGTCGGCGAAGCCGTCACCGCCGTCCCAGCGCACGCCCATGTACATGATCATCCGGGCGACGTCGCCCTTGACCTCGTCCCGCGCTTCGAACGAGTCGTCGTCGGTGAGGTTGCCCGGCGCGCCGTCGACCGGCTCGCCGCCGTTGTCGAAGTCCTTGTTGCCGCGAATGCTGTTCACCGTGACGTCGGTCGGGCGCAGGTGGTGGATGTCGGTGCCGGGGCCGGGCGAGGTGCCGAAGTCGCCGTGGGACTTGGCCCAGGTGTGCTCGCGGTTCCAGTCGCCGGAGTCGCCGCCGTTGGCGTCCTTGCTGCGGGATTCGCCGCTGTAGAGCAGCAGCACGTTGGCGGCGTTGGCCGGGTCCTCGTCGGTGGTCTTGAGCGCGTCCCACACGTCGTCGTAGTTCAGCGTGGTGACGCCCGAGCTGATGATGGTGTGCAGTGCTGCCTTGAGTTCGGCGCCGGACTTGCCCTCGGCGTCGGCGTAGTAGCCGTCCGGTGGTTCGGCCGACTGCGCGGCGGGTGCCGCGAGCAGGCCGGCCGCGGCCAGCGCGCCGGCCAGGGCGGTGCCGGCCGTGCGCCGCAGGATTCGCTTGGTGGCCACCCAGAATCTCCTCACCATGTGGATATCACTGTCAGTGAAAGACTGACAGCTGGGAGATTCGGTTGACTACCGACGAACGGCGATCAACTGGCCCGGACTTTACCGGGCGGCGGCCTCGCGCAGGAGGTGGAGGCGGATCTTTCGCGCGGTGTTCATGTGGTCGGCGGCGATCGCCCTGGCCGCCTGCTCGTCGCGGTCGCGGATGGCGTTGATCAGGTTCTCGTGCTCGTCGAGCGCTTCGCGCCAGCGGTCGCCGACCGACAGGGTCGACTGGGGCGCGTGCACCAGGTGCCCGGTCAGCCGCTCCAGCAGGTCGATCAGCACCGGGTTGTGGGTGGCCCGCCAGACCGCCGCGTGGAACTCCAGGTTGGTGCGGATGCGGGTGGCGTCGTCAGGATCGGGCACCTTCCGGTCCCGGTCGAGCAGGCCCTCCAGGCGCAGGAGATCGGTGGTGCCGCGGGCCTGCGCGGCCTGTCCGGCTGCCTCCGCCTCGAGCAGTACGCGCATGTCGTAGATCTGCACCACCTCCTCGGCGTCGATGGTGCGGACCTCCATCCCGCGCGTGCCCGGCACCAGCAGCCGGTCCTGCGCCAGCCGCCGCAGCGCCTCGCGCACGGGGGTGCGCGAGACGCCGAAGCGGGTGGCGAGCGCGGTCTCGCGCAACGGACTGCCCGGCGCGAAACCGCCGGAAAGGATCTCCGCGCGCAGGTCGTGGTACACGGCCTCCGCGTCGGTCCTGCTCGTCGTCATCGCTGCGCTCCCACCCTGTGCCGGCGTCAGGCCAGTGTCCCAGCCCGCCTGCCGAACACCGCGCCGGAGGTCAGGCCGGTGCCGCCCGGGTAGTTCCCGCTGAACAGACCACCGAGCATCTCACCGCAGACGAACAGGCCCGGCAGCGGCGCGCCCGCCGGGTCGAGCACCCGGCCGTGCTCGTCGGCGCGCAGGCCGCCGAAGGTGAAGGTGATGCCACAGGTGACCGGGAAGGCGTAGTACGGCGCGGTCTCCAGCGGGATGGCCCAGTGCGACTTGGGCGGGTCGACCTTCGCCGCGCGGCCGTCCTTCACCGCGAGGTCGAGCGGCACGTCACGGTCGATCGAGGCGTTGAACTCGCGCACCGTGCGCTCCAGCGCCGCCGCGTCCACGCCGATCCCTTCGGCGAGTTCGGCGAGCGTGCCCGCCGAGACGACCGACGCGCCGGGCATGTCGTACTCCTCGGTACGCAGCCGCGGCCGGGTGGTGGCGTCGAACAGCTGGAACGCGAGCCCGTCCGGCTGGGCGAGGATGCGCGCGCCGTAGAGCGCGTAGGTGTAGTTGCGGAAGTCCGCGCCCTCGTCGATGAACCGCTCGCCGCGCCGGTTCACCACGATGCCGAGCGGGTAGCCGCCGCGGGTCAGCTGGTTGGTCAGCTCGCGGTTGCTCTCGTTGCCCTCGGCCCAGGCGTCCCAGGCCACGCTGTGGCAGGTGGACCAGTCGCCGTGGGTGGCCGCGCCCGCCTTGATCGCGGCGGTGAGCATGTCGCCGGTGTTGAACGGGGTGCCCCGCACCTTGGCCCGCTGCCAGCCCTCGCCGAGGTGTTCGCGGCGCAGCTCGGGGTCGGCCTCGAAACCGCCCGCGGCGAGGACCACCGACTCCGCGCGCAGCTCGCCTTCGGCACCGGTGTCGTCGGTCCAGGTGACGCCGACGATCCGGTTGCCCTCCTGGATCAGGTCGCGGGCGCGCACGCCGTAGCGGATCTCCACGCCCGCGCGCTCGGCCGCCGCGGTGTGCTGCTCGATCAGCCCCTTGCCGCCGCCGGTGCTGCCGACCGCGAGCCCGCCCCAGAACACCTGCCTGCCGTGCTCGTCCGGATAGGCCTGGCGCTCGTACATCAGCCGGTACCGCAGGCCCTTGCCGTGCAGCCAGCGCAGCGTGTCCTGGCTGCGCGACACCAGCACCTCGGTCAGCGCCGGATCGTTGCGGCCTCCGGTCACCTTGGTCATGTCGGCGTGGAACTGCTCGGCCGGGTACGGCGGCAGGTCGCTGATCGCGTGCCGGTCGTCCGGGTCGAGCAGGTCGGCCACCGAGGCCAGCCCGTCGTGCACGATCCGCACCGCGCCGGCGGTGTAGAAGCTGTTGCCCCCGGCCAGCTCCCGGCTGCCCCGCTCCAACAGGACCACCCGCCGTCCGCGTTCGGCCGCCGCGTGCGCGGCACTGAACCCCGCGTTGCCCCCGCCGACCACGATCACCTCGGGCTGCGCCATCTGTCCTCCCGCTCTTGTCAACGTCTGCACACCACTGTATACAGTCGTATGCAAAAGCTTCAAGGCGCATCGACCAAAGGACGTTCGATGGAGCAGAAACCCTGGCGCCGCTGGGTGCCCTGGGCGGCCGCGGTACTGGCCACCGGTGCCGTGGTCGCCACCGCACCCGCCGACGACACGGCCGCCGGATCGACGGCGATGGACGTGCTCGGCGGCGCGCAGCTGCGGATCATGGCCCCGGCCGCGCCCGGCGGCGGCTGGGACCAGACCTCCCGCGAGATGCAGGCCGCGCTGCGGGAGCTGGCCGGCCGGACCGAGGTCTACAACGTGGCGGGCGCGGGCGGCACGATCGGGCTCAGCCAGTTCGTCCGCTTCGGCGACGACCCGGCGCAGCTGATGACCACCGGGCTGATCATGGTCGGCGCGGCCAAGGCCAACAAATCCGCGCACTCGCTGGCCGACACCACTCCCCTGGTCCGGCTGACCACCGACTACCAGGCGATCGTGGTGCCCTCGGCCTCCCCGCTGCGCACCACCGCCGACCTCGCCGCGGCGATGCGGGCCGACCTGCCCGCGGTGTCCATCGCGGGTGGTTCGGCGGGTGGGGTCGAGCAGATCCTGGCCGGGTTGATGGCCAAGGCGGCGGGCGGCGACCCCGCGCGGGTCAGCTACGTGGCGCACTCCGGTGGTGGCGAGGCGCTGACCACGCTGCTGTCCGGCCGTGCCGTCATCGGCATCTCCGGGCTCTCCGAGATCCAGCCGCAGATCGAGGCGGGCACCGTGCGCGCGCTCGCCGTGTCGAGTCCCGAGCGGCTCCCGTCGGTGCCCGGGATCCCGACCCTGCGCGAAGGCGGCATGGACGTCGAACTGCAGAACTGGCGCGGGGTCACCGCGCCCAAGGGGATCAGCGACGAAGAGGAGCAGGCGCTGGAAACCCTGCTGCTCGACATGACGCGCACGAGCGCGTGGCAGGACGCGCTGCAGCGACGCGGTTGGGGCGACGCCACGCTGGCCGGGCCGGAGTTCGAAGAGTTCGTCCGCACCGAGCAGGAACGCGTGTCGCAGGTGCTCGACGAGATCGGGCTGGGGTGAGGGACATGCCTGGAACCGAACTGCGCACGATCCGCGCGACCCTGGCCTTCGGCGCGCTGATGCTGGTCGCCGCCGTGCTCGTGGTGGTGGACGCGGTGCGCCTGCCCGAAACCTCCGCCGTGGTCGGGCCCGCCGCGGTGCCGTTGCCCGTCGGCGTGCTGCTGGCCGTGGTCGGCGCCGCGTTGCTGGTGCGGTCACGCGCCCAATTGGCCACCGCGACCCCGGGTGAGGAACGCCCGCCGCACGGCGCGCTCCGCGTCGTGGCGCTGGTCGCCACGCTCGCCGCTTTCGCGCTGCTGCTGCCGGTGCTCGGGTACGTGGTGTGCTCGGCGGCGCTGTTCACCGCCACCGCCATGCTGCTCGGCGCCCCGCGCCGCCGGCGACCGCGGCCGTCGGCTGGGCGCTGGCCGCCGTCGTCTTCCTGGTCTTCGACCGCCTGATCGGGCTCACCCTGCCCGCCGGACCGTGGGGGTTCTGATGGACCAGTTCGCACTGCTGCTCGACGGCTTCGCCGGCGCGCTGACCCCGGGCCACCTGCTGTTCGCGCTGGCCGGGGTGACCATCGGCACCGCGGTCGGCGTGCTGCCGGGCATCGGGCCCGCGCTGACCGTGGCGCTGCTGCTGCCGATCACCTTCCGGCTGGACCCGTCGAGCGCGCTGATCATGTTCGCCGGCATCTACTACGGCGGCATGTACGGCGGGTCGACCACCTCGATCCTGCTCAACACCCCCGGCGAGAGCGCGTCGATGATCTCCGCGCTGGAGGGCAACAAGATGGCGCGGGCCGGGCGGGCGGCGGCCGCGCTGGCCACCGCCGCGCTGGGCAGTTTCGTGGCGGGCACGATCGGCACCGTGGCGTTGACCTTCCTGGCGCCGTCGGTGGCCGATTTCGCCACCACCTTCGGCCCGCCGGAGTACGTGGCGCTGATGGCGGTCGCCTTCGTCACGGTCAGCGCGCTGCTCGGGCCGAGCCTGCTCAAGGGCGCGGCGAGCCTGCTCACCGGGCTGACCATCGGGCTGATCGGCATCGACTCGCAGACCGGGCAGCCGCGGCTGGTCTTCGGCGTCGAGTCGCTGCTCGACGGCATCGACATCGTGATCGTGGTGGTCGCGCTGTTCGCGCTGAGCGAGGCGTTCGGGCACCTGCTCACCGGCACCGGGCACAGCACCGTGCGGCCGCTGCGCGAACGCGCCATCCTGTCCAAAAAGGACTTCCGCCGGTCGTGGCCGTCGTGGCTGCGCGGGACCGCGCTGGGCTTCCCGATCGGCAGCCTGCCCGCCGGTGGCGCCGAGGTGCCCACGTTCCTCAGCTACAGCGTGGAGAAGAAGCTCACCAAGCACCCGGAGGAGTTCGGGAAGGGCGCCATCGAGGGCGTCGCCGGTCCCGAGGCGGCCAACAACGCCGCCGCGGCCGGGGTGCTGGTGCCGCTGCTGACCATCGGGCTGCCGACCTCGGCCACCGCGGCGGTGATCCTGACCGCGTTCCAGTCCTACGGGCTGCAGCCGGGCCCGCAGCTGTTCACCGAATCGGGTCCGCTGGTGTGGACGCTGATCGCGAGCCTGTACGTGGGCAACCTGATGCTGCTGGTGCTCAACCTGCCGCTGGCGCGGGTGTGGGCGCGGCTGCTGACGATTCCCGCGTACGGCATCTACGCCGGGGTGCTGGTGTTCGCCACGCTCGGCGCGTACGCGGCCGGTGGCACCACGGCGGACCTGCTGATCCTGTGCGGTCTCGGGTTGGTCGGGCTGCTGATGCGGGAGGCGGGCATCCCGGTGGCACCCGCGGTGGTCGGGCTCATCCTCGGGCCGATCGCCGAGCAGCAGCTGCGGCGCGCGCTGACGTTGTCCGAGGGCGACCCGTCGATCCTGGTCTCCGGGCCGATCACCATCGTGCTGTGGATCGTGGTGGCGCTGGCGCTGCTGATCCCGGCGGTGCTCGCGCTCCGCCGGCGCCGGGCCGATCGGTACGCTGCCGTGTGAGCGTCTGGCCGATGGTGGTGCGAGATTTCGACGCGTTCCTCGACGCCCCGGGGCAGGTGAGCCACGAGGCGATGGACGAGTTGCTGGAGTTCCTGGGCATCGAGGCGCGGGGGCCGGCGGAGGAATGGTGGGCGACGCGCGTCGACGCGGCGGCCGAGGCCGGGCGGGACCGGCTGATCGCGGCGCTGGCCCACGAGAACCCGGCCGTCCGGCGGGTCACCACCTGCGTGCTCTGCTACTGCTACGAACCCGGGGTCGCCGACGCGGTCCGGGCGGTCGTCCCGGCGGACGAAGGGACGCGGCTCGGGCTGCACATCGTGCTCGGCACGCACGAAGGCTGGTCACCGGAGGGCGACGAGCTGGCGCGCTTCGGTTCCGCGTTCGGCGCGCTGCTCGGCTCTCACCGGCACCCGGACATGCTCGGCCCGCTCGCCTCGTGCGCCGGGCGGCCGGGTGAGGTGCTGGCCGAGCTGCCGTGGGCCGAGCCCGACTGGGACACGCCGGTGCGCGCGGTCGACGAGTTGCTGGACCGCGCGCCGGAACTGCACGTGCCGTGGTTGCTCGCGCTCGCCGGGGACCACGCGCCCGAGCTGGCGGATTTCGCGCTGCGCCGGGGAGATCCCGTGCTGGTCGAGCCGTACGGACTGGGGTTGCTCGAGCATCCCGACGTCGAAGTCCGGCGTGCGGCCGTGCGGCGGCTGGGGCGCTGGAAGTTCGACGGGCACCTGGACGCGGTGGCGGCCCTGCTGCCGGATCCGGACCTGGGCGACGCCGCGCTCGACACGCTGACCAGGGCGGACGACCGGCGTGCGCTGCCGCGGTTGCGCGCGTTGCTCGACGATCCGGCGGATCCCCGGCTGCGCGTGGTCGCCGGGCTCGGCGCGGAGCTGGTGCCGGACGTCGTGGCGCGGCTCGACGGGCCGCGGGCGCCGGAACTGGTCGAGGTCGCGGCGAACTGGGGTGCTCTGCTGGACCGTCCCGAAGTGGCCGCGTGGTTGGGGCGGCTGTCCGAGGAGGCAGCGGTGATCCGGTTCTGCCGCCGCGTCGCGTTGCGCCGCCGGATCGGTGACGAGCTGCGTGACCAGGTGCGTGTGCTGGCGACCGGGCCGTCGCTGCGGGTCCGGCAGCACGCGCAGTTCGCGCTGCTGGAGACCGGTGAGACGGAGTGGCTGGTGGCGGTGCTGATCGCCGAGATCGTCGAGCACCCGGTGCGCACCGGGCGGCCGGGGCCGCACAACGGCAACTACGGCAGCCGGGCGGACACGACCGCGTGCGCGTGGCTTGGCCGCCTGGGCCCGGTGGCCGTGGAGGCGGTGACGGTGCTGCGTTCGGTGGTGGCCGAAGCGGGCGAGGCGAGCGCGGCGGCGGCCGAGGCGCTCCAGCGCATCACCGGTTAGGTGGTCCAGCAGCGGACCATCGCGTCGACGAAGGCGCGGATGGCGGGGCGGTCGTCGTCGGAGCGCCAGACCACCGCGAGTTCCGCCGGGGTCAGGCCGGTGACCGGGCGCACGACCACGTCGTCGCGCCGGTACAGCTCGGCGTTGCCCGCCGAGAGCAGTACCACGCCCAGCCCGGATGCGACCGCCTCGAAGGTCTCCTCGGCGGTTTCGGCCTCGGTGGCGACCGTGGGCGGGGTCTCGCGTTCGTCGAGGGCCAGCCAGAAGCGGCGCAGGGCCCCGGCGGTGGCGGGCAGCGCGATGAACGGCTCGTCGGCCAGTTCGCCGAAGGGCACCTCGGTGTGCTCGGCGAGCCGGTGGCCGGCCGGCAGCGCCACGCAGCGGTCCTCGGTCGCCACCACGCGCCAGGTGAGGTCGCCGCTTTCGGGGACCGGCAGCCACGCCACCGCCACGTCGACCTCGGCGCGCGCGAGGCCCGCGGTGGAGTCGCGCCAGGTGATCTGGCGGAACAGCAGGCGCCAGCCGGGCAGGCGGTCCGCCAGCTCGGCGGTGACCCGGGGCATCAGCCCGCGCCCGATCCGCGTCTGGAACCCGACGGTCAGCGTGGCCTCCCGGGCCGCCGCCGCTTCCCCCACCTCGCGGCGCGTGTCGTCCCACAGTTCGAGGAGCTGACGCGCTCGGGGCAACAGCGCCTCCCCGGCGGCGGTGAGCGTGACGCGCTGGTGGTCGCGGTCGAAGAGGGTGACGCGCAGGAGGTTCTCCAGCTGGCGGATCTGCTTGCTGAGCGCGGGCTGCGAGATGTAGAGGCGCTCGGTGGCCGCCTTGGTGAAGCTCAGCTCCTCGGCCACCGCGGTGAAGTAGCGGAGATCCCGCAGGTGCGCTTCCATGCCCGAAGGCTAGCCAACCGGGCAGGGAGCCCATGGGCGAATTAGTGTCGAAGTATGAGTGTGCGCGCCGGCGGTGACGTTCGCGTCGTCGCCGTTGTCGCTGCGGTGGGGTTGCTGGCGGCCGCCACCTTTCTCGCCAATCGCGTGTTGCCTGGGTGGGCGTACCCCGTGTGCGGCACCGTCACCGCGATCCTCCTGGTCCTGCTCGCCCGCGCGGCCGGGGTCGGCTCCCCGGCGATGGGGCTGGGCAGGCACCAGCTGGGCCGCGGGATGCTGGTGGGGCTGGCCGGCATGGGCCTGGTCCTGCTCACCTTCGCCATCGCGCTGGCGGTGCCCGCGTTGCGCCCGCTCTTCGACGACGGCCGCGTCGGCTCGCCGGACCTGACCGAGGTGCTCTGGCAAACCCTCATCCGCATCCCGCTGGGCACCGTGCTGATCGAGGAGGTCGCCTTCCGCGGGGTCCTGCCCGCCCTCCTCGGCGGCGGGCAGCGCTGGCGCTGGGGCCCGGTGCTCGGCGCGGCCGCGCTGTTCGGCCTCTGGCACCTGCTCCCCTCGCTCGCCCTGGTGCGGAACGCCGCGGTGGACGCCACCTTCGGCGGCCTCCCGCTGTGGCTGATCTCCGTGCTGGCCATGCTCGCCGCCGCCGGCGCGGGGGTGTTCCTGCACTGGTGGCGCCACACCGGGCGCAGCCTGCTGGCCCCGATGGCGGTGCACACCGCGACCAACTCCGGCGGCCTCGCCGCCGCCTGGTGGCTGCTCGCCCAGCGCTGACCGGATCGCCGGGAACTTCTGCCCCCGGCCCGCCGACCTTAGCGACGTGACCACTGACGAGTTCGTCGAAACCGACGCGGAAGCGGCCAGGGCGCGGCGGCGCTCGGCGCGTCCGCTGCTGCTGCGCCTGCACTTCTACGCCGGTGTGTTCATCGGCCCGTTCCTGCTGGTCGCCGCGCTGACCGGACTGCTGTACATCTTCACCCCGCAGCTGGAGCAGGTCGTCTACGACCACGAGCTGCACGTCCCGGCCGGTTCGTCCGCGCAGCCGCTGGAGTCCCAGCTGACCGCCGCGCGGCAGGCCGTGCCGGACGGGACCGTGGTCCGGGTGCGCCCCGGCCGCGAGGCCACCGACACCACCCAGGTCATCTTCAGCCGCCCCGACCTGGAGGCCAGCCACTGGCTGACCGCCTACGTCGACCCGTACTCCAGCCAGGTGCGCGGGGTGCTGGAGACCTACGGCTCCAGCCAGGCCACCCCGGTCCGCACCTGGATCGACCAGCTGCACCGCAGCCTCCACCTCGGCGACTTCGGCCGGTTGTACAGCGAGCTCGCGGCGAGCTGGCTGTGGGTGGTGGTGCTCGGCGGGCTGGTGCTGTGGTGGTCGAAGCGGCGCCAGCACCGCGCGGCCGACCGCCGCGCGAAGGGCAGGCGCAAGCTGGTCGCCTGGCACGCGGCGACCGGGTCCTGGGTGGCGATCGTGCTGCTGTTCCTGTCGGTGACCGGGCTGACCTGGTCGCAGTACGCCGGCGAGAGCATCACCGACCTGCGCAAGGCGCTGTCCTGGGAGACCCCGACGCTGGCCACCAGCCTGTCCGAGCACGCGGAGCACGGCGCCCACGCCGGCCACAGCGGGCACCACTCGGCCCCGGTTGCCGACGCCGGGCCGGACCGGGTGCTCGACGCCGCCCGTGACCACGGCCTCGACGGCCCGGTCGAGCTCACCCTGCCCGCCGGTGAGGGCGAGGTGTACCTGGTCAAGCAGATCAAGACCAGCTGGCCGGAGAAGCAGGACACGGTCGCCATCGACCCGGCGAGCGCGCAGGTGCTGGAAACCCTGCGCTTCGACGACTTCCCGCTGGGCGCGAAGCTCGCCCGCTGGGGCATCGACGCGCACATGGGCCTGCTGTTCGGGCTGCCCAACCAGATCGTGCTCGCGGTGGTGTGCCTGTCGCTGATCACCATGGTGGTCTGGGGCTACCGCATGTGGTGGCACCGCAGGCCGACCCGCGACGGGTTCGGCATGGGCAAACCGTTCGCCCGCGGCGGCTGGCGGTCGATGCCCCCGGCCGCGCTGGTCGCACTCATCGTGGTGGGCGCGCTCGGGGCGTGGTTCCTGCCGGTGTTCGGCGTGACCCTGCTCGGTTTCCTGCTGGTGGACGCCTTACTCGGGCTGCGCGCGAAGGCCCGGCAGCAAACGCCATAACCGCTCAGTCGGCGCGTTCGCGGGTGGTCGCGGACGCGCCGGCCGACCATCTGCGCTCGTACCGTTCGAGCAGCAGGGCGAGGATCATCACGACTGCCGGGGTGCTCACCGCGAACCACATGGCAGGGGGCGTACCCCCGGACCGGCCGCCGCCAAACCTCCCGCAGGCTGGTCCGTTCGGGCGCTCCGGTAACGGGTCCAGGTGTGAATAATCGGAAAGGGGGTACCTGGGAGCGTTACCGGAGGAGGACGAGCAGTGGCGGTCGCGGGCGGCACGGCGCAGCGGCGCTGGTTGCGCGCCCTGCTCTGGCTGGCCGGGTTGCTGCTGGCGATGTTCGCGGTTTCCTGTCTTTTCGGCTCTTCCGCCGACGCGGAGGAAGAACCGAAAAGGCCCGATCTTGTCACCCACCTCCTCGACCCCCTGCTGGGTGAAGCCGGAAAAGCCGTGCACCCCAAGAAAAACGCACCTGGTGCACCAATTCCTCCCAAGCCGGTCACCCCATTGATCAAACCCGTCACCGAGTTGGTCGAACCGGTGGTGCACCAGATCAGCAAACCGGTCACCCGGCCGGTCGCGCCGCTGCTGGACCAGACCAAGAAAACCCTGTCGCAGGCCGGTAAACCGGTGGCGGACCTGGTGGACGCGACCGCTCCCCTGCTGCACCTGGTGGAACAGCCCGTCGCGAATGTGCTCGAACCGGTGAAACCCGTGCTCGACCAGGTGGACCACACCGTGGCCACAGTGGTCCAGCCGGTCTCCGGAGTGGTCCAGACCCTTGAACCGGTGCTCGACCTCGTCGAGGATCCGCTGTCACTGGTGACCGACAGCGTCGGCGTGGTCAGCCGCGGACTGGGCCAAGCTGTCGAACCGATCCTGGTCCCGCTGGCCGAAGCGACCGAGACACCGCTGCTCCCTTCACTCCCGGCCCCGAAACCCCCGTCGGCGACCAGCACGCCCCCTACCGCGGCGAAAGTGCCGGGAACCACCACTCCCGCCCCGCAAGCCGTCGCGGCAACCCCGGTCGTCACCGTCGTGCACCAGGCACCGGAATCGATCACCGTGACGCTGCCGCGCGGCGAAACGCCTGCCGAGGTTCCGGCGCGCACCTCCGCCGCGAGACCCGGCACCCCGACCGCACCGACACCGGAATCGCCCGCACACCAAGGCTTTCCACCGGTCCCCTTCGTCCCGCTCTCCTCGCCGGGTAACACCACCACCGCGACGCCCCACGCCACGTCGGCCGGGTTCGCGCCGGAGGGCGTGCGGCTGGTCCTCGGTTACGTGGTCGCCCGCCAGGGTGATGACGTGCCGCTGTGGCGTTCGATCAAACCGGGCAGCCGCCCGGACTGAAGGTTCACCGCGTTTCGCAGCCACACCAGCGAACATCCCTTGCGGTGAATCGAGGACACCTTGTACCACAAGACTTTCGACCTGGGCACGGTACAACGCGAAACCGTGGTCACGGTCCGGCTCAACGCGATGGCGAACGTCCGCCTGCTGACCGAGGTCAACTACACCGCCTACCGGCGCAAGCAGTTCTACCGGATGCACGGCGGCGTGGCCACCGCCCCGCTGTTCAAGATCTCCGTGCCCAGCACCGCGCACTGGTACCTGGTGCTGGACGTGGAAGGCCTGGAGCCGCGGCCGCTGCACCCGCAGGTGACGATCGGCCAGCTCACCCGCCAGATCAGGCGGTGACCGGGGCGCCGTAGGGCGCGGCCTTGGCCCGCTTGCGCACCTCGTCGAAGTGGCGGTGCATGGCTTCGACCGCGGCGTCCGGATCGCCGGCGGCCAGTGCGTCGACGATCCGCTGGTGCCGTTTCGCGGTCGAAGCCGGGGACGAGACCGGGCCGCCGACTTCGGGTTCCGTGGCGCGGTAGACGTCCCAGAACAGGGCGGTCAGCTCGCGCGCGAGCGCGAACCCGGCCTCGGCGCCGAGCAGGTCGTGGAACTCCCGGTCGGCCACCGCGGCGTCCGGGCCCTTGCGGCGCATCCGCGCGACGCACGCCTCCAGTTCGCCGATCAGCTCGGGCCGGTGCCGCGAGGCCACGCGCCGGGTCAGCTCGGTCTCGATCATCTCCCGCAGTTCCAGGAGGTCACGGAGCCGTCCGACGTCACCGCGGGTGCGGGTACGGAACATCAGCCACGTCTGCAGCGCCTCCGGCCCGCCGGAGCCGACGAAGGTGCCGTGGCCGTGCCGCACCTCGACGATGCCCAGCGCCTGCAGCGCCTTGATCGCCTCGCGGATCGAGGTGCGGCTGACCCCGAGGTCGTCCATCAGGCTCAGCTCGGTGGGCATCGGCGCGCCGGGCGGCAGCTCGCGCTCGACGATCAGATCGATGATCTGCCGGGTGATCTCGGCACCGCGTTGGGGACGCGCCACGACAGTTCTCCTCGGATACGTTCGGTCACCGGCCGGTTGCGTCGGACATCGTACGTCATAAGACCCCTTGACCGGGAAGAGCGCCGCCTCCTACAGTTCGGCCCACGTCGGACATCCCACGTCCGATGACCACCATCGCCGTTGGTGCCACACAGGAGTCCTCATGCCCCACAGCCCGATCGGATCCGTTCGCCGGTTCAGCCGGCGCGACCTGCTTCGCTACTCCGCACTCGCGGGCGGCGCCGTGGCGTTCTCCTCCACGCTGGCCGCCTGCGGCGGCGGCCCGGCCTCGACGAACAAGACCGGCAACTCGACCGGCTCCATCACCGCGGTGCTCGGCTACGGCAACAACCAGTCGTGGGATCCGCTGCAGACCGCCTCCGCCTTCGCGATGGCGGCCAACCTGCACTGCTACGAATCGCTGGTCGAGGGCGACCCGATCACCCGCGAGTCCTTCCCCGCGCTGGCCAAGGCCCTGCCGGCCGACCTCAACGCCACCACGCTGAAGTTCGAGCTCCGCGACGGCGCGAAGTGGCACGACGGGCAGCCGGTGACCGCCGACGACGTGGTGTTCACCTACGCCCGCGCGCTCGACCCGAAGGAGAACGTGCTGGTCCACGCCTTCTTCGCGCACTGGCTGGCCGAGGTCCGCAAGTCCGGTGAGCGCGCGGTCGAGTTCGTGCTGAAGTTCCCCTTCCCCTACGCGCTCGACCGCATCCAGACCTGCAAGATCGTGCCGAAGCACGTGTTCGAGGGGAAGTGGGCCGACGCGGCCAGCGGCAAGGTGGTCGGCTCCGGCCCGTACAAGGTCACCGAGCAGGCCCCGCTGAGCCACACCTCGTTCGAGAAGTTCGCCGAGTACAACGGCCCGCGCCCGGCCGCGTACCAGAAGATGCTCTGGAAGTCGATCGTGGACGCCGCGCCCCGCGTGGCCGCCATCTCCGGCGCCACGCCGGACGCGCAGATCGTGGAGAACATCCCCGCCGCCAACACCGAGCAGCTGCGGGCCGCCGGGCGGACGGTCGAGTTCGCCGACGGCGGCAACAACCTGTTCCTGCTGTTCAACACCGCGCACCCGCCGTTCGACAACAAGCTGGTGCGCCAAGCGCTGCACTACGCCATCGACAACAAGAAGATGGTGGAGATCGGCCTCAAGGGCGCGGGCACCCCGGCCACCTCGTTCATCAACCCGGCGCTGCCGTCGTCGCAGCCCGCCGTGCACGACTTCGGCTACAACCCGCAGAAGGCCAGGGATCTGCTGGCCCAGGCCGGGGTCGGCAACCTCGCCATCTCACTGTCCACTTCGAACACCTCGCTGGTGGCCGACTGCGTGAAGGTGATCAAGGAGGGCTGGGACGCCATCGGCGTGCAGACCACTTTGGACTCCCAGGACACCAAGGCGCTGTTCAGCAAGCTCGACGCGGGCACCGACTTCCAGGTGGTCGCGACCACGAACAACCCGCAGCAGTTCGGCAACGACCCCGATCTGCTCATCCGCTACTACTACGACGAGAAGTCGCTGCTGATGAAGACCTACGCGAAGTGGACCGGCGCGGACGCCCAGGCGTTGCTGGCCCTGCAGAACCAGGCCGCCGCCGAGGTCGACGCGGGCAAGCGCGCCGCGCTGACCAAGCAGCTGCTCGACCTGATCTCCGAGCACGCGGTCATCTACCCGGTGGTGTTCACCCAGCTCGGCACCGCCTGGGACGGCAAGGCGCTCAGCGGCGTGCGCGCGCAGGGGTATCCGGGCATCTACCTCAACCAGGCCAAGCCGGTCTGAGCCGGGAGACAGGTTCGTGGTCGTCATCGTGCGGATGCTCGCCGGGCGGGTGCTGGCCCTGGTGCCACTGCTGCTCGGCGTCATCCTCTTCGTGTTCATCGTGATGCGCTTCTCCCCCACCGATCCGGCGCTGGCCGCGTTCGAGGGCGCCAACGTCAGCCAGGAGCAGCTCGAAGCGTTCCGGGAGGCCAACGGGCTCAACGACCCGCTGCCGCTGCAGTACGTGCACTTCGTCTGGCAGCTGGTCCAGGGTGACTTCGGCACCAGCGTGATCACCAAGCAGCCGGTCGGCGAGACCATCACCACCGCGCTGCCGCTGACCGTGCAGCTGACCCTGATGGGCCTGGTCATCGCCATCGTGGTGGCGCTGGCGCTGGGCATCACCTCGGCGCTGTTCCGCGACCGCTGGCCCGACCAGCTGATCCGGCTGGTCAGCCTGGCCGGGGTGGCCGCGCCGGCGTTCTGGATCGCGCTGCTGCTGGTGCAGTGGCTGGCCGTGGGCGAGGGCCTGTTCCCGACCAGCGGCTACGTCAGCATGAACGACTCGTTCGGCGGCTGGCTGAACTCGATGGCGCTGCCCGCGATCGCGCTGGCCATGCCGGTGGCGGCGCAGCTGACCCGGATCATCCGCACCTCGATGGTGGAGGAACTGGACCGCGACTACGTCCGGACCGCGCGCGGCGGCGGGCTGCCGCCGGTGGTGGTGATCGGGCGCAACGTGCTGCGCAACGCGCTGGTCAACCCGCTCACCGTGCTCGGCCTGAGGGTCGGTTACCTGCTCGGCGGCGCCGTGGTGATCGAGACGATGTTCGCGCTGCCGGGAATGGGGCAGAACATGATCCAGGCGGTCAAGGACGGCGACACCGCCAAGGTGCAGGGCTTCGTGATCACCATCGCGATCGGCTTCGTGCTGGTGAACCTGATCGTCGACCTGCTGTACCTGCTGGCGAACCCGCGGCTGCGGAGCCACGCGTGAGCGGCGCGCGGCGGCTGGGCGCCGCTTCGTGGATCGCGCTGGGCGTGCTGGCGGTGCTGGTGCTGGTCGCGTTGTTCGGCGACCTGCTCACCACGCACGACCCGGACGCGCTGAGCACCGACGCCGGCGGGCCCGGCGGCGGGCACTGGTTCGGCACCGACCAGTCGGGCCGGGACATCTTCTCCCGCCTGGTCGCGGGTACCCGCTGGTCGCTGGCGATCGGGCTGGGCGCCACCGCGCTCGCGCTGGTCGCGGGCGCGCTGATCGGCTCGCTCGCGGCGACCGCCGGCCGCCGCACCGACGCGGTGATCATGCGGATCCTCGACGTGATCATGGCCTTCCCCGGCATCGCGCTGGCCGCGGTGCTGGTGGCGGTGTTCGGGCGCGGGATCAGCGTGCTGATCCTGGCCATCGCCTTCCTGAACACGCCGTCGATCGCGCGGGTGGTGCGGGCGAACGTGCTGGCGCAGTACAGCGAGGACTACGTCGCCGCGGAGCACATCATCGGCGCGAAGCGGTGGTTCATCCTGGCCCGGCACGTCGCGGTCAACTGCGCGGCGCCGGTGCTGGTGTTCTGCACGGTGATGGTGGCCGAGGCGATCGTATTCGAGGCCTCGCTGTCGTTCATCGGCGCGGGCATCCAGCCGCCGGACCCGTCGTGGGGCTCGGTGCTCTCCGACGGCAAGGACCTGGTGCTGATCGGCGGCTGGTGGGCCACGGTGTTCCCCGGCCTGCTGATCCTGGTGACCGTGCTCGCGCTGAACGTGCTCTCCGAAGGCATCTCCGACGCGTGGGCGGCGCCCTCGGCCCGCAGCGCGAAGGCGGGCCGGGCGGCCAAGGAGGTCGCCGCCGAGGAGGCCGCGGAGAACACCGAACCGGTGCTGCCCATTTCGGGCCTGCGCGAGGTCGGCACCCGGCTTTCCCGCACGGCACGGGATCTCGACGGCAAACCGCCGGTGCTCGAGGTGGACAGCCTGGCGATCTCGTTCCCCGACCGGCACAACGGGGTCGACGTGGTCGCCGGGGTCTCGTTCTCCGTGCGGGCGGGCGAAGTGCTCGGCCTGATCGGCGAGTCGGGCTGCGGCAAGTCGCTGACCTCGCTGTCGATCATGGGCCTGCAACCGCGCACGGCGAAGGTGTCCGGCCAGATCCGGTTCGCCCAGCGGGACCTGCTCGCGCTGAGCCCGGCGGAGCGGCGGCGCCACCTCGGGCACGACATCTCGATGATCTACCAGGACGCGCTCAGCTCGCTGAACCCGGCGATGACCATCCAGGCCCAGCTCAAGCAGTTCACCCGGCGTGGCGGCACGCGCACCCCGGCCGAACTGCTGGAGCTGGTCAACCTGGATCCGCAGAGGACACTGCGGGCCTATCCGCACGAGCTGTCCGGCGGGCAGCGGCAGCGGGTGCTGATCGCGATGGCGCTCTCGCGCAGCCCCAAGCTGATCGTCGCGGACGAGCCGACCACCGCGCTCGACGTCACGGTGCAGGCGCAGGTCATCGCGCTGCTGCTGCGGTTGCAGGAGGAGCTCGGGTTCGCGCTGATCCTGGTCTCGCACGACCTCGCGCTGGTCTCCGACGTGGCCGACCGCGTGGTGGTGATGTACGGCGGGCAGGTCGCCGAGACCGGCACCACCGCGCGGGTGGTCGGCGCGCCACGCCACCACTACACCCGCGGCCTGCTCAGCGCGGTGCTGTCGCTGGAGGAGAGCCAGGCGCGGCTCACCCAGATCAAGGGCGTGGTCCCGGCACCGGCCGAATTCGGCTCCGGCTGCCGGTTCGCCGACCGGTGCCCGGCGGCGCGGGCCCGCTGCCGCACGGAAGCACCGGCGGTCGAAGGCACCACGCTCAAGCACCAGGTGGCCTGCCACTTCCCCGCCGAGATCGACGAAGAAGCCCTGCTCGCCGAAGGAGCGCGGTCATGAGCCTGCTCGAACTCGACGGGGTGCACGTGGTGCACCGGATCGCCGGTGACCGGCTGTTCGGCCACGCCTCGGTGTACGCGCTGACCGACGCCAACCTGGCCATCGACCCCGGGGAAACCGTGGGCGTGGTGGGCGAATCCGGCTGCGGGAAGTCCACTTTGGCCAAGGTGATGGTCGGGCTGCAACGGCCGACCAGCGGCACCGTGCGCTACCGAGGCGACTCGCTGTGGGAGATGCGCGGGGCGGACCGGGCCGGGAAGTTCGGCCGCGACGTCGGCATGATCTTCCAGGACCCGGCCACCGCGCTGAACCGGCGGCTGGCCGTGTCCCGGATCATCCGCGACCCGCTCGACGTGCACCGCGTCGGCACGAACACCACGCGGGACGCCCGGGTGCGCGAGCTGATGTCGCTGGTCGGCCTGCCGGACAGCGTCGCGGACGCGGTACCCGGCCAGCTCTCCGGCGGCCAGCGGCAGCGCGTTGCCATCGCCAGGGCGCTGGCGCTGGAACCGGCGTTGCTGGTGGCCGACGAGCCGACCTCGGCGCTGGACGTCTCGGTCCGCGCGCAGATCCTGAACCTGCTCATCGACCTGCGCGAACAGCTCGGCCTGGCGATGGTCTTCGTCTCGCACGACATCCAGACCGTGCGGAAGATGAGCGACCGCATCGTCACCATGTACCTGGGGCGGGTGGTGGAGCAGGCGCCGGCCGCCGAACTCCCCGAAGGCGCCCGCCACCCGTACACGCGGGCGTTGTTCTCCGCCACGCCGAGCCTGCTGAACCCGGTCGAGCCGATCGTGCTCAGCGGGCCGGTGCCCTCGGCGACCGCGCCGCCCAGCGGCTGCGGTTTCCGCACGCGGTGCCCGAAGGCCACCGACGCCTGCGCCGTCGGCCTGCCCCCGTTGTCCACCGGTTCGCCCGGCCACACCTACCGCTGCATCCACCCGGAAACACCCGCCGAAACCATCGGAGTGAGCCCATCATGACCACCCCGCAGTTCGCCGGCGTCATCCCGCCGCTGTGCACCCCGCTGCACGACGACTGGACCGTCGACACCGCCTCGTTCCGGCGGCACATCGAAGCCCAGATCACCGCCGGTGTGCACGGGATCTTCGTGCTCGGCTCGTCCGGTGAGGTGCCGTTCCTGCCCGACGCGCAGCGGCGCGTGGTCCTCGAAACGGCGGTCGACCAGGCCGCCGGGCGCGTGCCGGTGCTGGCCGGGTGCATCGACATGACCACCCTGCGCGTGGCCGAGCACGTCCGCGACGCGGAGAAGGCCGGTGCGGACGCGATCGTGGTCACCGCGCCGTACTACACCCGCACGCACGTCGCCGAGATCGACCGGCACTTCCGGCTGCTCGCCGAGCGCACCGGGCTGCCGATCTTCGCCTACGACATCCCGATGGCCGTGCACAACCGGCTCGACCGCGAGATGGTGCTGCGCCTGGCCGCCGACGGCGTGATCGCCGGGCTGAAGGACTCCAGCGGGGACGAGGCCGGGTTCCGGTTCGTGTTGCTGCGCAAGGCCGAACGCGGGCTGGACTCGTTCGCCGTGTTCACCGGCTCCGAGCTGATGGTGGACACCGCGCTGGCGCTGGGCGCGAACGGGGTGGTGCCCGGGCTGGCCAACGTCGACCCGGACGGGTACGTGGCCATCCACCGGCACGTGCTCGCCGGTGAGCTGGACGCGGCGAAGAAGGTGCAGGAGCGCCTGCTGAACCTGTTCACCATCACCGATGTCGCGCCGGTCGACCGGATGGGCCGCGGTTCGGCGGCGCTGGGCGCGTTCAAGGCGGCGATGAAGCTGCGCGGGTTCATCGACAACGCCGTGATGGCCCCGCCGCAGCTCCCGCTGAACGCGGAGGAACTGCTGCGGATCAAGGAGAAGCTCGCCGAGACGGGGCTGGTCTGATGTTCGGGAAGATCCACTACGGGGCCGACTACAACCCGGAGCACTGGTCCGCCGAGGTGTGGGACGAGGACATCAAACTGATGGCCGAGTCCGGGGTGACCATGGTGACCGCGGGCATCTTCTCCTGGGCCGGGGTCGAACCGCGGCCGGGCGAGTACGACTTCGGCTGGTTCGACACGGTGATGGACAAGCTCGGTGACGCCGGCGTCGAGGTCTGCCTGGCCACGATGACCGCCTCTCCCCCGCCGTGGCTGACCCACCTGCACCCGGAGGTGCTGCCGGTGCGGGCCGACGGCACCCGGCTCTCGGCCGGGGCGCGCCAGCAGTTCTGCCCGTCCAGCGAGGTCTTCCGCCGCTACGCCGCGCGGCTGGCCGAGCAGGTCGCCCGGCGCTACGGCGAGCACCCCGCGTTGTCCATGTGGCACATCGGCAACGAGTACGGTTGCCACATCCGCGCCTGCTACTGCGACAACTCGGCGGCGGACTTCCGGCGGTGGCTGGCCGATCGCTACGGCGACATCGCCGCGCTGAACCAGGCGTGGAGCACCACGTTCTGGTCGCAGCAGTACGACGACTGGGCCGAGGTGTTCCCGCCGAGGGTGGCGCCGACCTTCCCGAACCCGGCGCAGCAGCTGGACTTCCACCGGTTCTCCTCCGACGCCTCGCTCGGCTGTTACCTGGCCGAGCAGAAGGTGCTGCGGCGGCTCACCCCGCAGGTGCCGATCACCACGAACTTCGTCGGCCGGGTGCAGAAGTCGCTGGACTGGCACCGCTGGGTCCCGCACGAGGACGTGGTCAGCCTCGACTCCTACCCCGATCCGTACGACCCGCGCTCGCACGTGGAGGCCGCGTTCGCCTACGACCTGGTGCGCTCGCTCAAGGACGGCAAGCCGTGGATGCTGCTGGAGCAGGCGCCCAGCGCGGTGAACTGGCGCAACCGCAACAGCCCCAAGGCCCCCGGCGCGATGCGGCTGGGCAGCTGGCAGGCCGTCGCCGGTGGTGCCGATGCGATCCTGTTCTTCCAGTGGCGGCAGACCAGCGGTGGGGCGGAGAAGTTCCACTCGGCGATGGTGCCGCACGGCGGCCGGGAAACCCGGACCTGGCGCGAGGTGAGCGCGCTCGGCCAGGAGCTGGCCACGGTCTCCGAACTGGCGGGCACCACGATCGACGCGGACGTGGCGATCCTGCACGACTGGGAGAGCTGGTGGGGCCTGGAACTGGACTCGCACCCCTCCGGTGACCTGGACCAGCTCGAAACGCACCTGGTGCACTACGCGCCGCTGTTCGACGCCGGGATCACCTGCGACGTGCGGCACCCCGCCGACGACCTGTCGGGGTACAAGCTGGTCGTGGTGCCGAACCTGTACCTGATGGACGAGGCGGTGGCGGCGAACCTGCGCCGGTACGTCGAGCGCGGCGGGCACCTGGTGGTGTCGTTCTTCTCCGGCATCGTGGACGCCTGCGACCGCGCGTACCTCGGCGGGTATCCGGTGCCGCTGCGGGACATCCTCGGGCTGCGGGTGGACGAGTTCTGGCCGCTGCCCGACGGCGGCACGACCACGGTCCGGTTCACCGACGGCACCGAGTCCGGCGCGACGGTGTGGTCGGAGTGGGTCGAGCTCGAAGGCGCCGAGGTGGTGGCTTCCTTCGCCGGTGGTGACCTGGCCGGGCGCCCGGCGGTGACCCGGCACGAGTTCGGCGAGGGGGTCGCCTGGTACCTGGCTACCCGGCCCGAGCCCGGCGCGATGCGCGCGTTGTTCGACCGCATCTCGGCGGCGGCTTCGGCGGCGCCGGTGGTGACCGGTCTGCCAGAGGGCGTGCAGGCGGTGGTCCGGCGCGGGGCGGAGCGCGAGTACCTGATCCTGCTCAACCACACCACCGAAGAGGTCACCGTGCCGATGCCGTCGGCTTCGGCCGATCTGCTCACCGATCCGGAAGTCGCGCTGGACGAGGTCGTGCTCGGCTCGCGTGGTGTCGCCGTGCTTCGGAGGACGTCGTGAAACGAGCGCTGCTCCTGGTTTTCCTGCTGCTGGCGGGATTCGCGGTACCGGCCGCGGCGGCGCCCGCGATCGACGAGCAGGTGTTGTTCGAGGCTTCGGCCGATCCGGGTTATGCCTGCTACCGGATCCCGGCGATCGTGAAGACCGCGCGCGGCACACTGCTCGCGTTCGCCGAGGGCCGGGTGGACAACTGCGGGGACACCGGGGACATCGACCTGGTGCTCAAGCGGTCGGAGGACGGCGGGCGCACGTGGTCGCCGTTGCAGGTGGTGAACTCCGGGGACGGGGACACCCACGGCAACCCGGTGCCGATCGTGGACGCGGTGACCGGGCGGATCGTGCTGATCAGCACGTACAACGCGGGACGCGAGGACGACAAGGGCTGCGCGATCCCGTGCCCGCGGTTCCCGCACCAGCAGCACAGCGACGACGACGGCAAGACGTGGTCGGTGCCGCGTGACATCGGTGCCCAGGTCAAGCGTCCGGAGTGGACGGCGTGGTACGCCTCCGGGCCGGTGCACGGGATCCAGCTGGAGAAGGGCCCGCACGCCGGGCGGCTGGTGTTCGGGATCAACGCGGAAACCGCCCGCGGTACGCAGTCGGTGGAGAACCACGCCGCGCTGATCTACAGCGACGACCACGGTGACAGCTGGCGGATCGGCGCGCAGACCGACTACCCGCATTCGGTACCGGGCACGTACACGCAGAAACCGCAGGAGATCAGCGTCGCCGAGTTGGCCGACGGGTCGGTGTACGCGGCCGGGCGCGACCAGGGCGGCACGGACGTCGGCAACCGTTCGTACGCGATCAGCCGGGATGGTGGCGAGTCGTTCAGCACGCCGTTCGCCACGATTCCGGATCTGGTGACGCCGATCGTGCAGGGTTCGGTGCTGCGGTTGCAGCGGCCGGGCAAGCCCGAGCGGCTGCTGTTCTCGTCGCCCTCGGACACCGACCGGCGGCGGTGGATGATGATCCGTTCGTCGTATGACGGTGGGCGGAGCTGGGAGACGGTCGAGCAGGGCACGCGGGTCACCTCGGATTGGTCCGGGTACTCGGATCTGGTGCAGATCAGCGATCCGCGGTCGCCGTCGGTGGAGATCGGGCTGATGTACGAGGGCGGCCCGGTGGACGCCCGCGACGAGATCCGGTTCGCGCGGTTCGGCGAGGAGGTACTGGGCTGGAAGAACCCGGCCGGACCGTCCACACCGGACCTTTCCCGGCAGCACTCGGACGCCACGGTGGTGGGCTCCTCGTCCACCGTGGACGGCCCGTACGGGCGGGCGCTGGAGCTGGGCGGTTATCTCCGCGTGCCGTACCACCCGGCGCAGTCGCCGGGTGCGGGTGACTTCACCTGGACCGGCTGGTTCCGCTACGGCGGGAGCAAGGCCGATCAGGTGCTGACCTGGCTGGGTGGCATGGGTGGGACCGCGCCGCAGCTGTGGCTGCGCGCCGAACCGCGGCTGGGCAGGCTGATCGCCACGATGACCACCCCGGCCGGGTCCAAGTCGATCACCACTTTTGGCGCCTACGACGACCAGCAGTGGCACCACGTGGCCCTGCGGCGCACCGGGGATCGCCTGTCGCTGAGCATCGATGGCGCCGAAGCCGCGGCAGGCCCGGCCTCGGCGGGCACGATCAGCCAGACCGTGTCGTGGCAGTTCATCGTCGGGCAGCGGCTGGACAACACGCAACGCTGGCAAGGCGCGCTCGACGAAATCCGCTTCTACCGGCGCTCGTTGAGCGACGCCGAACTGGAGGCCATCCGGACGCGAAACGCCGCGGTGGCGGAGGGGCAGGTGCTACGCCTCCCCCTGGACCGCGTCTCCCGGTGACGACGCGTCTCCCGGTGACGACGGGGCGGCCCAGCGGCGGAACAGGCTGAACCACATGGTGCAGACCACTCCCTGCACCACGAAGCCCGCCGCCAGGGCCGCCCATTTCCACCACGCGTCGGCGGTCACCACCAGCCCGGCGCACAGGGCGGCCGGGCCGAGGACGAAGAGCAGCAGGAGGGGGATGCCGAACCGGATGAGCAACGGTCTGCGCTGGCTGCGTTCGACCTTGTTCGCACCTTCCCAGCGCAACAGCGTGTCGTCACCGAGCAGCCGCGCCAGCGCGGGGCGGACTTCGGTGTCGAGGTAGGAACCGATGGTGTCGATCTGGGCGGCGTGGTCGAAGTACAGCATCGCGCAGCAGCCCGACAGGAACGGGATCAGCAGAAGCACCGCCACCGCGACCCGGCCGGACAGGGCCAGTCCGGCGATCGCCCCGCAGGCGGTGAGGTCGATGTTGATCAGGGTGTGCTGGGCCGCCGACCGGGACGCGACCTCGGCGCGCAACGCGGTGTACTCGGCGAGCAGAACCGACGTCCGCTCCGTGGCGAGGGGCGGTTCGTCCGGCACCGGCCCCAGCCTACGGCTCGCCGCCTGGACACGAATGCGGCTTTCGGGGCGTTTCCGAAAGCCGCATTCGTGTCCGTCAGGCGAGGGGTTCGTAGTCGATTTCGAGGAAGTCGTCGACTTCGGTCAGCCAGCGGTCCGCCACGAAGGCCGTGTGCACCGGGTGCTCGTTGTACCCGGTGTACGCGGCCTGATCGGCGAACTCCATCGAGAAGCCGAAGCGGAAGTCGTTCTTCGGGCTGGTTTGGCGCAGTTGCTCGAACCGCTGCACCCCGGGGATGTCGGCGAGCACGAGCGCGGCGGTCAGGAACTCGCGCTCCTCGGCCGAGCCGGGTGCGTGGCGAAGCCGGAAGGCAACCGTGTGACGGATCATGATCCGAACACTACTGGTTCGCCAAGGCTCCCGGCAGGCCTCGCGCAACCGGTCCGCCGAGCAACCCGGCAGGCCTCGCAATTCTGCTTCGCCGGGGTCCGGCAACTTCCGACTACTGCTCCGCCGAGACTCCCGGCAGGCTTCCGGCGGTGACTCGGCGGTACTCCTCCCAGGTGCGTTTCGGGGTCACCGGGGGCCCGTCGTCCGGGCCGCGGTTGGCCAGGCCGTTTCGCCCCAGGTAGTAGTCGCCGCCCTGGTGTTGCGCCGGGGGTGAGAGGTCCGGGTCGGCCAGGGCGACCGCGTGGATGTGCGCCTCCCAGTCACCCTGCGCGGGAGTCCGGTACCACGCCGCGAAGCCGACCGTCCGCAGCTCTCGCACCACGTTCACCGGCGTCACCCCGCTGACCGAGATGTCCAGCACGCCCCCGCCGTCGTGCGTGCCCGCCGAAGTCGGGTCGCCGCCCGGGTTGTACGAACCCTGCGTGACCACCAGCGCGTGCCCCATCCTGCCTTCGGCCGCCACCAGCATCGCCTTGGTCCGCGCGTTCATCAACGCACCGCGGTAGGTCACTTTCGCGCCCGGCACCAGCGTCCGCGTCACGGAGAACCGCTGCTCACCGAGCTTCAGCAACGACGCCCGCCCCGGGAAACCCGACGCGTCGAGGCCGCTGGAACCCTGCGCTCGCTGGAAAGCCGCGTACGCCTCGACGGTCTTCGTGCCGAAGTGCCCGTCGACGTACTCAGCGGCGAGGAGTCCCTCGTCCGTGAGGGCCTGTTCCACCGCCAGCACACTGTCCCCGCTACCCGGCGTCACCGCCGAATCCGCGCGCCGGGGGTCGATCTGCGCGGCCTTGAGCACCGCTTCCATGTTCACCGCGGGCAGCGCCTGGGCCACCGCGCTTCCGGACAGCACGGTCAGCGCCGCGACCAGCGCACCGATTCGCCTGATCATGCGGGCGAGCGTAGGCAGCGCCGTCCGGCGTCCACCAGATGCAAATGTAATCAGTCAAGAGCAAACCGGAAGGCGTTCCCCGCGCTCCCCAGCCTACGCTGGAATCATGCGCCTGCTGATCGCCCAGTCCGGCCCGGACCTCGCCGATCCCGACGACTGCACCCGCTTCCACGTCGAGGTCAGCGCGGACGACCGGCTGCCCGAGGTGCTCGCCGAGCACGACCTCGGCAAGCTCGACGACGGCGGCGAGCACGTCCACGTATCCGTCGACGCCCTGCGCAAGCTGGCGGACGGCCGCACCGCCGACGACTGGCCCACCCGATTCGACGGCATGCTCGCCTACGCCGCGTCGAAGGGCTGGCTCGACCCGGCGGGCACCCACGTCCGCGCCCACATCGAGCGGGTCTAGAGCTTCGCCACGATCTCGGCCAGCTCCGCCCAGGCGAGCCCGGTGTCCTCGGTCCGCGCGTGCGGTTGCCGGAACAGTTCGACGTAGATGGCCACCTCGTCAAGATCCCAGCGCAGGCGGTAAGTCGACAACGTCGCCGGATCGGGCCGGTGCCCGGTCAGCTCCTCGTACCGCTCCAACTCCTCCGCGGTGGCGAAGGCGAGATCACGCTCCCGGACCGCGAGGCCGACGGTGTCCCAATCGAGCAGGTGCCGGTCTTCCCCCGACCAGAGCACATTGCCGGGATGCGGCTCACCGTGCGTGACGACCCGCTCGGGGCTCAGCTCGGCGATCCGGCGATCGAACTCGGCCAGCCGGCGCCGCAGCCCGTCCTGGTGACCGGCCAGCAACTCCCGCGTGGATTCGCCGTACGGACCGGTGTCCCACGGGCAGTCCAACTCACCGAACGCCCCTTCCAGCCGCGAACGCAGCGCGAGATCAGGTTCGAGCACGGGCACGCACTCGGGCGGCGCGACACCGTGCAGGGTCGCCAGCAGATCGACCACCGAACCCCGCGGCGTGTCCCCGAAATCACCGGAAGACCCGTCCAGCAAAGGGAAAACGCTCACCGCGTACCGGCCCCCCACCGGCCGGACCGTGTCCCCGCCAGTAGTTTTCTCCGGCGCCACGACAAAATCCAGTCCGGTGTGCCGCAGGTGCCAGGCGGTGTCCATCGCCCGGCGGAGCCCGGCCCCGGCCGCCACCACGCCGAGTCCACAGTGGACCTTGTTGGCCAGGTCGGCCAGGGTGACGAACCAGCGACGGCCGTCCGCAGCGGTGGCGAGCCAGTGGTAGTCACCGAAACCGACCGCCGCGTAGTCGAGCACGACCGCGTCGATCCCCCAGTCGCGCAGCACCGGCCGCAGGTCGACCTCGCCCTCCGGATGATCTTTCATGCCCGCGAAGCTAACCCGTCCGGCGGCCCGTGGCACGGCATTTTCCGCCGCGGGCGGGTACGGTGCGCCGGAGGGACGAGCAAGGAGGAACCCGCATGCCGGAACTGCTCGCCGCCGGCGGCTGGGGCCTGCTCGCCGGATCGGCGCTGCTGGGCGGTGCGCTGCTCGGGTACCTGATCCGGATTCCCGCCGGGATCGTCGCCGCGGTGATGGCCTTCGGCAGCGGCGTGCTGCTCTCGGCGGTCTCGTTCGAACTGATCGCCGAGGCACACGAACGAGGCGGACTGCTGCCCACCGCCGCGGGCGCGCTCGGCGGGGCCGTGCTCTACACGCTCGCGAACGTGGTGCTGGCGCGCCGGGGTGCCCGGCACCGCAAGCGCTCCGGTGACCAGCAGCCCAGCGAAACCGAGCAGAGCGGGTCCGGCACCGCGATCGCGCTGGGCGCGTTGCTCGACGGCGTGCCGGAGTCGATGGTGATCGGCACCAGCCTGCTCGGCGGCGGTTCGGTCAGCGCGGTGACCGTGGCCGCGGTGTTCATCAGCAACGTGCCCGAGGGTCTGTCCAGTGCGTCCGGTATGCGGCGCGCCGGGCGGAGCGCGCGGTACGTGTTCGCGCTGTGGGCCGGGATCGCGCTGATCAGCGGTGGCGCGGCGATGCTGGGGTACGGCTTGCTCGGCGGCGTGCCCGAGGAGGTGCTGGCCGCGATCACCGCACTCGCGGGCGGCGCGATCCTGGCGATGATCGCCGACACGATGATCCCGGAGGCGTTCGAGAGCGCGCACCTGTGGAACGGCATCATCACCGTGACCGGCTTCCTGACCGCCTTCGCGCTGTCGCACCTCTAAACTGCGGGAGGTGCGGGGGCAGCCTCAATCTGCCCCCGCACCGCTCATCAGGCGGGAGCCACGCTCAGCCGCTGCTTCTCCTCGTCGATATCGAGGATGCGCACCGACAGCGACGCGCCGACGGCCGGTTCGGCCGTCCAGCCGGACGCGTGCAGCAGGGCGTGGATTCCGGGCGCCACCTCGAGAAAGGCGCCGAACGGAACCACCGAGGCGACGGTGCCGTCGACAACGCTGCCCTGGCCGTGCTCAGCGAGGAAGTCCTGCCATACCTGGTTCTGGGACATGTGATCACCTCCTTCCACGCAGTCCCGAGGAACGGGAAAACGCACGGAGGTGGCGGGCCCCTGGCCCGCCGGGTGATCACGGCGCGGCCGGGATCCTCATCCGCTCTTGGCTCTGGGCCGACCCGGCAGTCACGCGGAGGATCATAGCATCGGCACCATGGCAGCAAGGACGCTGAAGGCGTTGCGGGACTACGGCATCGACGAACACCGCGGTTTCCTGCCCGCGGCCGACCCGCTGGACCGGCTGCCGCCGTACTTCGGGCCGTGGGAAGACGCGGCCCGCGACATCGGCGCGCGGCTGATGACCGGCCGGATGCGAGAGGCCGTGGCCGCGCTGCCCGAATTGTCGCCGGAGGGACTGACCACCGACGCCGAGCGGGAGCGGGCGATGCTGCTGCTCGTCTGCCTCGCCAACGCCCACGTCTGGGCCGCCGATCCACCCACGTCGAACGTGCCCGCCGTGCTCGCGCGGCCCCTGCACCGCCTGGCCGCCGAACTGGACCGGCCACCGATCATCGCGCACGCGTCGATCGTGCTGGCGAACTGGCGGCGCCTCGATCCCGCCCGGCCGCTGGGCATGGACAACATCGACACCCAGGTCACCTTTCTCGGCGGCGTCGACGAGAAGTGGTTCTACCTGGCCACCGCCGGGGTCGAACTGACCGGCGCGCCCGCGCTGAAACTGCTCGCCGACGGGCAGGAGGCCGTCGCGGGCGACGACGCCGCGCGGCTGACCTCCTGCCTCACCGACCTGCGGCTGGTGCTCGACCGCACCATACGCGCCTTTCTCGACGTCGAGCGCTGGTGCGACCCGTACGTCTTCTACCACCGGGTGCGCCGCTTCCTCACCGGCTGGGACGGCGTGACGCTCGACGGGACCGGCGCCGCCCCCTGCGTGCTCGCCGGGGGCAGCGCCGCGCAGAGCTCACTGATCCAGGCCTTCGACACCGGGCTCGGCATCGTGCACGACGACCCGCTCACCGCCGGGTTCCTGGGCGGCATGCGCCGGTCCATGCCGAAGGCGCACCGGCGCTTCCTGCACGACCTCGGCGCGGGACCGTCCATTCGCGACTACGCCGGCACCGCCGGGCACCCGCCGCTGACCGAGTCGTACAACGCGGCCGTGCGCACCCTCACCGACCTCCGGGGCAGGCACATCGGCCTGACCGGGCGGTACATCACCCGGTTCGAACGCGGCGAGGGCAAGGGCACCGGCGGCAGCGACTTCGTGAGCATGCTGCGCCGGGCCCGCGAGGAAACCGGCGGTGCCGCCGTTCAGGACACCACGTCGGCGAGCCGGCCGACCTGGCCGGTGTCCGAGGACCAGCAGTAGAGCATCACCTCGTCGGCCCCGATGTCCGAATAGGACTTCGCGGCGTCACGGATCGCGTCAGGGGTGGCGAGCAGGGCGCCGGCGATGTGGTCGGCGTGACCGCTGAACGCGTAGTAGGCCCGGATGTTCCGGCGGGCCTGTTCGACCGTTTCGTCCGGCCCGAGCGCCACATTGACCTGTGCGATCAACCGCGGTTCGCCGGGACGGTCGTACTTCCGCCACGCATCCCGCACCTGCTGGAACCGATCCGCCATCAGGGCGGGTGGCAGCGCGGCACCGAGGAAGCCGTCGCCGAAGCGGCCGACCCGGTCGATGGCGGCCGGGGCGAACCCGCCGAACAGCACTTCCGGACCGCCGGGCGTGACCGGCGACGGGCCGATGGGACCGGCACCGGAACCGTACGGCTCCCCGGCCCAGATCCGGTGCAGCAGCGTCATTTGCTCGTCGAGCCGGCGGCCGCGGGTGCGGATGTCGATGCCCGCGGCGAAGCAGTCGTCCGCGCGGCCGCCGACCCCGATGCCGAGGGTGAACCGGCCGCCGGACAGGCGGTCGAGCGTGGCCGACTGCTTGGCCAGCAGCGCGGTGTTGTGCAGCGGCGCGATGAGCACCTCGGTCTGCAGCCGGACGCGCGAGGTGGCGGCGGCCAGGTGCGCCAGCGTGACCAGCGGCTCGGGGTTGCCGAACACCAGCCGGTCGAGCAGGCCGAGCGTGCGGAACGGGCCGGCGTCCGCGCGCCGCGCCCAGTCCACCAGCACGGCGGGTTCGTCGACGGGCAGGCCAAGACCGATCTTCATGGGGGTTACCTCCGGAGGGCAGGACAACAACGGCGCCGCCCCTCCGTGCCCTTCGCGGGCCTGCTCCCCATCTGCGGCATGGTTCCCGGGAAGCGTTGATCTTCAGAGTGCGCCGACCCTAACCCCGCCCGCCACGGCGCGGCAACCGGTTATCCACCCCGTCAGCTCACCAGGCGCAACAATTGCCACGACGCGGCAACCAGCCCTATCAGGGCCGGATGCACGATCTTCGCGACATTCGCCATCCCTTCGCACACCACGCCAACCGCGCGGCAGGCGATCGCCGCCATCCAGCCGACGACGCTGCCGTACAGATACGCGAGTCCCGGAGGACAACCATGACGACGTCGGCTGGCGGCACTAACCCAGTACTCCGGCAGCACCAGAACAGCGGCTACCACCAGGACAACGCCACGCAGCGGTTCAATCAGTACTGCCAATACGACCGGCAGCACGAACCTCACGACAAGACAGGTCAGCGCGACAAAGAGGACAAATCCGAAGAACCCCTCGGCGAGACCGGACACACTAATTCCTGCCCTTCCTCCCGTTCACACCGGATTCGGACTTCCTCGATTTCACAGAAAACCGGTGCGCGTCGTCAGTCCCGTAAATGACACGATCGGCGGACTCCTGCAGCCACTTCAATGCGTCGTTGACCTTGTCATCGACCTGCCACCGCTCGAGCGCACCCGACTTCAGAAGCTTGGCGATGAATTCGAAGAGATCGTGACGATGGGAATCACGCTCGCTGACCAGGGTTTTGAGCACGTCTTCCACGTCTCCGGGGCGCTGTGCGAGGTGAAGCGCGAACTGGTCCAGATCTCCTCGGGCGATAATGGCCCGATATGTGGCCACCTCCGACTTCATCCGAACACCCCGTTCCCACTGTTCATCCATTCGCAGGCGCACGAACACCTCCGCCGAGATCCCGTACTCCGAGCCGAGTTGCTTCTTTCTCACTCTCAGTTCCTCGTTCGCCAGGTCCTCAGCGTCCTGGACACTCGCAGCCTGCTGGTCCCGCGTCGCTTTTCGCAGGACTTGCAACAACAACGGAACGACCAGCCTGCGGATATCGGTGATCCCCTCCGCCACCACCTTCCTCGGCTCCTCGACCTTCCACCGCAGATCGACATTCGCACGGAACGCGAAGGCATCACCCTTGCTGGGCACGGAGAGTTCGAGCGCCAGCCGCCGCCGGGAGAGATCGACGTCGTACATCGTCCGGTACCCGCTCCACAACAGCTCGCCGGTGGTCGGCTGCTCGTCCGGGGCGAAGACACGCAACTCTCCGGTGGACAGGACGAAAACCCTGGCCACCCACGCTCGAACCGGCGGCCGTCGAAAGAGGAACTCGAACCGCCGGAGGTGCCGCTCTTTGGAAATCGGCGCGTATGCCGCGGATTCGGCCCGTGCGACTCCACCGTCGTCAGTGCGGGATTCACCCGCCGCGCGCTCCCAGACAGGATACGAGACATCGCCCGGCTCACCGACCTTGTTGGCTTCCTGCTGTCCCTCGGTCATGAAGTCGGCTCCTTCTCGTTCTCCGGCGAAACGGCCGCGACCAGGTCCTTCGCTACGTCGTCTCGCAGCGGGTCCTCCCAGCTCGTCCGCGTCCACTCGATCAAGTAGCACAGCCGCTGCGTGTCGTTCTGGTCATGTACGACATTGGGGAGGAACTTCACCAGCACGCCCATGCACTCCGCGTCGAACTCGGCCGCGCGAAACCACTTGCGGAGGAATTCCCTGGCTGTCCGCTCGCCCTCCGTGCTGCGAAGAAGACCTCGAATGAGATTGGCGATGGGCTCGGTCAAGCCGGGGTCGTCGGCCTGGAGCACCAACAGCAACGGCCAGCGTTCCGATCCGGGACGCATCACCGACCTTCCGCTCACCGGGAGCTGCAAGTAAGCTAGCTCATAGCTGTCAAGGTTGGCAGCGTAAGCCAGCGAAGTGACAGCAAGTCTCCGCAGACTGCTGCGGCCACTCGTGTTCCACACCTCGATACGCGCCAGGGCCTCTCGCACGGCGCCGCCTGCGAGCAATCTCGCCAAGCTGCGGCCAGCGATGTGCATCAGTACGACGTCGGCTGCCTCGTCCTCGTCCACTGGGACCCGCAGCTCGGACTGCGTCCCGAGCACACGCAATTCCTCGAACGCACGTTCCGGTGACTCCCGCCCCAAGGTGAACCCCCAGGCCGCGGCAGCCGTCCAGCGTTCCCCCCACAAACCACGCCTGCGCCACTCACACAGCCGCTCGTCGATGGCGGCTCGCAACTCGCCGTCCTGGCCTGCCTGATCGAGCGCGAGCGCCGCGAACATCTTCCGCTGCCAGGCCTTCCTCGAGTATTCGGCTCGGGCACCCGGCACGATCACCTTGCTGAACGCGTAGGAGAAGTCCAGCGAGCAAAGGTACCCGGCGGCCTGGGCGGATCGCACCCACACCGCCGTTACCGTGTGCTTGCTCAACTTCATCAACCAGCGCACCATCTCCGCCCGCAAGTGGTGATGGTTGCGCCAGACGTACTTGAGGATCGTGATCGGATACCGATCGTCTTGGAACGCCAGGAGTTCGGTCGCGACCCTGACCTTGTCGAAGACCGCGTACCCGTTGACGAGGTGCGCACGAAGCGCCGGCAACCGCGTCTCCTGGTCATCGGAGAACAGCGAAGTGCGGCGCGTGCGCACCGTGCCCATCGCGTCGATGAAAAACTGGCTCAACAACGCAGCGACCTCGGCCACGACGTTGAAGGGCGCCTCGTTCAACACCGCGAGCGCGATTCGGAACCCCGCGAGCCGGAGCGCTTCGTCCAGGTCCTCGCCCGGGCGTAACGCCTGTAACGCGGCAAACCATTCCGCCACCTGATCATAGGCGAACCCGTCGGCCTCACGCTCAACCTCTTCCCGGGTCACCCCGCCCCTGGCGTGTTCAGCCAGCAACGCCGCCATCCGGGCCGACTCGATCGGCCGCGGTGCGGTTCCCAGCGCGGCCGAGACCCACTTCGCGCGGATCAGCCCGCTGAGCTTTTCCTCGAACCCGGCTGTTTCATCGCCGCGAATCTCTTCGATGATGTGTGCCCGCAGCAAGTCCCCGGGTTCGGGCGCGACGCAGGGGAACGCGTACCCGCCGAACGCGCCATCGTGTCGCGGGTCGGTCTCCCCGATCAGCACGCAGTAGGAAGATTTCTCCTCCAACTGATCGCGCAACTTCTCCAGGTGCACTTCAGTCAGGGAGTTGCCGACCCGGCGTGTCAGTTCAATGACGTATCCAGCCTCTTCATGAGGCAGTTCCCGATCAGTCAAGCTTTCGACTTTTTCGCCGCTGTCCAAGCGGAAGACCTTTCCACCCGTGACGCGATCGAGTAGGTGCAGAGCCGTGGTGGCTCTACCCGTGCCCGGCAGGCCGCGAATGAAAATGACCCGTCGCGAACCCAGCGCGTCGAACATCTCGTCGTACCGCGAGACCGGCACGTAGCGCGCCTTGGTCCAAGCCAGTACATCAGCTGGCACCGAACCTGACGTCCGCGACAGGGAACTTCCGATGTACACGTTGTCGCCGATGTGCAGACTTCGTGCCTCTGCCTCGCCGATTATTGTCGTGTACCGCGACATGACCGCGCTTTCCGACAGGAACCGCTGCCCTCGGGTGTAGGCTTCGCTGAGCCCTCGGTCCTGTTCGCCCGGGGTTTCCTCGACCTGCCCTTGGCCGGGTTCCGTTTTGCCTCCGGCTGCCTCAGCACCCATCGCCGAACTCCCCGGCGCGTGGGCTCCAGCCGACGCGGGCGCCGACGCGGCTGCTGAATCGCTCACCGGTCTCGCCCCTTTCGACCGTAGTTGTCCCCGAATTGAATCGAACCAGCACGGACTTCACCGATCTGACTCACCGTTCCGTTGACCTTCCCGATCTCGGAGATGAACAGGGGACCGCGCCCACTCCTCTCCGGCGAAGGAGGGGGCGGCGGCATCGACTCGCCAGTCACCCGGACCCAGGCGGTGAAATCGCCCTCAGCACGCCGGTAGGCATCCGCTTGCACCGAAAGGCCGCCGTCTCGCACCACAGCGTTGTACACCTGATCGGAAACCATGATGACCAAACCGCTTCTACGCGCACCGACGGCGGTTTCCTCGATCCGGCAGGAGCCAGCTAACTCGCGAGCAACAGCCTCGTCGTCGATGGTAACCCCCAGTGATATGAGCGAGCCGGGGAATCGCGCACGCAGCACCCCATCGAGGGCCCGGACACCTGGCCCGAGAAGGCGCGTCCAGGACGTTCTCGACGTCAATTCGAAAAGGACCTCGCCGGATGTCGTCCGCCGCTTCCCCGAAATGGGGAGTTCTGCCGTTTCAAGAGTTCGAACAAGAATGTCGTCGAACATGACCTGGCCGACCGGCGTACCCCCGTCCATCTTGGCCGCAACGGTCATGCTTTCTTGAGTGTCGCCTTCGCCTCCCAGCAAAGAGGCGATTTTCTCCGGAGGTACACCGGGCACCCTCAGCCAGGCGACCGCGTGGAAACCTTTTTGCTCCGAGTCGATCGAGATCCTGAGGAACTCGCTGCCCACCAATGAGGTGTGCCACTGGTGAACCGTCTCGGCGACGAGTTCGGACACGACCAGGACGAGATTTGCCTCGGGGATCCGTTCCAGCGCTTTCCGGGCCGGTGCGGAGTCACACAATCGGCACACATGAACGACGCCTTGACCGGCGAAGCCGAGTCGCGCCTCCACCGCCACCCCGTGGTGGACGGCGATCTTCAAGCGCAACCGGGCGTCCGCCAGGCGTGGCTTGTTGTACTTCGCCAGCCACTCGTCGACCAGGCGGACGAACTGGTCGATGATCGTCGGTTCGGCACTGCTGTCCGCCACCACCGCGAGGAAGCCGTCACCTGCTTCCTGTGTCCGCCATTCCGACTGGTCGAGGCCCGCCGTCGCCGCCGCGACATCCATCGCTTCCGCGAGTGCCTCCTGAAGATCGAACTGCGCTCGGTCATCACGCGGTCCGTACCGCCACGCGTCGACGGCCAGCAACAGCACACGTGAGAACTCACCTCTTGCCGGCAACGTGTCCTCCCTCTGCCAGATCGGTTCGAACGGATCGCCTAACTCTGTGCCACATCGGGACCGCCGACCCCGTATTGATACGGGTTTTCGCGGTCCAACTCACCGAAACGGCATAGTCCACCCAGATCCTCGACCACGATCCGTCGGTAGCGCCGACGTACCAGCCCGTGGCCCTGCATGACCTGCAGTGCCTTCTCCAGGGTGGCCAGTGCTACCCCGGCCAACGACGCGATCTCCAACTGGGTGAGCGAAACGTCAAGGTCCCAGCCGGCGTCGGTCCGCTCTCCGTATCGCTGAGCGATGTCGGCCAGGACCCGGCTGACCCGAACCGGCGCCGGACAAGCGACGAAGTCGGCACGGCGCCGATTCGCCCAGCGCAGGCGTTCGCTGAGTCCCCTCGCGACAACGGCCCAGGCTTCCGGGTATCGATCCAGGAACTCGTGGAATCGGGCGTCCCGGATAACCCGGGCCTGAACGGTGGAACAGGTGACCACGTTCGCCGATCGGGGAAGGCTCTCGAACACGGACATCTCACCGAGCAAGTCACCGCGACCTCGAAGGGCGAGCAGGACCGGGCCACCGAACTCGGTGTCGACCCGCACCTTCACGTGACCGGCGAGGATCACCAAGACGTGATGACTGCTCGCGCCCTGCCGCAGTACGGTCTGCCGCGCGCCGAAGGTCGACAAAGCACCCAGTTCGAGCAGTTCCCGGCGTGCCCGCGGGCTGAGCCGGGCGACCAGGGTGTCCTTAGGCCACTCTTGCTGGTTCAGCGGATTCTCCCGTTGTCCAGGCGTTCTCCGGCACCACCCACCCGGAGCGCGATCCTCGTCCAGGGATCTCATATCGCTCCGCGCCGCACCTCGTCGAATGACGGGATCTTCCGGTGGGAGGCCTCACCGCACCGAGTGCCCGAAAACCAGCTTTCGATCGGTTCAGCCACGCGGCGGAAGCGCATGCTGCGTATCAGAGAGAACGGAGGAGAACATGCCAGTCATGGGGAGAAGAGCGACCACGTCACGGCTAGCCGACGGCACCGGTGAACTCACCACCGCGCTCACAACTGTTACCTTCTTTCAAGGAGCTGTTCAGCACGCGGACGAGAAGGTACGCACCCTGATCGCCGCGCAAAGCATGATCACCGCGCTGACGACGGCGCAAGCAGGCCTGCTCCTCAGCCGCGGCCACTCGCCTGCGGTACAGGTCCTCGCCTTCGCTCTGCTCGGTGCGTTCGGAATCGGCTACGCACTCTCGGGTTTTCACTTGATCCAGGCATTGCGGCCGCGGACGAAAGCGCCTTCACCCCTCAATCGTTTCGCCTTCCCGAGCGTTGCCGCCGGCAATGCGCAGATTGCCGAGGTGCCTCTTCGAGCGCAGTGCGAGCAGGCACACGAACTCGCCCGCCTGCTGGCGGATCTCGCGATGATCAAGCACCGGCACGTCCGGCGGGCGTTGTCCGGAACCGCGGCCATGTTCACGAGCGGACTGGCGTTGCTGGCGATGATCGCTGTGTCCTGAAAGACGCTAGTCGACGCCGGCCACCGCGTGCAGCCGTTCAGCGTCGAGGACGATGATCTGCCGGTAACCGGTGTCGATGATGGCCGCACGACGCGCCTCGGCCAGTGCCTTGTGCACCGTCGGTTCGGCCGCGCCGACCAGCGCCGCCAGTTCGGGCTGTGTGAGCGCTACACCGATCACTATCCGGTCAGCCTCTCGGTGCCCATAGCCAGCCGCGAGTTCGGCGAGCACGCGGGCCAGCCGAACCCGGACCTCACACCCGCTGAAGTCAATCCGGCGTCGCGTGGCCCAGCGGAGTTTCGCACCCACGCTTCGGCTCACGGCCCGGGAAGCGTCGGGGAACTGGGACAGGAAGTAGTGGAAGTCCGCTTGCTTGATCAACCGGGCGCGGAGCGGGCCAGCGGTGGTCACCGTCGCCACCCTGGGCTGGTCGTCCATACTCGCGAGTTCGCCGATCAAGTCTCCGCCGACCCGGATGGCGAGCAAGGCCAGTTTGCCTTCGGGAGTCATGGCCGTCACCTTCACACAGCCGTCGAGCAGCAGGAACAGGTGCGAGGACACTTCGCCCTCGCGCAGCAGCACCCGGTCGCCGTCGAACTGTCTCAGCGTTCCGAGTTCCAAAAGTGCCATCCTCGCACCGGCGGGCAAGCCCGCAAGAAAGCTGCTTGCCGGAAACGTTGTGTCATGACCGTTCACTCGCTCGCCCCTTCGGATCGGCAGGGTCAACGCGGTCCCCACAGTCTACGAGGGGCCACGCAAGCGGTGCGTTGATTGCCGCAGTCAGAGGCGATCACGTCCACCACGAAGCATCCACGCCCCCGCGACGACCGGATCGTGGTCGCGCTCTCCTGGCACAACGCGATCGCCGGAACGGCGTGGAATACCCATTGGAAAATAAATGTGAACCTTTCGAAATACACACTGAACGCCACGTTCACCCGACGATTCCTTATTCTACTTTGGCGATACACCGAACCGCTGCCCACATCGGACCGCGGGTCGGCAAGGCGCGCTCAAGATCAACCGCACCTCGGGCGCACCGTCGGCCGTTGAGTTCCGCGTACTGACGATCCCGACGCAGGCGCGCGCTCGCGACACCGACGAAGAGCCCCCGCCATGATCAAGTCGGGATTTGATCTTCATCGGGGTGGCTTAATAGCGCGAACGGAGCATTTCCGCACTGACGGCCCGCTCCGTAAAAAGTGTCCCTCGATCAGGTGTATTTGAATTTCACTCGGATGGCCCAGAGTGGAAAGAAACCCCACCCGGCCTGGTCCGGCCGGTGGCGGAGTACTACCATCCCTGCCACGATTTCCCGCATTCGACTTCAGCACCCCGGCCGCAAAACAATGCGGTCGCGCCCGGTACGAGAATCACCCACGAACGACGAGGACCTGAGCTATGTCGGAACAGCCGCCTGTTCGTCTTCGCGCGGCGCGGGGACCGTTCGGCCAAGCCCTGATCGCCGCGCTGGTCACCGCCGTGGTGGTGAGCGGGCTGTGGTGGTGGGTGGCGGCGGTCGTGCCCACCGGCGCGCACGGGCCCGTGCTCACCATCGCCGCGATCACCGGGGTGCTGCTCTGCGCCGCCGCCTTCGCGGCGGTCCACCACCACGGCGAACTCCAGCGGGCCCGCGCCGAGGTCCACCGGGCCCGCGGTGCCACCGACGCGCACGAGGCCGAGCTCGCCAGGCTGGTCGACCAGACCGTGCCCGCCGCGGTGTCGCTGCTGCGCGACGGCGCCTCGGTGGACACCGTGTTCGCCGAGATCCCGCGCCCGCCGGGGGAAAACCACGCGCGGCTGCTGCGCTCGGTGATCTACGAGATCAGCGTCGGCGAGCGCCGCCGGGCCGCGGCCACCGCCGCCTGCGCCAACGCCGCCGGGCGCGTGCAGGCGCTGGCGACCAGCATGCTGGCCAACATCCGCGAACTGCAGAACCGCTGCTCCGAGGAATTCCTCGGCGACCTGATGGTGCTCGACCACAGCACCGCGCAGGCCGGCAGGCTCGCCGACAGCATCGCGGTGCTCACCGGCGCCCGCTCCGGCCGCCGCTGGACCAAGCCGATCGTGATGGAGAGCGTGCTGCGCGGGGCGATGGGCCGCATCGGTGCCTACCAGCGCATCCGCATCCACTCGACCAGCGCCGCCGCGGTCGCCGGGTACGCCGCCGAGGACGTGATGCACGCGCTGGCCGAGCTGATGGACAACGGCACCCGGTTCTCCGCGCCGTCGGAGGAGGTGCACATCTACGTCGAGGACCTGCACAACGGCGTGGTGGTCACCGTCGAGGACGGCGGGCTCGGCATGAAACCGCAGGCGCTGACCCGCGCCGAGGCGGCCGTGTCCACCACCACCCCGCTGGACCTGACCACGCTGACCGGCACCCGGCTCGGCCTGGCCGTGGTCGGCTGCCTGGCCCGCAAGCACGAACTGCACGTGTTCTTCCGCCCGTCCTCGCGCGGCGGCACCGGCGTGGTGCTGCGCATCCCGAGCCGGCTGATCACCCAGATCCGGCACGAGCCGTTCGAACTGACCCCGCGGCACCAAGCCCCGCGTGAACTGCCCGAACCCGCCACCGTCGGCGCGCCCGCCCTCGAACAGGCCGAAAGCGCGCTGCCCAAACGCCCGCGCGGGCAGACGCTGGCCGCGTCGCGCCCCTCCCCCGCGCCGCGTGGCGACATGCCGCGCCCGCGGCCGGACTCCGGCTCCCGCTTCGGTGCCTACCAGGCCGGGCGCACCCGCAAGGAAACCGGCGAAGACCGGTGATTCCCGCCGTCCACCCACCGATGAGCAGAGGGGAGCGCGGGGCGGGCCGCCCCGACACTCGATGAACACGACTGATCCGAGCCTCGAATGGTTACTGGAGAACCTGGTGCGGAACACGCCCGGCGCCCGTCACGCGCTGGTGCTGTCCAGGGACGGGCTCAAGCTGTGCCACACCGCCGCCCTCGGCACCGACCAGGCCGACCAGCTGGCCGCCATCGCGGCCGGTGTGCAGTCGCTGTGCTACGGCGCGTCGATGGAGTTCGGCGACGGTTCCGGCGGCGTGCGCAACTCGATGACCGAGTTCCACGGCGGCATCCTGTTCATCGTCGACGCCGGGGACGGCGCGCACCTGGCGGTGATCGCCGGCGAGGACGCCGACGTCGGGCTGATCGGCCACAACATGGACGAGCTGGTCGAGCAGATCGGCGGCTACCTGACCGCTCCACCCCGGCATGCGCAGCCCAGCGCGCTGACATGAACCGGAGCCCGCTCGAGGACGAGAACCCCGACCGGCTCTACACCGTCACCGGCGGGCGCAGCGGGCCCGGGGAGATCGACCTCGACCTGGTCACGCTGATCGTCAGCGAAGCGGACCCCTCGGCGGGCAGGCAGTCCGAACACGTGCGGATCCTCCAGCTGGGCCGCCACCCGACCTCGGTGGTCGAACTCGCCTCGGAACTCGGGCTGCCGGTGAGCGTGGTCCGCATCCTGGTGGCCGACCTGCTGCGGGCCGGCCTCGTCTCCGCCCGCCACCCCGCCGCCGTCGGGCCGGGGACCGATCTGCCCGAGCTGGAATTCCTGAAGAAGGTGCTCGTTGGACTCCGCAATCTCTGAAGCAGCCGCCGGGCCGTCCGCCCGCACCCCGTTGCACGGCACCGCCGCGCACGGGCTGAAGATCGTGGTGGTCGGCGGCTTCGGCGTCGGCAAGACCACGATGGTCCGCTCGGTCAGCGAGATCCGGCCGCTGAGCACCGAGGAGACGATGACCCAGGCCGGCGCCGGGGTGGACTTCAACGCCGGGGCCCGGTTCAAGACCACCACCACGGTGGCCTTCGACTTCGGCCGGATCAGCCTGGACGAGAAGATGGTGCTCTACCTGTTCGGCGCGCCCGGCCAGGAGCGGTTCTGGTTCCTGTGGGACCGGCTGTTCTCCGGCACCCTCGGCGCGGTGGTGCTGGTGGACACCCGGCGGCTGGCCGACTCGTGGTACGCGATCGACCGCCTCGAACACCACGGCACGCCGTTCATCGTGGCCCGCAACAACTTCGGCCCGCCGCGGCACGACCTCGCCGACGTGCGCGAGGCGCTGTCCCTGCCCGACGGGATCCCGCTGATCGACTGCGACGCGCGGGCGCGGTCCTCGGCCAAACAGGTCCTGATCGCCCTCGTCGACCACCTCTACCACCTCTCCGCCCTGTCAGCCGCCCGGGAGACCGCACCATGACCGAGTTCCGCCACTCCGCCGACCCCGCCTGGCCGCCGGCCGCCCCGGTGGAGCGGGTCCGGCTCTACGGCCCGCAGTTCAACACCGATCCGGCCAAGCTCTACGCCGCCATCCGCGACGAGTACGGGCCGGTGGCGCCGATCCTGCTCGACGGCGACATCCCGGCGTGGTTCGTCTCCGGGTACCGCGAGATGCACCAGGTCACCAGCGATTCGCAGCTGTTCGCCAGGGACACCCGCCGCTGGAACGAATGGGAGCGCGTGCCCGCCGACTGGCCGCTGCTGCCGTACGTGGCGCACAACCCGTCGGTGATGTTCACCGAGGGCGCCGAGCACCGCCGCCGCGCGGGCGCGATCAGCGAGGCGCTCGCCGCGGTGGACCAGTTCGAGCTGGGCGCGCACTGCGAGCGGATCGCCGACCGGCTGATCGACGCCTTCGCCGGGACCGGCGAAGCGGATCTGGTGGCGCAGTACGCGATGCGCATCCCGTTGCTGGCGGTGGCGAAGATCTACGGCATGCCGGAGGCGGAGACCCCGGCGCTGGTGCGGGATGTGGCGATCTCGCTGGACGTCGGGCCGGACGCGATGAACGCGCACCTGCGGGTGCAGGCCGCGATGCGCGCGCTGGTGGCGTACAAACGGGACTACCCGGGCACCGACCTGCCCTCGCAGCTGCTGGCCTCCCCCGCCGGGCTGTCCGAGGAGGAGATCGTGCAGGACCTGCTGGTGGTCACCGCGGCCGCGCAGCAGCCGACGGCGAACTGGATCGGCAACACCATCCGGCTGATGCTGACCGACCTGCGGTTCGCGATGACCCTGTCCGGTGGGCGCGGCAGCGTCGGGCAGGCGCTGAACGAGGTGCTCTGGCACGACACGCCGACGCAGAACTTCATCGGCCGCTTCGCCACCAGGGACACCCAGCTCGGCGGGCAGCGGGTGCGCTCGGGCGACCTGGTGGTGATGGGGCTGGCCGCGGCGAACTCGGATCCGCTGGTGCGCCCCGACTCTTCGGCCGGTTCGCTGGGCAACCACGCGCACATGTCCTTCGGCCACGGCGAGCACGGCTGCCCGTACCCGGCGCCGGAGGTGGCCGAGGTGATCGCCAGGACCACCATCGAGGTGCTGCTCGACCGGCTGCCGGACGTCTCGCTCGCGGTCGAGGGGGACGCGCTGGTGTGGCACCCGTCGGTGTGGATGCGCGGGCTGGAGAGCCTGCCGGTCACCTTCACCCCGACCCACGTCGCCGGCGCGCTCGGGGCCGCGCCGCTCGGCCGGGTGCGCTGACCCTTCTGCTCCCGGCGCGGGGAGCGGAAGGCCGCGGGTGTGGGACTCGCCGGAACTCGCCGTGCGGGGGGCGAGTTCCGGCGGCCGGGTCCCACACCCGCGCGCTCAGGCCGCCGGGGTGAAGCGGACCGGGAGACAGGCCGGGCCCCGGGTGAACACGCCCTCCTCCGCCGGGGTGAAGCCGTCGGCGAAGCGCAGGTCCGGCATGGCGTCGAGCAGCTGGTTCACGCCGACCTCCACCTCGGTCTTCGCCAGCAGCGCGCCGACGCAGAAGTGCCGTCCCAGTGCGAAGGACAGGTGGCTCGCCGCCGCGGAGAACGCGGTGTGGGTGGGCAGGTCGGTGCGGAAGATGTCGAACCGGTCGGCGTCGGCGAAGCGGCGGCTGTCGCGGTTGGCCGCGCCGATCAGGCAGGTCACCGTGCTGCCCGCCGGGATCACGCCGCCGCCGAGTTCGACGTCCTCGGCGGGCTGGCGCATGATCATGTGCACCGGCGGGGTGTAGCGCAGGGTTTCCGCGAACGCCTGGGGGATCAGGCTCCGGTCGGCCCGCACCGCGGCGAGCTGGTCCGGGTGCCGCAGCAGGTTCTGGAAGATGCTCGCGATCGCCTTGTCGGTGGTCTCGCCGCCGGCGGCGAGCAGCAGGCTGCAGAAGGCCTTGATGTCCTCGTCGCTCATCCTCGTGCCGTCGACCTCGGCCGCGCACAGGGTGGAGAGCAGGTCGTCGCCGGGGTTTTCCCGGCGCAGCCGGATGATCGGCACCATGTACTCGGCGAACTCCGCGCGGGTGCGCAGGCCGTCCGCGGTGATCCGCTCGTCCTGGCTGAGGTTGCCGAGGAAGGCGATGATCGAGGTGTACCAGCGCTGGAACCGGTCGTGGTCGCCCGCGTCGAGGCCCAGCATGTCGACGATCACCCCGATCGGGAACCGGCGGGCGAAGTCGGTGACCAGATCGGCGGATCCCTTGTCGCGGAAGGCATCGATCAACCGGCGCGCGTTGGCTTCGATGACCGGGCGGAACCGGCGCTCGAGTTCGCTGCCGCGGAACGCGGGCGCGATCAGCGCGCGGCGCACGGCGTGCTCGCGGCCGCTCAGCTGGAGAATGGTCTTGCCGTGCACCGGTTCCAGCTGCCAGTCGTAGTTGTCCGTGGTGAAGGCCGGTTCCTTGAACGCCCGCGACACGTCCTCGTAGCGGGAGACGATGTAGCTCGACATGGCCTCGTGCCAGATCAGCGGCCGGTCGGCGAGCATGATCCGGTAGGCCGAGTACGGGTCCGCGGCGAATTCGGCGGAAAGGATGTCCGGTGCCTCACGTGCGGTAGTCATGACACTCCTCGGTCGGCAGTGAACGGGTCAGCCACGTTAGCGAGAGGCACGGGAATTACCCACTCCGGAGTGAAAACCCGAGCCGAATGCCGTAATCGGGTGTTACCGGATCGAGCGTTGTCGGGTTCGGGGCCGGTCTGCGAGTATGGCGCTCCGTCACGAACAGAGGAGCTTCCGATGCCCAGTCGGCTCAATCCCTACATCAGCTTCGACGGCAACGCGCGCGCGGCGATGGAGTTCTACCGCGAGGTGTTCGGCGGGGACCTGGTGCTGAACACCTTCGGGGAATCCGGCGCCGACCACGACCAGGACAAGATCATGCACGGCATGCTGGAGACCCCGGGCGGGTTCACCCTGATGGGCGCGGACACGCCGACCGGCATGGAATACAACCCCGGCACGAACATCGCCATCAGCCTCAGCGGCGACGACTCGGGCGAACTGCGTGGTTACTGGGAGCAGCTGTCCGGCAAGGGCACCGTTTCGGTACCGCTGGAAAAGCAGATGTGGGGTGACGAATTCGGCGCCTGCGAAGACCAGTTCGGCATTTCCTGGATGGTCAACATCAGCGGCGCCTGAGCACGCGCGCGATCTCGGCGTCGAGCGGGCTCGTCGCTTCGGGGACCGGCGTGGCCGGGTCCCACCACCGGAAGTCCAGTGCCTCGTCGCTGACCACCGGCCGCGGGCGGCCGGGCAGCGAGAGCCGGTAGAGCGCGGCGAACTCGCGCCGGACCGGCGCCACCAACGCGAACTCGGCCACGGCGGCGAACTCCGCCGCCGTGGCCGTGAGGCCGGTTTCCTCGGCGAGTTCCCGCAGGGCCGCCGCTTCCGGGGTCTCCCCCGGTTCGAGCATGCCGCCGGGCAGCTCCCACGTCCGGCGGAAGGCGTTGAGCATCAGCAGCACCAGCCCGCCGGATTCGACCACCACCAGCGCGAGCGGCATCGGCTCGGGACCGAGTGCCGGGTGGAAGCCCCGCAGTTCGTTGCCCAGTTCGTCGCGCACCACGGGGCCGACAGTAGCCGCCCGCGTCCGGGGCGCGGTGCTCACTGAGCCGCGAGGCCGCGCAGCAGCGGGAGGAAGACGTCGTCGACGATCTCGGCGATGCGCGCCTCGGTCAACTGCCTGCCGTAGAGCACCGCGTCCGCGCGGATCAGGTCCAGCGGCAGCGCGAGCACACGCGGGGTCAGCCGCGGCTCGGCGAGTTCACCGCGTTCGACCGCCCGTCGGATCAGCGCCTCGAACGCCTGTCCCGGCGCGGCCTTCGCGATCTGCTTGCGCAGCAGGGCGAACACCTCCGGATCGCGGAAGGTCTCGGTGGTCAGCCCGGCCAGCAGGTCCGGCGAGAAGTCCTCGAACCGGCACAGCGACCGGCCGAGCAGCTCCTTCAGGTCCGCCGGCAGCGTCCCGGTGTCCGGCAGTTCCAGCGACACCGGGAGCCGGTGCCGCCACGCCGCCAGCACCAGTTCGGCCCGCCCGGCCCACCGCCGGTACAGCACCGGCTTGCTGGTCCCGGCCCGCGCGGCGACCGCCTCCATGGTGAGCTTCGCGTAACCGACGTCGAGCAGTTCCGCCCAGACGGCTTCGAAGATCGCCTGTTCGAGGTGTTCGCCCCGGCGGCGCGGCCTCGCCTCTGCCACAGTGCCCCTTTTATCCCAGTTGCGTTTCCCGACCGGGACTGTAGCCTGGCGCGGTTAGATACGGAACGTTTCTTCCTGGGGGTTGGGCTTGCTGAGTCGCCTGCTGCGCGGTCACCTGCGGCCGTACCGGCGTGAACTGACCGGCGTGGTGCTCCTGCAACTGGTCGGCACGATGGGCTCGCTGTACCTGCCGACCCTGAACGCCGACATCATCGACCAGGGCGTGGCCACCGGGGACACCGCCTACATCCTGCGCGTCGGCGGCTGGATGCTCGCCGTCACGCTGCTGCAGATCCTGTGCTCCACCGGTGCGGTCTACCTCGGCGCGCGGGTGGCGATGAGCTTCGGCCGCGACGTGCGCGCGTCGCTGTTCCACCGCGCGGGCGCGTTCTCGGCCAGGGAGGTCTCCGGCTTCGGCGCCGCCTCGCTGATCACCCGCAACACCAACGACGTGCAGCAGGTGCAGATGCTGGTGGTGATGGCCTGCACGATGCTGGTCACCGCGCCGATCATGTCCGTCGGCGGCATCGTGCTGGCCATCCGCGAGGACGCCGGGCTGTCCTGGCTGATGCTGGTCGCGGTGCCGGTGCTGCTGGTCGCGATGGGCCTGATCATCGTCCGCATGGTGCCGCGCTTCCGCACCATGCAGGACCGCATCGACGCGGTGAACCGGGTGCTGCGCGAACAGCTGTCCGGCATCCGCGTGGTCCGCGCCTTCGTCCGCGAACCGGTGGAGACGCGCCGCTTCGCCGAGGCGAACACCGCGCTGACCGACACCGCGCTGCGGGTGGGCCGGTTGCAGGCGCTGCTGTTCCCGATCGTGATGCTGGTGCTCAACGCCTCCAGCGTGGCGGTGGTCTGGTTCGGCGCGCACCGGGTGGCCGAGGGGCAGCTCCAGGTGGGCGCCATGGTCGCGTTCCTGAGCTACCTGATGCTCATCCTCACCTCGGTGATGATGGTGACCTTCATCGCCACGCTGATCCCGCGCGCGTCGGTCTGCGCCGAGCGCATCGTCGAGGTGCTGGACACCGAATCCTCCGTGCTGCCGCCGGAAAACCCGGTGCGCGAGGTGACCGGGCACGGCGAGGTGGAGTTCCGCGACGTCGAACTGCGCTACCCCGGTGCCGCGGATCCGGTGCTGCGCGGGGTTTCCTTCCGCGCCGGGCCGGGCAGGACCACCGCGATCGTGGGCAGCACGGGCGCGGGCAAGACCACGCTGGTCTCGCTGATCCCCCGGCTGCTCGACGTCACCGGCGGCAGCCTGCTGGTCAACGGCGTGGACGTGCGGGAGCTCGATCCCGCGCTGCTGCGCGGCCGGATCGGGCTGGTGCCCCAGCGGCCGTACCTGTTCACCGGCACCGTGGCGAGCAACCTGCGGTACGGGAAACCGGAGGCCACCGACGAAGAACTGTGGGAGGCGCTGGAAATCGCGCAGGCCCGCGAGTTCGTCGAAGCCATGAGCGGCGGGCTCGACGCGCCGATCACCCAGGGCGGCACGAACGTCTCCGGCGGGCAGCGCCAGCGCCTGTCCATCGCCCGCGCGCTGGTGCGCAAACCCGAGATCTACCTGTTCGACGACTCGTTCTCCGCGCTCGACCTGGCCACCGACGCCGCGTTGCGCACCGCGCTGCGGCCGCACATCACCGACGCCGCCGTGCTGGTGGTCGCCCAACGGGTGTCCACTGTGGTCGATGCCGAGCAGATCGTGGTGCTGGAGAACGGTTCCGTGGTCGGTCTCGGCACGCACGCCGAACTGCTGGAGAGCTGCCCCACCTATCTCGAGATCGTCCAGTCCCAGCTGACCCCGGAGCCCGCGGCATGAGCGCCCCCACCACGAACCGCCCGCTGCAGCAGCAGGCGACGATCTTCGGCCGCGGGCCCGCGATCGGCATGCCCGCGAGCAAGGCGGTGAACTTCACCGCGTCGGCGAAGCGCCTGCTCGGCAGGCTGCGCGGCGAACGCCCGCTGCTGCTGGTGATCATCACGCTCGGCGTGGCCAGCGTCGCGCTTTCGGTGGCCGGGCCCAAGGTGCTCGGGCACGCCACGGACGTGGTGATCGAGGGCGTGCGGCGCGGTGCGCTGGACTTCGCCGCGCTCGGGGAGGTGCTCGCGTGGGTGCTCGGGCTCTACCTGGCGTCGTCGGTGTTCAGCTGGGCGCAGGGCCGGATGCTGAACAACGTGGTGCAGCGCTTCGTGTTCCGGTTGCGCGAGGAGGTCGAGGGCAAACTGCACCGGCTGCCGCTGCGCTACTACGACCGGCAGCCGCGCGGTGAGCTGCTCAGCCGGGTCACCAACGACATCGACAACATCTCGCAGACCCTGCTGCAGACGCTGAGCCAGCTGCTCTCGGCGGTGCTGACCGTGCTCGGCGTGCTGGTGATGATGCTGGTCATCTCGCCGCTGCTGGCGCTGATCGCGCTCACCGCGGTTCCACTGTCCATTGTGGTCACGCGGGTGATCGGGAAGCGGTCGCAGAAGCTGTTCGTGGCGCAGTGGCAGCACACCGGTTCGCTCAACGCGCAGATCGAGGAGGCCTTCTCCGGGCACGAGCTGGTCACCGCCTTCGGCCGCCGCGAAGAGGTGGAGCGGGAGTTCTCCGAGCGCAACGAGAAGCTGTTCGGGGCCAGCCTCGGCGCGCAGTTCGTCTCCGGCGTGATCATGCCGTCGATGATGTTCGTGTCCAACCTCAGCTACCTGGCGCTGGCCGTGGTCGGCGGGCTCCGGGTGACCACCGGCGCGATGACCATCGGTGACGTGCAGGCCTTCCTGCAGTACTCGCGGCAGTTCACCCAGCCGCTGACGCAGGCGGCCTCGATGGCGAACCTGCTGCAGTCGGGTGTGGCCTCGGCGGAGCGGGTGTTCGAGCTGCTCGACGCCGAGGAGCAGGAACCCGATCCGGCCGTGCCGGAGCGGGCGGCGCACCGGCAGGGCCAGCGCGGCCGGGTCGAGTTCGAGCGGGTGAGCTTCTCCTACGACCCGGAGACGCCGCTGATCGAGGACCTGTCGCTGGTCGCCGAACCGGGCCAGACGGTGGCCGTGGTCGGGCCGACCGGGGCGGGCAAGACCACGCTGGTCAACCTGATCATGCGGTTCTACGAGCTGGACGCGGGCCGGATCACCCTGGACCGCACCGACATCACCCGGCTCGACCGGGCCGGGCTGCGCGGGCAGATCGGCATGGTGCTGCAGGACACCTGGCTGTTCGGCGGCACCATCCGGGACAACATCGCCTACGGCAGGCCGGACGCGACCGAGGAGCAGATCGAGGCGGCGGCGAAGGCCACCTTCGTCGACCGGTTCGTGCGCAGCCTGCCCGACGGCTACGACACGGTGATCGACGACGACGGCACCAACATCAGCGCCGGGGAGAAGCAGCTGCTCACCATCGCGCGGGCGTTCCTGGCCGATCCGTCGCTGCTGATCCTGGACGAGGCGACCAGTTCGGTGGACACCCGCACCGAATCGCTGGTGCAGCACGCGATGGCGGCGCTGCGGTCGAACCGGACCAGCTTCGTCATCGCGCACCGGCTGTCCACCATCCGCGACGCGGACCTGATCCTGGTGATGGAAGCGGGCCGCATCGTCGAACAGGGCACGCACGCGGAACTGCTCGCGGCCGAGGGCGCGTACCACCGCCTCTACGCCGCCCAGTTCCGCAGGCCCGCGACCGACTAGCGGAGGCGGACCACCCCCGGCAGCAGCGCCAAGGTCAGCGCCGCCATCAGGAGGAACGTCGCGGGCAGCCCGAGCCACTGGGCGAGCAGGCCGCCCGCGGCGGCGCCGAGCGGCATGGTGCCCCAGGCCAGCAGCCGGTGCACGCTGTTGACCCGGCCGAGCAGGTGGTCCGGGGTGAGCCGCTGGCGCAGCGACACCATCACCACGTTGGCGACCATCAGCCCGGCGCCGCCGAGCACGAAGGCGGCGCCGACGACGTACGGATCCGTGCTCACCGCGGGCATCCCGAGCATCACCCCGCTCGAGGCGAACCCGAGTCCCACCGTCCACGCCCGCCCCAGCACGCGCTCGGCCCACTCGCCGGCGAGCGAGCCGAGCAGCCCGCCGACCGCGACCCCGGTCAGCATCAGGCCGAACGCCTGCTCGGACAGCCCCATCGCCGAACCCGGGCCCACCGCGTGCAGCACGAGCACGGCGAACACCGCGGTGTCGGCGAAGTTGAACACGCCCACCATCACCGAGATCGTCCGCAGCACCCGGTGGCGGAACAGGAAGCGCAGGCCTTCGGCGATGTCGGCGCGCAGGCTCGACGACGGCCCCTCCCTCGGCGGCCGGAACTCCCCGCGCACCAGGAACAACGCGCCGATCGCCGCCAGCCATAACCCGGCCGGGGTGGCGAAGGAGGCCAGTGCGCCCGCGGCCACCAGCAGCCCGGCCAGCGGCGGCCCGACGAACTCGTTGGCGGTCAGTTCGACGGCGAACAGGCGCCCGTTCGCCCGTGACAGCTGGTCCCGGTCCACCAGCCGCGGCACGAGCGACTGCGCGCAGGTGTCGTAGATCGTCTCGGTGACGCCCACCGCGAACGCGATGGCGTAGAGCACCCAAATTGACGCCACGTCCAGCGATACCGCCAGCGCGAGTACGGCGAGCAGCCCGGCCCGCGCGAAGTTCGCGCCGAGCATGGCGTGACGGCGGTCGAGCCGGTCGGCCAGCGCGCCCGCCGGTAACGCGAAGAGCAACCACGGCAGCCTGACCGCCAGCGTGAGCCCGGCGATCAGCGCGGGCGACCGCGTCAGCCCCACCGCGACCAGCGGCAGGGCGACCTTGAACACTCCGTCGGCGAGGTTGGACAGGGCGGAGGAAAGCCACAGGCGCCAGTAGGCACCCCCCAGAGAAGCCACCAATGGAGAGTGGCACATCGATGGGGAAAAGTCCATCGATGTACTCTCTTCCCATGACCGGCCACAAACGGCGGGCGGCCACCGCCCGCGAGGTGAAGGCGCTCGGGCACCCGCTGCGCCTGCGCATCCTGCGGTTGTGCAAGGAACACGAGCTGACCAACAAGCAGCTCGCCGACCGGCTCGGCCGCGACCCCGGCACCGTGCTGCACCACGTCCGCCAGCTCACCGACGCCGGGCTGCTCGAACAGGCACCGGTGCGGACCGGCGCGAGCGGCGCGCTGGAGAAGCCCTACCGGAGCGCGACCCAGACCTGGTGGCTGGACGGCCCGCTGCTCGAAGCCGAGACCGCGGACGAACGGTCCGCGCCGGTGGTCGCGTTCCAGGAGGAACTGCGGGAGGCGGGCCCGGAATCGGTGCGCTTGTACGAGCGGTTCGTCCTGCACCTGTCCGACGAGGACCTCGCCGAACTGGACCGCCGCATCCTCGAGGTGCTCGACGAGTACGTGGCCACCGACGACCAGCGCGCCGGAAAGCCCGCGCTCAACGGGATCTTCCTGCTGCACCGTCTCGGTGGGGTCAGTGACCCGCCGCCTCCATCGCCATCAGGAACACCGTGAAGAACAGCTGACCGGCGGCGATCGAGGCGCCGGCCACCGCGGTCCAGTCGAGCCGGTACTGGCGGTCGGTGAGGATGGACGCGCTCGCGCAGGCGATCGCGGCGGCGGCCACCGCCACCCCGCCCACCGGCGTCACCCAGCACAGCACGGCCAGCAGCAGCGCGATCGGCCCGAGCCACGCGCGCTTGCCGGGACGGTCCCGTACCGGTCGCGTCCGCATCGAGGTCATCAGGCCGCGTACGCACGCAGGAAGGTGTCGACGGCCGCGTCGGAGACGGCCCGCATCTCCGGCGCCGGCACCTTGCGCGTGCCCAGGCGCGAGCGGGTTTCCAGCGGCCCGGTGAGCAACGAGAGCAGGTGCTCAGAGGCCGTCGACGGATCGCAGGGCCGCAGGTGCCCGGCGAGCGAGAAGCGCGCGAGCCGGTCGGCCAGCGCTTCGCCGACCTTGTCCGCGGTCCGGGTCTGGACCAGCTCGATCAGCTCGGGGAACCGCGCCACCTGGCCGTAGGTCAGCCGGCGCAGGGAGCGCGACCGCTCGCCGCAGCAGAGCTGGACCAGCCGGTGCGCCACGTCCTCCAGCGCCGCGCGCAGGTCGTCCCCCGGCTCGCGCAGCCGCTCCACCACTTCGAGATTGGCCGCCATCACCTCGTCGGCGGCCGCTTCGATGGCGTGGCGGAAGAGGTTTTCCTTGTCGTTGAGGTGGTTGTAGACCGTCGGCTTGGCGACGCCCGCCTCCTCGGCGATCTCCTTGACGCAGGCTTCGGCGTACCCGCGGCGGGCGAAGACGGTGAACGCGGCGGTCAGGATCGACTGCCGCTTGTCGATCCGCCCCCGGGAGGCAGTGGTCACCCCCGCAGCATATCCCGGTTCTTGCGAACGAACCTTCGAGAACACTAGATTGAACCCATCGGTTCAATTTGGAGGTCAGCGTGATCGTCAACATCCTGCGGTTCAGCTTCAAGGACGGGACCACCGAAGAAGACAAGGAGACCGTGCTGGCCGCGATGCGGCGCACGGCCTCGGTCGAATCGGTGTCGTTCTCCACGGTGGGACAGGACATCGGCGACCCGGCGGAGGGGTTCACGCACACCTACCTCGCCGGGATCGCCGACCTGCCCGCGCTGGAGCGGTACCTGCACGACCCGGTGCACCTGGCCGGGGACTGGGAGATCCTGCCGCACCTCCAGCGCATGTCCGCCGTCCGGTTGTCCGACGACCTCGACCCGGAGCTGAGCGCCAAGGTGATGGCCCTGCACCTGGCCAAGGTCGCGAAGTACCCGGACTGGGCTCAGGCGCTCGACGCCATTCCCGAGGCGCGGATCGCTAACGCGCGCTGAGCCTGCGATCGCGGTGGGCGGCCATCCGGTTCGGCGCGTTCGCCACGCCGAACCCGCGGTAGCCGCCGACGCGCTGCACCACTTCGAAGAACACCCGCTCCCCCGCCAGTTCGGTGTAGAAGTGCAGGAACTCGCCGTGCTCGTCGCGGTCGTAGAGCACCGACTCGGCACGCAACGCGGCCAGCAGCTCCGGATCCAGGTCGAGCCGGGCTTCGAGGTCGTCGTAGTAGTTCGCGGGGATTTCCAGCAGTGGTGCGCCGAGTGCGCGCATCGCCTTCGCGCTGGCGATCGCGTCGCCGGTGGCGAAGGCGATGTGCTGCGGTTCGCGCACCGCCGGGGCCCACTCCCCGCGGCGCACGAGCGCGGTGTCCAGGGTCAGCCGGACGCCCTGGTGCGCGGCGGCACGGCTGCGCACCAGGCCGAACGGCGCGGCGAACTCCACCACCGGTTCCAGCCGCAGGCCCAGCACCGACCGGTAGAACAGGGCGGCTTCCTCGAACTGGTCGAACGGCTGGGTCAGCGCGACGTGATCGATCCCGGTGATCCCGGCGGTGTTCTCGGTTTCCCCGGTGAGTTCGAAGTCCGCCAGCCAGTCCTCACTGCCGCAGAAGAACAACTCGGTGGCGTCGGGGGCGGCGACCGCTTCCCGGCCGCGGGGCAGCGGCTGGGCCAGGAACGCCGCGGCCCGCCGGGCCGAGCGCGCCGGGTCCTCGCTCTCGACCGCGATCGCCGTGCGTTCCCCGGTTTCGTTGACCAGCACGCGCGCGCCGCCCTGCGCCCACAGGCTCACCGGCTTCGTCCGGTGGTGGCCCGCGACGCCGAAGCCGAGTCCGGCGAGCACCTTGCCCACGTCCTCCCCCGACGACGCGGCGAGTTCGGCGAACGCGTGCCCGTGCAACGCCGGCGCCTCGGGGAGGTCGGCCAGGCCGAGCGACTCCTGCAACGCCAGCAGCGACCGCATCGCGTCGACCGCGGTGAGCCGCGGGTCGGCCTGCCGGAAGACGTCGTTGAACACCTCCAGCGACAGCGGCCCGGCGTACCCGGTGGCCAGCACGTGCCCGGTGAACGCGGTCAGGTCGAACTCGCCCTGGCCGGGGAACAGCCGGTGGTGCCTGCTCCACTGCAGCACGTCCATCGCCAGCCTCGGCGCGTCGGCGAGCTGCACGAAGAAGATCTTTTCGCCGGGAATGGTGCGGATCGCGGCCGGATCCCCGCCGACGGAAAGGATGTGGAAGCTGTCCAGGCACAGGCCGAGCGCCGGGTGCGCGGCCTGGCGCACGATCCGCCACGAACGCTGGTAGGTGTCGACGAACCGGCCCCACGCCAGTGCTTCGTAGGCGATCCGCATGCCCCGCTCCCCCGCGAGTTCGGCGAGGGCGTGCAGGTGCTCGGCGGCGAGTTCGTCGTCGTCCACCGCGTCGGGCGAGACCGAGGAGCAGACGAGCACGGTGTCCGTGCCGAGTTCGGCCATCAGATCCAGCTTGCGCCCGGCGCGCCGCAGGTTGGCCCGGAACAGCTCCGGCGGTACCGCCTCGAAATCGCGGAACGGCTGGTAGAGATCGATCGACAGGCCCAGATCCGCGCAGTGGCGCCGGATCCCGGCCGGGGACAGGCGGGAGGCGAGCAGGTCGTTCTCGAAGATCTCGACCCCGTCGAACCCGGCGGCGGACGCGGCCGCCAGCTTGTCCTCCAGCGTGCCGGACAAGCACACGGTGGCGATGGCGGTCCGTCGCTCAGCCACGGGCGTACACCTTTCCCTCACTGGCCGCGAGTTCGGCGAAGTGGCGCAGCATGCGCTCGGTGTCCGGCTCGATGCCGGTGAACAACCGGAACGAGTCGGCGGCCTGCAGCACCACCATGCCGCCGCCGTCGAGCACCCGGCAACCGCGGGCGGCGGCGGTGCGCAGCAGCTCAGTCTCAAGTGGACGGTAGACGATGTCGGCCACCCAGAGTTCCGGCCGCAGCGCGGACGCGGGCACCGGGCTGCCCGGGTACCGCGCCATGCCGGTGGGCGTCGCGTGCACCAGACCGTCGGCGCCGTCCAGCACGTCGAGACTTCCGGTGACCGCCCGATCGGCACCGAAACGCCCGCACAGCGCGGAAACCAGCTTCGCCGCGCGGGCTTCGTCGACGTCGTGGACGTGCAGGGTGCCGGTGCCCAGTGAGAGCAGCGCGTGCGCGACGGCCGCGCCCGCGCCGCCCGCGCCCAGCAGCAGCACGGTGTCCATCGCGGCGTCGGGCAGGCCGCGGCTGAGACTGCCGGCGAATCCGGTGCTGTCGGTGTTGTGCCCGATCGCGCGGCCGCCGTCGAAGACCACGGTGTTCACCGCACCGAGCGCGGCGGCCTCCGGCGAAAGCTCGTCGAGGTGGTCGAGCACCGACTGCTTGGCGGGGTGGGTCACGTTGAGCCCGTCGAACCCGGCCAGCCGCGCGGCTTCGAGCACCTGGCCCGCCGGGCGGTCCAGCACGTCGAGGTCGAGGCGGCGGTAGAGGTAGCGCAGGCCGAGCTGGTCCGCTTCGCGCTCGTGCAGGGCCGGGCTCAGTGACGGCCCGATGCCGGAACCGATCAGTCCGAAGAGATAGCTGGTCACCACAGGCCTTCCGGCGATTAATGTACTAACTGGTGAGTTCACTGTAGCGCGGGGTCCGGCACCCGGAAAGGGGACTGGGTTAGAGTTGGGTGGTCCGCTCACGAATCGGAGGCAACCCGGTGGCCGCACCGTCGTCCGACGTCGAGCGGCAGCGCGACAAGGAACGGACCCGCGCCGACATCCTCGCGGTGGCCACCAGCGAGTTCGCCGACAAGGGCTACACCGGGGCCAGGGTGGACGAGATCGCCGCCAGGACCAGCACCACCAAGCGGATGATCTACTACTACTTCGGCGGCAAGGAACAGCTCTACGTCGCCGTGCTCGAACAGGCCTATTCGGCGATCCGGGCGCTGGAGCAGCAGCTGGACGTCGAGCACCTCGAGCCGGAGGACGCCATCCGCCAGCTCGCGGAGCTGACCTTCGACCACCACGAGGCGCACCCGGACTTCATCCGGCTGGTCAGCATCGAGAACATCCACCGGGCCGAGCACATCGCGCGCTCGGAGGTGCTGTCCGGACTGGCCAATCCCGCGCTCGACGTGCTCACGCGCATCCTGTCCCGCGGGCGCGCGGCCGGCCGGTTCCGCGCCGACGCCGACGCGCTGGACATCCACATGGTGATCAGCTCGTACTGCGTGTTCCGCCTGGCGAACCGGCACACCTTCGCCGCCATCTTCGACCGGGACCTGCTGGACCCGCAGCGCCGGGAGCACCAGCGGCGCCTGCTCGGCGACCTGGTGATCAACTACCTCACCGCCTGACCGCCCGTCCCGGCGGCGACCTCCCCGCGCACCCTTGACATCGGGGGCGCCGTTGTCCAGCCTGTGTTAACTAACTAGATGGTTCATTACCCCGCCCCCGCTGTGTCTGAGCAACGGAGCACGGACTTCAGGAGCCCGAAGTGACCCCTGCACAAGGCATGCCACGCAAGGCCGCGCTGGCCGCCTGGATCGGCAGCGCGCTCGAGTACTACGACTTCTTCATCTACGGCACCGCCGCGGCACTGGTGTTCAACAAGATCTTCTTCCCGGCGTCCTCCCCCGCCGCCGGCACGCTGCTGGCGCTGGCCACCTTCGGCGTCGGCTACCTCGCCCGGCCGATCGGCGCGGTGATCCTCGGTCACGTCGGCGATCGCTTCGGCCGCAAGAAGGTCCTGGTCTTCACGCTGCTGCTGATGGGCGTGGCCACCTTCGCGGTCGGCTGCCTGCCGACCTACGCCGACGTCGGCGTGCTCGCCCCGATCCTGCTGGTGGTGCTGCGCCTGCTGCAGGGTCTGTCCGCCGCCGGGGAGCAGGCCAGCGCGAACTCGATGTCGCTGGAACACGCGCCCGAACACCGGCGCGCCTACTACACCAGCTTCACCCTCAGCGGCACCCAGGCCGGCCAGATCCTGGCCACCGCGGTGTTCCTGCCGATCGCCGCGATGCCGGAGGACCAGCTGCTCTCGTGGGGCTGGCGCGTGCCGTTCTGGGCCAGCGCGCTGGTGGTCATCGTCGGTTTCGTGATCCGGCGCAAGCTCGACGAGACGCCGGTGTTCGAACGCGCCGAGGTGGCCAAGCTGCCGGTCGCGGTGCTGTTCCGCGACCACTGGGCCGACGTGCTGCGCGTGGTCGTCGCGGCCACCATCGCCTCGGTCAGCACGATCTTCACCGTCTACGCGCTGAGCTACGCGGTGAACACGGTCGGGCTGGAGCGCACGCCGATGCTGTGGGTCGGGGTGCTGGCCAACGTGCTGGCGCTGGCGGCGATCCCGGCGCTGGCCGGGCTGGCCGACCGGATCGGCCGCAAACCGGTGTTCATCGGCGGCTGCCTCGGCTGCGGGGTGCTGATCTTCCCGTACCTGTGGTCGATCTCGGCCGGGCAGTTCGCCCTGATCTTCCCACTGGGCCTGCTGCTGTTCGGCGTGGTCTACAGCGGGGTCAACGGCGTGTGGCCCGCCTTCTACGGCGAGATGTTCAGCGCGCGGGTGCGCCTTTCCGGGATGGCCATCGGCACCCAGATCGGCTTCGCGGTGGCGGGGTTCGCGCCGAGCGTGGTGGCCGCGATCGGCTCCGGCAAGGACGACTGGCTGGGCGTGGCGATCTTCACCGCGGCGGTCTGCCTGCTCGCCGCCGGTGCCGCGGCGACCGCGCGCGAGACGCGCCAGGTGCCGACCGAACAGCTGGGAGTGAACGAAACGGGCGGGTCACCCGTAGGTACGGGAAACACAGGCGAGCTCGGTTCCCCGGCCCCGGACGACAGGTTGCCCGATGTCATTACACCACCTGCGCACCACGACACTCGAACCCAGGCCCCTCGGCGATGACGCGCGGCACACCATCGCCTTCTACCAGCACTGGGTTCCCGACCGCACCATCCTGGAGCTGGGCGCGAACCCGGACGGACCGGCGCGCGCGCTGGCCGCGGCGGGGTTCAACGTCTTCGTCGTCGACGAATCCCCCACGGCGATCGAGTACGCGGCGAGCATGCCGGGTGCCGAGTCGGTCTACTTCGTGCACGCCGACCTGCGGCGCGAGTGCCTCGAGGACGTGTTCGGCGCGGTACTGGTCGAACCGTCGGCGCTGGCGCAGCTCTACACCCTGCGCGCGCAGATCGAACTGCTGATGACCGCCGCCGACCACATCGTCGACGACGGTGTGGTGATCATCGAGACGCCGACGATGCCGGTGCAGCTCGGGCACTACTACCGGACCGCCGAGTTCCCGCCGCTGGCGGAGCTGGACATCATGGCGGGCACGGCGGACCTGCGCCTGCTGCACCGGACCGGCGGCTTCGGCGGCAGCCGGACGCTGTCGGTCTACGGCCTCGGGCTCTGAACTGGCGCCCCGCTCACTGGCGGGGCGCCTTTTCACCGGCCGCCGACAGCCACCTGACAGAGATGATCTTTAACTTTCGAACTCCAACCGCAAGGTAGAAGGAGAAAGATGAAGAAATCCCTGTTCGCGCTGGCCATGCTGCCGGCGGTCGGCGCACTGGCCGCTCTGGGCGCGGGCACCGCCACCGCCACCACCAGCAGCGCCGCCACCACCAGCGTCGAATCCTCGGTCCAGGCGATGGCGAACTGCGACCCCATCTGGCGGCTCTCCGACCGGGCTGGGGGCAACTGCCACGACATCGCGTTCCGCGTGGGCGTCCGCTGCAAGTCGGCGAGCGGGTCTGACTGGCAGATCTTCTACAGCGAATGGAAGCAGCCGGGCAACCCGGCGGTGGCCCTCTGCCCGGCCGGCTGGCCTTCGGTGAGCGCCGACTACGACCTCCCCGAATAGCCCGAGAACGGACGGGGGCCCGCACCGGCACCACCGGTGCGGGCCTCAGTCGGCCGACCGGCGCAGTTCGGCTTTGCGGATCTTGCCGGATCCGGTGCGCGGCAAGGCATCCACCGCTTCGACGGTGACCGGGATCTTGTACTTCGCGATCCGGCCGAGCAGGAACTCCCGCAGTTCCCGCTCGGCCAGTCCACCCCCGGGGTGGCACACCACGAACGCTTTGCCCACCTCGCCCCATTTCGGGTCGGGCACACCGATCACAGCGACCTCGGCCACCGCCGGGTGTTCGAAGATCGCCGCTTCCACCTCGGCCGGGTACACGTTCTCCCCGCCGGAGACGAACATGTCCTTCAGCCGGTCGACCACGTGGAAGTGCCCGTCGGCGTCGACCGTGGCGATGTCGCCCGAGCGGAACCAGCCGTCCTCGGTCCACGCGGCCTTCGTCGCCTCGGGGTTGTTCCAGTAGCCGGGGGAAACGTTGGGGCCGCGGAGCAGCACCTCACCCGGTTCCCCAGGTGGACCGTCCACTTTGGCCTCACCGAAGAACACCTCGACCCCGGCCGAGCCCGCCTTGCGCAGGCTCTCCCCCGCCTCCAGGAAGGTGGCGCCCGGCGCGGTCTCGGTGAGCCCGTACCCCTGGCAGAACACCAGCCCGCGCTCCTGGTAGGTCCGGACCAGCGCGAGCGGCACCGAAGCGCCCCCGCACATCAGCGTCCGCAGCGACGACAGGTCGGCCGAGGCCCAGCGCGGGGACGCCGCGAGCGCGGCGAACATCGTCGGCACGCCGAACATCATCGTGACGCGCTGCCGTTCGATCAGGTCGAAGCAGGCATCCACGTCCCACGAACCGGTCAGCACCGAGCAGCCGCCCTTGATGAACGTCGGCAGCAGCGTCTGCCCGAGCGCGGCGACGTGGAACAGCGGCGCCGACACCAGCGTCACCTCGTCCGCGGCGACGTCCACGCCGACGAGCAGGTTGTAGGTGTTCCAGATCAGGTTGGCGTGGCTGAGCATCGCGCCCTTGGGGCGTCCCGTGGTGCCGGAGGTGTAGAGGATCAGCGCGATGTCGTCGGCCCGCACCTCGGCGTCGATCGCCGTCGGCGTGGCATGGAAGGAAGCCGTGGTGTCGACGTCCAGCCCGGCGGCCACGTCGGCGTACTCCGGCGCGTGGAGCAGCAGTTTCGCGCCGGAGTCGGCCAGCACGTAAGCCAGTTCCGGCTCGGTGAGGCGGAAGTTGAGCGGGACGAAGATGGCGCCGAGCGAGTGCGTGGCGAACATGGCCTCGGCGAAGGACGGGTGGTTCGGGCCGAGGTAGGCCACCCGGTCCCCCGCCGACACCCCGCGCCCGGCCAGGTACGCCGCCACCGAGGCGGTGCGCCCGGCGAACTCGGCGTAGCTGATCGACTGTCCATCGTGGACGAACGCGGTGCGGTCCGGCGACATCTTCGCCCGCCGCACCGGCCAGGCACCCAGTCCTTCGTCGCGCATCCGGCCTCCCGCCTCAGGACGCGGGCTCGGGAACCGCGCCACCGCTCAGATCCTGGCGGCTGGTCTCCTTGAGCGCCAGCACGCACACCACGGTCAGCACGCAGAACGCCGCGATGATCCACGAGATCACCGCGGTGCCCGGCCCGCGCCGGAGTTCGGCGAACAGCAGCGGGGCGAACCCGGCGCCCAGCCCGGCGAGCTGGTAACCCAGCGACGCCCCGGTGTACCGGTTCTCCGTGCTGAACAGTTCGGTGTACAGCGCGGCCAGCGGGCCGTACATCATCGGGTGGATCACCGCCTGGCCGACGATCAGCGCGAGCACCAGCAGCGCGCCGTCCCCGGTGGCGACCAGCGGGAACAACGCGAACCCGTAGATCCCCATGGCCAGCGCCCCGGCCACCACGATCGGCCGCCTGCCGAACCGGTCCGAGGCCGCCGACCAGGCGAGGATGCCCACCACAGCGCACGCCGAAGAGATGGTCAGCGCGTTCAGCACGCTCTGGCGCGCATGGCCTTCCTGCACACCGTAGGCCACCACGAAGGTGGTCAGCGTCGACTGCGCGACGAACGCCGCCAGCCCGACCCCCACCCCGAGCGCGAGGACCCGCGGGTGCTTGCGGAACACGTCGAGCACCGGGACGCGGCGGCGGGCACCGGACTCGGCCACCGCGCGGAACACCGGCGTCTCCTCCACCTTCAACCGGACGAACAGGCCGACCGCCAGCAGCGCGATGCTGAGCAGGAACGGGATCCGCCAGCCCCAGTCGAGGAAGGCCTCCTGGCCGACGATCGCGCTGGTGCCGGTCATCGCGCCGGTGGACAGCACCATGCCGCAGGGCGCGCCGGCGTTGGTGAAGCTGGCCCACAGTCCGCGCCGGGTGCGCGCGTGCTCGGCCGACATCAGCACCGCGCCGCCCCACTCCCCGCCGACCGAGATGCCCTGGACCACGCGCAGCAGCACCAGCCCGACCGGGGCCAGCGCACCGGCCTGGGCGTAGGTCGGCAGCACGCCGATCAGGAAGCTCGCCACGCCCATCAGCGTCATGGTCAGCAGCAGCATCCGCTTGCGGCCGAGCAGGTCGCCGAAGTGCCCGAACAGCACCCCGCCGAGCGGGCGCGCGACGTAACCGGTGGCGAACGTGCCGAGGCTGGCGACGGTGGCCGCGAGCGGGTCCAGCGAGGAGAAGAACACCTTGTCGAAGACCACCGCCGAAGCGGTGGCGTAGAGCAGGAAGTCGTAGTACTCGATCAGGCTGCCCAGGAAGCTCGACGCGACCGCGCGCCGGAGCTGGACGGGATCGTGGGCCGGGCTCTCGGTCATGGCGAACTCCCTCGTCGTCGGGGGTGCTACCTCTTGCCGTCTGCGGTTTCGGCGAGGCCCAGCAGCTTCGCCGCGTTGTGCTTGAGGATCAGTGGGCGGACCTCGGGCTTGAGGTCCAGCTTCTCGAAGTCGGCCAGCCAGCGGTCCGGGGTGAGCACCGGGTAGTCCGAGCCGAAGAGCACCTTGTCCTTGAGCAGCGAGTTGGCGTACCGGACCAGCTGCGGCGGGAAGTACTTCGGTGACCAGCCGGACAGGTCGATGTAGACGTACGGCTTGTGCGTGGCCACCGCGAGCGCCTCGTCCTGCCACGGGAAGGACGGGTGCGCCAGGATGATCCGCAGTTCGGGGAAGTCCACGGCCACGTCGTCGACGAGCATCGGGTTCGAGTACTTGAGCCGGATCCCGCCGCCACCCGGCACGCCGGCGCCGATGCCGGTCTGTCCGGTGTGGAACAACGCGGGCACGCCGAGTTCCTCGATCGCCTCGTACAGCGGGTAGGCCATCCGGTCGTCCGGCGCGAAGCCCTGGATGCTCGGGTGGAACTTGAACCCGCGCACGCCGTGCTCCTCGACCAGCCGCCGCGCCTCGCGAACGCCGGCGCGCCCCTTCCACGGGTCGACGCTGGCGAACGGGATGAGCACGTCGCCGTGCTCGGCGCAGGCGGCCGCGATCTCCTCGTTGGCGATCCGCGGGTGCCCGGTGGCGTGCTCGGCGTCGACGGTGAAGACCACCGCGGCCATCCGGCGGTCCCGGTAGTAGGCCGCCATCTCCGGGATCGTCGGCTGGCGGTGCCCGTGCGCCCGGAAGTAGTCGGCCGAGGCGCCGAGCAGTTCCGGGCTCAGCGAGGACCGCCCGTCCGCCGAGACCTCGGCGTGCGTGTGCACGTCGATGGCCACCAGTTCGCCCAGGTCCACCGCACCTCCCGCCGTCGCTGGCGACTCAACATAGGGCGCTGTCGTGACGGCCGTCAAGATTGTGCCCAACATTGATCGGGAACTAGGCTGGCGGGGTGACGGTTTCCGACGACGAGCTGAGCTACTCGGCCCGGCCGCAGTCGCTGATGCTCAGCTTTCTCGGCCTGCACGTGGTCGAGCGGGACACCGCCGTGTACTCGGGCAGCGTGATCGACGTGTTCGCCAGGGTGGGCATCTCCGAGGAGGCGGTGCGCTCGACGCTGACCAGGATGGTCAACCGGGGCCTGCTCGCCCGCCACCGCCGCGGCCGCCGGGTCTACTTCGGACTCACCAGCCGGGCGGCGGCGGTGCTGGAGGACGGCAAGCGGCGGGTCTGGCGCACCGGCGCGGTCAACCGCGACTGGGACGGCAACTGGACGCTGGTCGGCTTCTCCCTGCCGGACAGCAGGCGCAGCGATCGCCACGACCTGCGCTCACGGCTGGTCTGGGCCGGCTTCGGCCCGCTGCAGAACGGGCTGTGGATCGCGCCGGGCGTCAAGGACGTGACCGCGCTGGTCGAGGACCTCGGTGACCACGTGAACGTGTTCACCGCGCAGCACACCAAGCCGACCGAGTCGGCCGACCTGGTGCACCGCGCCTTCGACGTGGCCGCGATCGCCACCCGGTACCACGCCTTCCTCAGCCGCTGGGAGCCCGCGGCCCCGCTGCCCGCCCTGCCCGACGACCTGGCGCGCCAGCTGGTGCTGCACACCGACTGGCTGCAGCTGGTGCGGCAGGACCCGCACCTGCCCGCCGAGCACCTGGCCGCCGACTGGCCGGCGATCCGCGCCGAGCAGTTGTTCCACCGGCTGGCCACCCGCTACCAGGAAACCGGCGGCGCACTGGCGAACGAGGTGCTGGACCAGATCCCGGTCGGGCCGCCCTAGCGGAGTGCCCGCGGCGCCGCCCAGGCGAGCAAACCCAGTTCCAGCACGGAAAACCCGAGCAGCGCCGACGAACTCGGCAGCCACACCAGTGCGATCCCGACGAGCAGGATCGGCAGCACGAGCCCGGCATACGCGGCCAGGAACAGCGCCGCCAGCACCTCGCCGCGCGACGGCGGGTCGGCGAGCGCGGCCACGGTGGCCACCGAAGCGCGGATGTTCAGCCCGGCTCCCGCCCCGGCCGCGATCCCGCCCGCGAGGAACAGCCACAGCACCGAGGTGCTCGCCGCGACCGGCAACGCCACCAGGCCGGTGACCATCAGCGCCAGGCCGAGCCGGAGCTGCGTCCTGGTGCTCAGCCCGGCGAAGACCACCTGGGCCGAAGCCGCCGCGGCGAACACCGCGAACGAGGCGAACCCGGCCAGCAGCCGGGAGTTCTCGTGCAGTCCCTGCGCCAGCAGGGTCGGCGTCAGCGCCATCGACAACCCGGTGATGGCGAACGCGGCGAAGGCACCGATCGCCGCCCCGGCGAACGCGGGCCGCGCACCCGGCGGCAGGGCCACGCGCTGCGGGCGGTAGGCCGGGCGTTCTTCGGCGCGTTCCACGGTTTCCGGCACCAGGGCCACGGCGATCGCCAGCCCCAGCAGCAACACCAGGAAGAACACGAACGGCGTCCGCAACGGCTCCACCGCGTAGCTCGCGAACACGCCGCCGACCAGCGGCCCGAGCGCGAGCCCGCCCATGTTCACCACGGTGGCGACCAGTCCCGCGCGCCCGTGGTCCTCACGCGGGCGGGCCACCGCGCGCAGTTCGGACAGGTGCGCGGTGGCGGTGGCGGTCAGCGCGCCGATACCGGCACCGCCGACGAGCCGGGCCAGCACCAGCCCCGGCACCTCCGGCCAGGCCAGGAACAACGCCGCCGACAACGCCTCGGCCAGCGTCGCCGCGAGGATCACCCGGCGGCGGCCCAGCCAGTCGCTGACGTGCCCGGCGAGGTAGAGGCTGGCCATCACGCCGACCGCGTAGGCGGCGAACACGATGGTCACCACGAACGTCGGGAACCCGTCGCGCTGCTGGTAGAGCACGTAGAGCGGGGTCGGCACGGTGGAGAAGGCGAGTGCGGCGGCGAAGGCGGCGGCGATGGTCCAGAACCCGGCGCCGTGGCTGATCCGCCACGGCACCCGGGTGGTTCGCGGGGCTGTTTCGAGCATGCCTCCACGATGGACCGAGCGATAATCCAAGTCCAACGAACAATCTTGGTCACAGTCATCGCCGAATGCGATAATTACTCGCGTGGAGACCCGTCAGCTCGAACACTTCGTCGCCGTCGCCGAGGAACTCAGCTTCACCCGCGCCGCCCAGCGGCTCTACGCCGTGCAGTCCACCGTGTCCGCGACGATCCAGGCGCTGGAGGGCGAGCTGGGCGTCAAGCTGTTCGACCGGTCGACGCGACGGGTGGCGCTGTCCCCGGCGGGCGCGGTGTTCCTGCCCGAGGCGAAGGCCGCGCTGGCGGCGGTCGACCGGGCGCGGGAGGTGGTCGCCGACGCCTCCGCCGGACTGCGCGGCAGCCTGCGCATCGGCACGCTGACCAGCGTCGGCGAGCTCGACCTGCCCGACCTGCTCGGCGCCTTCCACCAGCGGTACCCCCTGGTGGACCTGCACGTCACGGTGTCGGTCACCGGCTCGACCGGCCTGGCCGAGGACGTCCGGCAGGGCAGGCTCGACGTGGCGCTGGTCGGCCTGCCCGAGGCGGACCTGGCCGGGCTCGACACCCGGCCGCTGGGCTCGGCCCCGTACGTCGTGGTGCTGCCGGACGGGCACCGGCTGGCCGGACGGCGCTCGCTCGAGCTGGCCGACCTCGCCGGGGAGTCCTTTGTGGACAACCCGCGCGGGTTCGGCAACCGGCTCGCGCTGGACCGGGCGTTCGAGGCGATCGGCCTCCCGCGCCGGGTCATCGTCGAGGTCGCCGACCTGCGCACGGTGCCCGCCTACGTGGCCGCGGGCCTGGGCATCGCGGTGGTCCCGGACCTCCGGACGCTGCCCGGCCTGCGCGCCGTCCCGCTCAGCGGCACCGGGCTGGTGTGGCCGTTCACCATCGCCACCCGCGCCGGCCACCCGCCGAGCCCGGCCGTGCGCACCCTGCTGGAGCTGATCAGCGCGCGGGAGTTCTCCGTCGCGGCTCCAGACCGAGGTGCTCGCGGAGATACACCTCGATGAAGTCGCGGAGGTACTCCGCCTTCGCCAGCTCCGCGAACACCGCGGCCAGCGCGGGATCGACGGTCTCGGTGAGGAACACGATGCGCCACCGGTTGAGCGGGCGGTCCTCGGTACCGGTCACCGAGTGCTCGACGTGGAACAGCGGCTGCCCGGTCCCGGCACGCAGTTCGCCGAACCCGGCCAGCCCGTAGAACAACGCGCGCTGGTCCCGGTGGTCGAGGTGAACGCGCTCGATGACGGTCCCGTACCGCGACGGGTCCAGCCAAAGCTTTTGGTCCGAGACACGCACGAAGTCCGCGCCCTCGCCGAACTTCGCGACGCTGCCGGGGCGCACCACGTTGGGCAGGTACACATCCGGTGCCGACGCCTTGCGGATTTCCATGTCCCACAAGGAAGTCCGGGTGAAGCGGTAGTCCAGGTCGTAGCGCTCGGCGAGCACCGCGTTCACGTCCACCGGCGGCAGTTCGTAGACGGTGAGCCCGGCGAACCGGGCCGCCACGCCGTCGCGGAGCACCTTCCACGCGGGCCCGGCCGGGTCGAGCACGTCGAAGTGCCCGGCGCCGTCGATCTCGACGTGCTGCGCGGCCCGCGCGTGTTTGACGGGCACCACTTCGTCGGCGGTGCCGTGCACAGCGAGCACCTGCGACCCGACCCGCGAGGCCAGGGCGTAGCGCTCGGGCACCTCGTCGGCGTGGCCGCCGAGCAGTGCCGCCACCATTCCCTCACCCGCCCGTTCGGCGACGGCCGGATGGATCTCGGGCCACGCGGCCGCGGGCGCGCCGGCGGGCGGCGGGGCGTCGAGATCGGCCAGCTCCACTCCGGCGCGAGCGGCGTCGGCCGCTTCGAGGTCGAGCGGCGCGCCGTAGGTGAACGCCCCGGCGAGCGGCACGCGCGGGTTCGCGCCGGGCGCGCCTTCCGGGAGCTCGGTCCGCGCGGCCGCCCACGCGGCGAGCTGGCCCCCGGCGGAATGCCCGATCGCCACCACCCGGGTGACGTCGAGAACCGGATCGAGATCGGCCACGGCGTCCACGGCGGCGGCCACGTCCTCGAAGGTGCCGGGCCAGCCCGCGCCTTCCTCACCGACCCGGCGGTATCCGACGTTCCAGACCGCGTACCCCTGTTCGACGAGGTCGTCGGCGAGCGCGGTCGTCTGGCGGCGGTCGAACATGGCGGCCCAGTAGCCGCCGTGCAGCAGCACCGCGACCGGGAACGGGCCGTCGCCTTCGGGCAGGTACAACTCCCCCGCCTGCGACGGCGCCGGTCCGTAGGCGATCGTCCGGACGCGGCCGGGTTCGTCGTCGTAGCGCACGCCGCGTTCGGCGGAGACGAGCGCGTCGATGGTCCCGAAGAACGCGGCGATCTCCGGTTGGTTGGCGCCCTTGGCCTTCGACTCGTCCCACGCCGCGTCGTCGTCCCATTCGACGAAGTCCAGCCAGGTGTGCTCGGCGACGCGCACCAGCCGCGCGGCGCGGAAGCCGCGACGATCCCGGCGGAACGCCTCGACCATCCCCGCCCGCGCGGCCAGCATCTCCGCGGTGCGCTCCGCGCGGACGGTGAACGTGGTCAGCTCCACGACCGACATGACCGGCTCCCTCACTGGTCCAAATTCGTGATAGTCACCTTTGATGACTATCGCGAATATAGACCGATCCACCGGGACGTGCCAGGAACCCCGCCCTACAAGATCGCGCCGAGCGGCAGGATGAGGGCGATCGCCACCACCGAGATCACCGTCTCCATGATCGACCAGCTCTTCACCGTCTGCCCCACCGTCATCCCGAAGTACTCCTTCACCAGCCAGAAACCGGCGTCGTTGACGTGCGAGAAGAACAGCGAGCCCGCCCCGATGGCGAGCACCAGCAGCGCGCTGTGCGCCGGATCCAAGGTGGCGGCCAGCGGCGCGACTATCCCGGCCGCCGACACCGTGGCCACCGTGGCCGAACCGGTCGCCAGGCGGATCGCCACCGCGACCAGCCAGCCCAGCAGCAGCGGCGAGAAGTTCGCCCCGGTGGCCAGTTCGGTGATCACGTCCCCGACGCCCGCGTCCACCAGCGTCTGCTTGAACCCGCCACCGGCGCCGACGATCAGCAGGATGCCGGCGATCGGGCCGAGCGAATCGGCCAGCGTGCTCGACATGCGGCCGCGGGTGAACCCGGCGGCCCGGCCGAGGGTGACCATGCCGACCAGCACCGCGGCCAGCAGCGCGACCAGCGGGTCACCGATGAAGTCGAGCACCCGGCGGACCTGGTTCTCCTTCTCCAGCAGGATGTCCGCGAGCGCCTTGCCCATCATCAGCACCACCGGCAGCAGCACGGTGGCCACCGTGGCGAAGAAGCTGGGGCGGCGCGTGTTGCCCTCGGTGTCGCCGACCGACTCCGGGATCAGGTGCTCCGGCGCCGTCGCGTCCGGCACCAGCTTCGCGGCCAGCCTGCCGAACAGCGGACCGGCGATGATCACCGTCGGGATGGCGATCAGCACGCCGAGCGCCAGGGTGATGCCGACGTTGGCGTTGAGCGCACCGGCCGCGGCGAGCGGGCCGGGGTGCGGCGGGACCAGGCCGTGCAGCACCGAGAGCCCGGCCAGCGCCGGGATGCCAAGCAGCATCAGCGGCTGCCCGCTGCGCCGCGACACCAGCAGCACCACCGGGATCAGCATGACCAGGCCGATCTCGAAGAACATCGGCAGCCCGATCAGCGCGGCCACCAGTGCCATCGCCCACGGCAGCAGCTTCGGCCCCGACCGGGAGATGATGGTGTCCACGATCTGCTCGGCCCCGCCGGAGTCGGCGAGCAGCTTGCCGAGCATCGCGCCGAGCGCGATCAGCACGCCGACCGAGGCCACGGTCGAGCCGACGCCGCCGCTGAAGCTCTTGATCAGCTTGTCCACCGGCATGCCCGCGACCAGGCCGAGCACCCCGGAACTGAGGATCAGCGCGAGGAACGGGTGCAGTTTCAGCTTGGTGATCAGCACCACGATCAGCGCGATCGCCAGCACGGTGGCGCCGAGCAGGCGGAGGTCGTGGCCGCCGGCGGCCGCGGCGAGTGTGTTCACGGGTGGTCCTTCCGATAGGCGGTGATCGCGGCTTCGACGAGCTCGTCCGGCGGGGCGCCGATGTCGAGGGTGTACCCGTGCTCGTCCGGGCGCAGCGGGGAGAGATCGGCCAGCTGCGAGTCGAGCAGCGACGGGGGCATGAAGTGGCCGGAACGACCACCCATCCGGGTGGCCAGCAGGGCGCGGACGCCGTCGAGGTGCAGGAACCAGACCGGTCCCCCGCCCCGCAGCACGTCGCGGTACTCGTACTTCAGCGCCGAGCAGGTGACCACGCCGCCGGTTCCGGCGTGCGCGCCGATCCAGTCCGCGATGGACTCGAGCCACGGCCACCGGTCGTCGTCGGTGAGCGGGACACCGGAAGTCATCTTCGCGATGTTCGACGCCGGGTGGAACTCGTCGGCTTCGGCGTATTCGACGCCAAGGTGCCCGGCCAGCGCGGTGCCGATGGTGCTCTTGCCCGCGCCCGCCACGCCCATCACCACGATGACCGCCATGGAAGTGACCTCCTTGTCCGCGGAGGAGAGTAGACCCAATAGGTACTACTTAATCAAGTGAAAGGTACTACTTAATCGAGTCAGTGCGGTACGGTCACCGCATGGCCGACGGGGTGCACTCGAAGATGCTGGACGAGCTGGGCACCGCGATCGCCGGCGGCGAGCTGCCCCCGGGTTCGGTGCTGCGCCTGGAAGAACTCCAGGTCCGCTACGGCGCGTCGCGCACGGTCGCGCGGGAAGTGGTGCGCGCGCTGGAGACGATGAGGCTGACCTCCAGCAAGCGCCGCGTCGGCGTCACCGTGCGGGAGCACGCCGAGTGGAACCACTACGACCCGCGGGTGATCCGCTGGCAGCTCGACGGCCCGCAGCGGCAGACCGCGCTGCGCACGCTGACCGAACTGCGGTCCGCGATCGAGCCGAGTGCCGCCCGGTTCGCCGCCCTGCGCGCCACCCCGGAACAACGCGGTCAGCTGCGCGCGCTCGGCTCACGGCTGGCGAGCACCGCGAAGGCCCGCGACCTGACCACGTTCCTCGGGCACGACATCGACTTCCACGACCTGCTGCTGTCCGCGTCGGGCAATCCGATGTTCTCGCAGCTCTCCGCGGTGGTGGCCGAGGTGCTCACCGGGCGGACCGGGCACGGGCTGATGCCGCCCGAACCGCAGCCGGAAGCCGTGGCGCTGCACCAGGAAGTGGCGCTCGCGGTGGATCGCGGCGAGCCGGACCGCGCCGAGCGCGCGATGCGCGACATCGTCATCCAGGCCCGGGACGAAATGGTGGAACTGTCGGGCTGAGCCGCCTGCTAATGTCCGGTTTGCGCCTTTCCTTCCCAGCGCGATCCACTCCCACTCCCGGAGGAATTCCCGATGTTCAAACGGATGCTGAGCGCCTTCGGCGTCGGCGGGCCGTCGGTCGACACCGTGCTCGACTCCCCCGCCGCGGTACCCGGCGGCACGATCACCGGCCAGGTACGCATCCAGGGCGGCAAGCACGAGGCGAAGATCGATCGCATCGAGCTGTCGCTGGTGACCAGGGTGGAGGCCGAGCACCACGACCGCGAGCGCGTCGGCGCCGCGGAGTTCCACCGGGTGGTGGTGCGCCAGGACGTGCGCGTGGCCGCCGGTGAGGCGATGGACGTGCCGTTCGAACTGCCGGTGCCGTGGGAAACCCCGGTCACCGCGGTGGGTTCGGCGCAGCTGCGCGGCATGGTGGTCGGCGTGCGCACCGAGCTGGTCATCGCCGGGGCGCCGGACAAGGGTGACCTCGACCCGGTCGCGGTGCACCCGCTGCCCTCGCAGGAGGCGGTGCTCGACGCGTTCGGCGAGCTGGGTTTCCAGTTCCACAGCGCGGATGTCGAGGTGGGCAGGCTGCACGGGGTGCCGCAGCGGCTGGACTGCTTCCAGGAGCTGGAGTTCTCCCCGCCGCGGGAGTTCGCCGGCCGGATCAACGAGGTCGAGCTGACCTTCGTGGCCACCCCGCACGAGCTGCACGTGGTGCTGGAGGCGGACAAGCGCGGCGGCATGTTCCGCTCTGGTGGCGACGCGTTCGGGCGGTTCGGTTACCCGCACGAGGAAGCCGAGCGGGTGAACTGGGCGGAGCTGGTCGGGCAGTGGCTGAGCCGGGTGGCCGAGAGCAGGCCCTCGGATCACTACGGTCACCACGGGCATCACGACGAGTACGGCCACCACGCGCGTGGCGGTCCCGGCATGGGAGCCGTCGTCGGTGGCGTGGCGGCCGGTGTGGTCGGCGGCATGGTGCTCGGCGAGGTCTTCGACGAGATGGGCGACCTGGGCGAGATGGGCGACTTCGGCGAGGAGTAGCCGCCCAGGACCCAAAAGGCCACGGAGGTGGCTTCGGGGCGCTTCGGTGCCCCCAGGACACGAAGGTGGCTTTCGGGGCGTTCCCGACAAGCCACCTTCGTGTCCACCCCTCAGGGCGTCCAGGCGGGATCGCGGCCGATGAACGCCATCAGCCGGTCCTGCGCCGGGGCGTCCCCGTCGACCGGCACGGCCGCGCCGAACTGCCCGCTGTCACGCAGCAGGTGCTCCATCGGCTCCATGCCCGCCAGCGCGGCGGCACTGCGCTCCTCACCCAGGTCCGGCTCCCGGCCGAGCGCCTTCGCCAGGTCCCACGAGTGCATCCACACGTCGACGGTGTAGAACTGGTCGATCGCCTGTTCCACCGGCAGTTCACCGGTGTGCTGGTTGCGCAGCACCCGCCCGGCGGGTTCGTCGAGGATCGCCTGGATGTCGCTGACGTGCTGCTTCCACGCCCCCACCGGATCGGCCGCCACGTCCAGCGCGGGCAGCTCGATCCCGGCCCCGGTCAGGAATCCGCGCGACCACTCGACCAAGTGCTTCACGATGTCGAGGGCCGTCCACTCCGCGACCGGGCTGGGCCGCGACCAGTCCCCCGCCGAGGCCGACTCGACGAGTTCGGTGAAGCGGGCCGCGTCGAGGGCGTGCTGCTGGGCCGGTCCCTTGGATTCCATTTCAGGCCTCCTTCGCCAGCAGCTCGTCGAGCTTGTCGTAACCCTCGTTGACGCCCACGTCCATGCCGCTGGCCAGCATGGCGTCACGGGTAGCGAAGTCGGACACCACGCTCAACGTCCTCAACCGCGTGCGCCCGTCACCGAGGTCCTCGAAGGTCAGCGTCTCCAGCGACACACCGTCGGGCTGGCCCTCGTAGGTGAAGGTCCACACGATCCGCTCGTCCGGCCGCACCTCGTGGAAGCTGCCGAAGAAGGAGGCGACCTCCTCGCCGTCGCGGTCGTTGGCGAAGGCCCACGCGCCGCCGGTTTTGGCTTCCCACCGCAGCACCCGCGTGGTCATCGAGCGCGGCCCGATCCAGCGGGCGTAGATCTCGGGGTCGACGTGGGCGCGGAAGACGCGGTCGGGCGTCGCGCCGAAGTCGCGGACGATCTCGATCGTCGGCACCTTCGGGTCCGCGTTGATCGTGGTCTCGGTCATGAGGCGTCCTTTTCGGGGGTTCTGAGGTCGTCGTCGGCCATCTCGGCCAGCACGTCGTCGAGGCGCTGGTAGCGCTCCTCGACCTGCCGCCGGTACCGCTCGATCCACTTGGTCATCAGGTCGAACACGGCCGCGTCCAGGTGGACCGGCCGCCGCTGGGCGTCCTTGCTGCGCGTGACCAGCCCGGCTTCCTCGAGCACCTTCACGTGCTTCGAGACCGCCTGCAGGCTCATCTCGTACGGCTCCGCCAGTTCGCCGACGGTCGCGTCGGCGACGGACAGCCGGGCCACCAGATCGCGCCGGGTGGGGTCGGCCAGTGCCGCGAACACCCGGTTGAGCTGTGCCGAAGCCTCGTCCATTCGCTTTCCTCAACTGTTCGGTTGAATAAGAACCTAGCCCGGCCCCGCCGGTGTTGTCAACCAATCAGTTGAGTAACTCAGCGCCCCTTGCGGCGGATCCGGATGTCGCGCAGGTCGGTCACCGCGACGGTCACGTCCCGGTACGGCAGCCCGTGCGCGTCCAGTGCGGCGAGCGCGCGTCCCTTCGCCGCGCGATCGTCGTCATCGGGCCGCGCCGGGACCTGGCAGCGGAAGGTGAACACGGTGACGTTCGCGTCGTGGGTGAACGTGCCCTCCTCGGAGAACATCAGCTGTCCCCCGCGCTCGGCGAGATCGGCCCGCTGCTCGTCGGTCAGCCCGTCGAACTTGCCGCGGATGGTCACGCGGAACACGTCCTGGCTCATCACTCCTCCTCCGTGCGCACGGCATAGGTCAGCACCCGCGTCCCGAGCAGTGCTTCGATCTCGTCGAGCAGGGTCAGCGCGGCGGCGGCGATCGACTCGGGGTCCTCACCGGCCACGGTCCGCTGCCCGATCTCCCCGAACACCACGCCGTGGAACCAGCCGATCTGCCCGGCCACCAGCCGCGGCACCGGGTCCCCCTCGGTGGCGCCGGTCTCCTCGGCGAGCAGCGCGGCGAGGTTCCGCACCATCTGGCCGCTCACGTCCTCCAGCCGCGCGGCCAGCGTGGGCGCGGCGAGCATCATCGCCAGCACCCGGCCGAACCCCTCGGTCAGCCCGACCACCCGATCGCGGCGGCGCACCTCGTCACGCAGCCGCCCGAGCACCGCCACCGCCGCCGATTCCCCGGCGCCCCGGCCACGGACGATGTCGGCCAGCCGGTCCGGCGAGGCCTGGTCCGGCGGCAGCACCAGGTCCTCCTTGGTGGCGAAGTAGTTGTAGACGGTGTTCACCGAGACGTCCGCCCGCTCGGCCACTTCGGCGATGGTCACCTGGTCGAACCCGCGCTCGACGAACAGGCCGAGCGCCACGTCGGCGATCCGCCGACGGGTCAGCCGCTTCTTGCGTTCGCGCAAGCCTTCTCTCATGCCCAAGATTCAAGCACACTCTATTTTTGGAGTCGACTCCATTATTAGTCGAGACGATAGGCTCGGCGAGCATGCGGATCTTTGTCACGGGCGCGACCGGGGCACTCGGCGGGCACGCGGTCCCGGCGCTGATCGAAGCCGGGCACGAGGTCACCGCGCTGGCCCGCACGCCGGAGAAGGCCGCCGCGCTGACCGCTCAGGGCGCGACCGCGGTCACGGTCTCGCTGTTCGACCGCGCGGCGCTGGCCGAGGCGTTCACCGGGCACGACGCGGTGGCCAACCTCGCCTCGGCGATCCCGCCGATGAGCCGGTTCCTCAGCAGCCGCGCGTGGGCCGACTGCGCGAAGGTTCGGACCGAGGGGTCGGCGGCGGTGGCCGGGGCGGCGCTGGACGCCGGTGTCGGGCGCGTGGTCCAGGAGTCGGTGAGCATGCTCTACCGCGACCACGGCGCGCGCTGGATCGAGGAGGACCACCCGATCGACCACTACCCGCTGGCCAGGTCGAACATCGCCGCCGAGACCAGTGCCAACGGGTTCACCGAGGCCGGGCGCACCGGCGTGGTGCTGCGGTTCGGCTGGTTCTACGGCCCGGGAGCCGCGCACGCCGAGCAGATGCTCGCGCAGGCACGTCACCACGTCGTGACGCAGCTCGGGCCGTCCGGGAGCTACGTTTCCTCGATCCACATGGCCGACGCCGGCCGCGCGGTCGCCGCCGCACTGCACGCTCCCGCCGGTACGTACAACGTGGTCGACGACGAACCGCTGACCAAACGCGAGTACGCCGACGCGCTCGCCGAAGCGGCGGGCGTCCGCGTGTGGTTCCGCGGTCCGGGACGGGCCGCGCTGCTGCTCGGCGACCGGCTCACCTCGCTGACCCGCTCGATCCGCGTGTCCAACGCGAAGTTCCGCGGGGCCACCGGCTGGGCCCCAGAGTTCCCCAGCGCCCGCGAGGGGTGGTGGGCCACCGCGCTCAGCCGATGAACCGCACGTCGAGGGCGTCGAGGTGGCTGTTGTCGGCGACCACCTCGATGGCGGCGATCCGGTCGCCGACGACGGTGAAGTACAGCGCCAGCCGCGTCCGGCGGCGTGGTGCCACCACCGCGCCGACGGTCCCGTCGATCACCGCGACGCGGGCGAGCTTCGCCCCGCCGAGGAAGGTCTTCGCCACCTGGTCCGCGCCGAAGGTCTCCGGCTGCGCGCCCATCTGCACGGCCCGCCGGTCGGCCCGCAGCACCACGTCCGGATCGAGCACGGTCAGCAGCGCACCGAAGTCACCACCCCGCGACGCCGCGAGGAAGGCGTCGATGATCTCCCGCTTGCGCCCTTGCTCGGCCTCCGGCGCGGGCGCGCCCTGGACCCGGCGGCGCGCGCGGCTGGCCAGCTGCCGGGCGGCGGCCGGGGTGCGGTCCACGATCGGCGCGATCTCGTCGAACGGCACGGCGAACAGGTCGTGCAGCACGAAGGCGAGGCGTTCGGCGGGGGTGAGCGTGTCGAGCACGACGAGCAGCGCCAGGCCGACCGAGTCGTACTCGACCGCCTCCTGCTCGGGGCCGCGTTCGCGGGTCTCGGTCAGTTCGGCGGCCTGCTCCCCCAGCGGGTCCTCACGCCGGGAGCGGCGCGAGGACAGCGCGTTCAGGCAGACCCGGGCGACCACCGTGGTCAGCCAGCCGCCCAGGTTCGCCACCGCGTCGGAATCGGAGCGGGCCAGCCGCACCCAGGCCTCCTGCACGGCGTCCTCGGCCTCGGCGCGCGAGCCGAGCATCCGGTAGGCCACCGCGGTCAGGTGCGGGCGGTGCTCCTCGAACCGCTGCGCCAGGAAATCCTCGTCGCCCATCAGTCACCCGTCCTCCGTTGCCGCCGGTCACCCGGTTGACCGGCGGGCGGGTGCGGATGTGACAACGGCGAGATCAGCAGCAGGCTGGCATCACGGAAGTATGCTGCCGCGGTGACCGATGCACTGGAACAGTACCGGCTGCTCATCGCCGACGTGTACGAACTGGCCGGGATCTCCCGGCGCACCAGTGAAGACATCGCGCGCGAGGCGGGGCAGACCGCGGCGAGGTGGCACGTGCTCAGCGTGCTCTCGGACGGCCCGCGCACGGTGCCGAACGCCGCGCGGCGCCTGGGCCTGACCCCGCAGAGCGTGCAGCGGGTGGTGGGCGACCTGCTGGCGGCCGGGCAGGCCGAGGCCGTGCCGAACCCGGACCACGCGCGGTCCCCGCTGATCGCCCTGACCGACGAAGGGCGCGACACGCTGGAACGCCTGTTCGCCCGCTCGGAGGCGGCCAGAGAACGCCTGCTCACCCGAGCCGGCACCGATGCGGAAGAACTGCGGCAGGCCACCGAGACCCTGCGGCGCCTGCTCGACGTGCTGCGCACCCCCGGCTGAGCTCAGGTGTGGCGGTGCCGGAGTTCGTAGTGCTGTGAGTGCTCGTCGAAGCGGGTCAGCAGGGCGCGGGCGGCGGGTGGTACCACCGAGCCGGTGAGGTCCTCACCGGCGAAGGCACGGACGGCGGCCCAGTCCGCGAAGGTCATCACGGTGGCGAACTCGGTCAGACCGTCCGGTTCGGACACTGTGGATTCGTTGCGCCGCAAGACGGAAAGGTCGAGCAGGCCGGGAATGCCCCGGCGAAGGATGCCCGGCGCGATCTCGGTGTTCAGCAGTTCCTCGTAGGCGTCCGCTCGCGCGCCGGTGGGTGCCCAGCCGTGCCAAATCCGCAGGATCATGCGCTCACGGTAGCGCCAGCAGGCTGTCTTAACAACAGCACGCTGTCAAATGTCTGCTCACCGGGAGGTCCTGCCGCTACCCGGCAGCACCCCGCCGCTCACCGGCAGGACGAATACGGCAAACGGGTTTTCCGGGCGTTTTTCCGTTGCGCCGGGAACATCGAAATAGACAGTTTGAACGCCCAACGCCACAACCGACGAAGGGGCGGGAGAATGGCGAGAAACCGAAGACGATATCTGGTACCTGCAGCGGTGGCGGCCGCTTTGGTGCTGCTGGGTGGAACGGCCTCGGCCAATCCGTTCCCCAACAACTACGACAGCGCGGTGGCCGACAGTTCTTTGCACACCTTCTGCACCACCACCGGGTTCACCACCGACCGCACGGTGGCCACGTACGCGATGGACACCCTGGACAACACCACCGATCTCACCGATTCCGACCTGGGTTCCTGCACCGACGTGACCATCGACGTGTGGTGGTTCGAACTCGACCTGCCCGGCACGCTCCGCGGGGAACGGTCCTGCTATTCGCATTCCAGTCCCGGCGTCTGCGATTCCTCCGACGTCAAGCTGGATTACGCGCAACTCGATATCGGCAGCAACGACTGGTACGACCGGCGCAAGACCTCGGTGCACGAACTCGGGCACAGCATCGGGCTCGGGCACGACACGATCAGCGCGATGATCTCCGGTGAGGTGCCCAGCACCGCGCTGCAGTGGCGCACCTACAGCGCCCACGACCTCGGCCACATCAACGCCCACTACTGAGAGGAGCCCGGCATGCGGAAGATGATCGCCGCCCTCGTGGCAGGCGGAGTGGCCATCGGGGTGCTCGCGGGCTGCGGCTCGGCGCGGGACACCGGAAGCGGTTCGGCCGAGGCGCTGCTCACGCAGCTCGGGCAGGACTACGAAGCGGACTTCGAGCCGCTGGCCTCGCCGAAGCAGGCGCTGGAACTGAGCGACCTGATCGTGCGGGGCACGGTGGCCGAGGTGCACGACGGCATCACCACGGCGTATCCCGACGCCGCGCGCACGCAGCGCGGGCAGGGGCATTACGTCACGTTGCAGGTCAGCGTGACGGAGGTGGTGTCCGGCCCGGCCACCGCGGTGACCGACGGGCAGGTCTACGTGCAGGTGGCGAAGAGCCCGTCCACCCCGACCTCGGCGATCGCCGGGGCCAACACGAAGGCCGACGCCGTGCTGATCCTGGAGGACATCACCACCTGGAAGCCGGCGGCGGAGGCCACGGTGACGCGCCCGGAGAAGGTGCCCGCCGCGGCGCCGCTGTTCTTCGCCTATCCGGACGGCCTTTGGCTGCAGGGCAGCGCGGACGCGGCGATGGCGGGGAGCGCGACCGAACGGGAGCACCTGGCCCCGGCGTGGGGCGCACCGGCCACGCTGAACGACCTGGTCGGCGTGCTGCGCTCGGCTCGCTGAGGCTGCTGTGACCGGGGCGCCCTGGCCGCTGTCCACCCGGCCCGGGCGCCCTCCCCGGGGCGAAGTAACCACCGTTTTGCATCGTTGGCACAACGTTGTAAAACGGCTACGCTCGACCGATGGCCACTCTGCGGGACGTCGCGGTGCTCGCCGGGGTTTCGGTCAAGACGGTGTCCAACGTGGTCAACGGGTACGACTTCGTCAAACCCGAGAACCGCCGCCGCGTCGAGGACGCGCTGGCCGCGACCGGGTACCGCCCCAACCTCGGCGCGCGGAACCTCCGGCGCGGGCGGACCGGCTTCCTCGCGCTGGTCGTGCCCGAGCTGAGCATCCCCTACTTCGGCGAACTCGCCGGCGCCGTGCTCACCGCCGCCCGCGGGCGCGGCTGGAACGTCCTCATCGAGGAAACCCAGGGCAACCGCGAAAACGAGCGCGCCACCCTCGCCTCCCTCGGCCCGCACATGGCCGACGGCGCGATCATCAGCCCCGAGGCGCTCGAACCCGGCGACCTCACCGATCCCACCGTCCCACTCGTCCTGCTCGGCGAGCACACCGTCGACCTGCCGATGGACCACGCCGGGATCGACAACGTGCTCGCCGCCCGCACCGCCGTCCGGCACCTCGTCGAGGTGGGCCGCCGGAGGATCGCGGTGATCGGCCAGCACCCCCGCCGGGGCACCGCCGCCCTGCGGCTGGCCGGGTACCGCGAGGCACTCGCCGAGGCGGGCCTGCGCGAGGCACCCGAACTCATCGCCACCGCCACCCGGTACCACCAGCGCGACGGTGCCGAGGCCATGACGCACCTCCTCGACCTGCCCGAACCGCCGGACGCGGTGTTCTGCTTCAACGACATGCTCGCCCTCGGCGCCGTCCGCGCCGCCTTCGAGCGCGGGCGCAGCGTGCCCGGGGACATCGCCGTCGCCGGGTTCGACAACACCGAGCAGAGCGCGTACAGCCTCCCCTCGCTGACCACCATCGCCCCGGACAAGACCGCGCTCGCGCGCGCGGCCGTCGAGCTGGTCCACCGCCGCACCAGCGGGACGGCACCGGCTGCGCCGGAGGACGTGCGCATCCCGTTTTCCCTGGAGATCAGGGAGAGCACCACCGGATAGGTCCCCACCGAAGAACCGGAGGTCACCGCATGTCGAAACCACGTGTCAAGGGCAGACCTCACGCCCTGGTGTTCGCGCTCCTCGTCCTGGCCGGGCTCCTCGTCGCCACCCCGGCCGCCTCCGCCGCCACCTGGCAACCCAAACCCGCTCCCCTGAACACCCCGTGGACCGCGCAGGTCTCCCCCGCCAACGCCCTGCCGGAGTACCCACGGCCGCACCTCGTGCGCTCGGACTGGCTCAACCTCAACGGCGTCTGGGAGTTCACCGGCGCCCCCAACCTCAACACCCCGCCGATCGGCCAGGCGCTGCCCGAAGGCGTCCTCGTGCCCTACCCCGTCGAATCCGCGTTGTCCGGCATCAAGCGCCACGAGGACAACATGTTCTACCGCCGCACCTTCACCGTACCGTCCACTTGGGACGGACGACGGGTGAAGCTGAACTTCGGCGCGGTCACCTGGGAGACCCGGGTCTGGGTGAACGGCACCCAGGTCGGCACGCACACCGGCGGCTTCGACGCGTTCTCCTTCGACATCACGAACGCCCTGCGCGCCGGGAGCAACGAGATCGTCGTCGGCGTGCACTCCCCCGTCGACGGCAACCGCTTCCCGATCGGCAAGCAGCGCCGCAGCCCCAGCGGCATCTTCTACACCGCCTCCTCGGGCATCTGGCAGACGGTGTGGCTGGAACCGGTCACCACCGCGCACATCACCCGCCTCGACACCACCCCGGACGTGCCCGCCGGGGTACTCGACCTGGTGGTCCAGGGCACGGCAGGGCAGCAGGCCCGCGCCGAGGTGCTCAGCGGCGGCCAAGTGGTCGGCACGGCCACCGGCGCGGTCGGCTCGCACCTGCGGATCCCGGTGCCGAACGCGCGCCTGTGGTCACCGGACGACCCGTTCCTCTACGACCTGCGCGTCACCCTGCCCGGCGGCGGTGACGCGGTCACCGGTTACTTCGGCATGCGCTCGGTCGGCAAGGCCGTGGTCGGCGGCGTGCTGCGGCCGCTGCTCAACGGCAAGTTCGTCTTCCAGCTCGGCACCCTGGACCAGGGTTACTGGCCCGACGGCGTGTACACCGCGCCGACCGACGCCGCGCTGCGCTTCGACCTGGAACGCCAGAAGGCCCTCGGCTTCAACATGGTCCGCAAGCACATCAAGGTCGAACCGGCGCGCTGGTTCTACCACGCGGACCGGCTCGGCCTGCTGGTGTGGCAGGACATGCCCTCGCTCGACGCGGTCGACGACACCGCCCCGGCCAGCCACGTGAACTACGAGTCCGAACTGCGGCGGATCGTCGACCAGCTCAAGGGCATCACCTCGATCGTGCAGTGGGTGCCGTTCAACGAGGGCTGGGGCGAGTACGACAACGCCCGCATCGTCGACCTGGTGCGCTCGCACGACAACACCCGGCTGATCAACCACAACTCGGGCTCGAACTGCTGCGTCTCCGATCCCGAACCACCCAACGGCGACATCATCGACGACCACGCGTACCAGATGTCCGCCGGCACCAGGCTCCCCACCGCGAGCCGGGTCGCGGTGCTCGGTGAGTACGGCGGGCTGGGCAGGCGGATCGTCGGGCACGAGTACCAGCCCGGCGCCGGTTTCGCCTACGGGGACCTGTACCCCGACGAGACCTCGCTGACCAACCGCTACACCGAGATCACCCGCGAGGTCGGCCGGTTCGTGCAGACACGCGGGCTGTCCGCGTCCGTCTACACCGAACCGTACGACGTGGAGAACGAGATCAACGGCTTCTACACCTACGACCGCCAGGTGCTGAAGATGACCGAGTCGCGGGTGCGCGAGGTGAACCAGCAGGTGCTCGCGCTGGCCGCCGGGACCGCGATCCCGCGTGGTGAACCGGTTTCGCTGCGGGTGACCACACCGGGCTTCACCGACCGCTACCTGCGTCACCAGGACAGCCTCGCCCGCACCGACGTGCCGTCGAGCGATCTGGTGAAGCTCGACGCCACGTTCTGGACGCGGCCGGGACTGGCGAACTCGTCGTGCGTGTCGTTCGAATCGCGCAACTTCCCGGGCCGGTTCCTGCGGCACGCCAACTCGCGCATCCGGACCGACGTGAACGACGGTTCGGCCGGGTTCGCCGGTGACGCGACCTTCTGCGTCAAGGCGGGCCAGGGCGCGGCGGCACTCGAATCGCACAACCAGCCGGGCGCGTTCATCCGGCACTACAACGAGCTGGTCTACCTGGCGCGCGCGAGCGGGCCGAACCCCTGGGACGGTGGCGGCAGCTTCGCCGCGGACACCACCTGGGCGGCGACCATCCCGTTGTGGCGCAGCGGTGCCGACCTGCCGGTGGACCAGGCGCGATCGTTCCAGGTGACCACGCCCGGGTTCACCGACCGGTTCCTTCGGCACCGGGACAGCCTCGCGCGCACCGACGTGGTCAACGCGAGCAGTCCGGCGTTGCTGAAGTCGGACGCCACCTTCGTGATCCGGCGCGGGCTCGCCGACCCGTCGTGCTACTCGCTGGAATCGCGGAACCTGCCGGGACAGTTCCTGCGGCACGCCGCCTTCCGCGTGCGACTGGGCACCGACGACGGCACCGAGTTGTTCGACCGGGACGCGACCTTCTGCGCCCAGCCGGGCAGCGGTGCCGGAACGGTGCGGCTGGCCTCGATCAACGAACTGGGCACGAACGTCCGGCACTACGCGGAGGAGGTGTGGGTCGCCTCCAGCGGCGGCGCGCACACCTACGACAACCCGGCGTCCTACGCGCAGGACGTGAGCTGGGCGGTCGCCGTTCCCTGGGCGTGAGTCCGGTGGCTCACCGTCCGCCGCGGCGGACGGTGAGCCGCGCGCCCGGCACCAGGTCGGCGTACTCGCGGGCGACCGCGTCACCGGCCGCTCCCCCGAAGACGACCAGGTGCCGGGCACCCGCTTCTTCGTAAACCCGCCACAGTGCGGCGAAACCGCGTCGGGTGAGCTGCTCGTCGCCGTTCCAGCTGATGTCGTTCAGGTCGATGTAGGCGGCTTTGGTGCCCTGCGTGAAGAGCGCGCTGTAGATCGCCCAGGCCTCGGCGGACTGTCCACGCTCGCCGGGGTCGTACAGCCAGGTCAGCTCGATCATCGGGCGAACCCCGTCCGGTCGAGCACCAGCGCGGCGGAGTCCGCTGTGGACAGATGGGTGGTGTCCACGGTGAAGTCGGCGAACTCCGTGCGGTCCAGTGCGGCGGCTTCTTCCAGGCACAGCTCGACCAGGTCGGTGAACCGGCCCCGGCCGAGGAACCGTGCTCGGTGCACCTCGGGTTCGGCACGCAGGCGGCACAGGACGACCTTCACCTCGCCGAGGCGGTCGCGGTAGAGGTCCACCGCTTCGGCGGTGAGCAGGCCGGAGACCACCAGGCCCCGGGCGCCGGCGTCCCGGTAGAGCGGCCACAACGCCGCGAGGCTCGCGGACTTGACCCGGTGGTTGGCCTGGTCGTCGTCCGGGGCCGGGTAGCAGAGCCCGATCTGGTCGGTGTCGAGGTGTGCGAGCTCGGGGTGCGTGCCCACGATCTCCCGCGCCAGGGTGGTCTTGCCCGACGCGGGCGGGCCGAACAGCCAGAGGATCACGGCGGCCACCCTGCCAGGCCGGCCCCGGACAGGGCCACCGATTTACCAGGATCGGGATCGGGCGGCAGATCAAGGCGCTGTGAATGTGGCTTTCACAGCGTCTGGCGCAATGAAAGCCACATTCACAGCATGCTGGCCGTGGACTAGGCGGTGTCGGCGTAGACGATGCCCCGGCCGTTCGTGCCGATGTAGACCCGGCCGTAGATCCGCGGGTCGCCGGTGACCGCCTCGCCCGCGTTGCCGTACTGGTGCGCGTTGTCGTTGATCCGCACCCAGCTCGCCCCGGTGTCGTCCGAGCGGTAGAAACCGTTCTGCCGCACCAGGTACAGCGCCGGGTAGGCCTTGCCGGGCGCGGCCTTGCCGAAGCCGACGTTCACCGCGTTGTCCACACCGGACAGTTTGGTCACGGTGGCACCGGAGTTCGTGGAGCGGAACAACCCGCCCGCACCGGCCAGCCACAGGTCGCCTTCGCGGCCCGGCACGGCGTGGAACTTGCTCGCGTCCACTGTGGCCGCCGCGGTGAAGTTCGCGCCGCCGTCGGTGCTCACGTAGAGCCATCCGGCGGCGAGGCCGTAGAACTTCATCGGGTTCACCCGGTCCGATTCGACCACCGCCCCGGCCGGGATGCCCGCCGACGGTGTCCACGAGTTGCCGAACCCGACCGAGTAGTGCACCCCCGTCCCCTGCGGGCTCCAGACGAACCGGCTGCCGTTCGCCGCCGCCGCGACCGTGCCGCCGCCGGTCACCCCGCCCGGTTCGCCGGCACCCCACCAGTTCGCGCCGCCGTCGGTGGAGAACGCGACACGGGGCGACTGGTCGGTGTGGCCCGAACGAACCATCGTGCCCGGCGAGAGTTCGGCGTAGTCCAGGCTGGTGGTCGAGGTGAACACCGGACCGGTGAACATCATCGACGGCACCTTGGTCAGGTCGTTGTGCCGGAAGCCGCCGATGTCCCCGAGCGCGCTGACCAGCGGCGGCCCCGACGGCGGGCTGACCAGGTCGAGCACCGCGGTCTCCTCCAGGCCGCCGACGGTGGGTTCGAGCCGGATCCTCTCGCCTCGGTCCCACGCGGTGAGGTTCTTGGTGCCGTAGATCGTCGCGCCCGTGCCGTACATCATCCGGTCGGAGTTGAACGGGTCGATCTCCAGTGACTCGGTCATCCAGCCGAGTTTGGGCGCCTTCTCCGGTGGCGCCGGGTTCGCGCCGAAGGTCAGCCACGGCGCGGCCGAGATGTCCATGTCGTACCGCAGCGTCCGCTCGGGATAGCTGGCCCAGTCCCAGATCCGCGTCCAGGTGGCGCCGCCGTCGGTGCTGCGAAAGATGATGATGTCCGGCCACCACGAGATCTGCGTGGCCACCATCAGCGTTCCCGGGCGCTGCCGGTCCACGCTCAGCCCGCTGTAGCCGAAGTGGTTGTCCGCGCTGTCCGAGGGGATCGGGCTGATCCTCGTCCAGGCACCGGTGGCGGTGTCGAACTTCCACACGTCACCCTTGCCGCCGTCGTACGGGCCGCCCTTGTCGTTCGTGGCGATGTAGAGGAATCCACCGGACTCGTCCAGCACGCCCTTGTGGGCCAGGTACCCGGTCGGCTGCCCGGCGAGGCGCTGCCAGGTCGCGCCCGCGTCGGTGCTGCGGTAGACGGTGTTCTCCTTGTCCGCCACGCCGACGTAGATCGCCTTGCTCGGACTGCCCGCGGTGCCCGAGCGCGAATCGTAGGTCACCCAGACCACGCCCTGGTTGTCGTTGGCGTAACCGTTCGGGTCGGCCGGGTTCTCCACGTAGTTGCCCGGGTTCGGGAAGCTGGCCACCTTCGCCCAGCTCACCCCGGAATCCGTGCTGCGCCACAGCCCGTTGCCGCTGGGCGCGCCGAGGTAGAGCACGCGCCCGTCGTTCGGGTCGACGGCCAGCCGCTCCCCCATGCCACGGCCCGGCATGTTGCCGCCGAGCTTGAACGGCAGCTGGCTGACCTGCCAGCTGGCGCCGCGGTCCGACGACCGCAGGACAGCGCCGTTGTTCGGGTCCCAGCTGTTGGTGTACATCCCGGCCGCGGCGTACACGCGGTTCGCGTTCTTCGGATCCGGCGCGATGCTGACCACGCCGTTGTAGCCCCACCGGTCCCAGCCCGCCCAGTCCAGCAGCGGGATCCAACGGCCGGTGGCCTGGTTCCACCGGTACGCGCCGCCGATGTCGGTGCGCGCGTAGATGAGGTCCTTCTCGGCCGGGCTGAACACGATGCCCGGCACGAAACCGCCACCGGCGATCTCGACGTTGCGCCAGGTGGGCGCCACGGGCGCGGGCGCGGCCGGGGCGGTGAGGGTGGACAGGGTCAGCAGCAACGCGGTGAGCAGCCATCTCATGGCCGGGCTCCAATCGGTTCCCGCCGGGGCGGGCGGGCTTCGGGACGCGCGGCGGGGGCAGTCGCCGCGCGGTGCCGGCTACCAGCGGTCTCCCAGGCTGATGCCGGTGGTGCTGCCCGCGCCGCCGAGCGGCACGTCGTGGTCGAGGCCGACGAACTTGCCGCCGTGCTGCCACAGCGCGGGTTTGAGCAGCGCGTACTTCTTCTCGTCCCAGGTGGTCCAGTCGTCCAGCAGCAGGCCGCCGGTGTCGCCGGAGTTCGGGTTGAGGCACCAGAACGTCTGGTGCAGGCCGTGCTCGGTGATCAGGTCGCGCAGCGCGGTCATCCACTTGTCCTGCCGCGCGTCCTGGCCCAGTCGCCCGCCCCACTCGCCGACCAGCAGCGGCGCGGTGCCGTTCTCGTGCAGGTACAGCCAGTTCGGGCGCCACACGTCGGTGGTCAGCGTGGTCTTGTCGAACTCCTTCTGGAACCACGGCTGGTCGAACACCAGCGGGCCGTAGTCGTGCGGTGAGTAGACCAGCTGGTCCTGCCCGGCGCCGAGGTTCACCGGGTGCTCGGCCACCCCGCGCAGGTTCCCGCCCCACCAGGTGGAGTGGTAGTCGGTGCCGGTGACCGAACTCCAGTTCTTGCCGGCCTTGGGGTAGATCTCGTTGCCCTCGCAGAGGATCAGCACCTCGGGATTGATCGCCAGGATGCGCTTGCCCGCGGTTTCGCAGGTGTGCTTGAAGTTGTCCTGGTCGGCCGAGCCGTCCCACTTCGCGCGCGGGCTGGCCGACGCGGTGCCGTGCGGTTCGTTCTTGACGTCCATCGCGATGACGGTGTCGTTGTTCTCGTACCGCGCGGTGATCCACTCCCAGCCCTGGTAGAACAGCTCGGGCGTGATCGAGCCCTTCCACCACACCGGGTGCACGTGGCCGGAGTTGTCGGCTTCGGCGCTGTGCACGTCGAGCATCACCTTGATGCCGTACTTCTCGCACAGCGCCAGCCAGTGGTCGAACACCTGCAGGGTGGTCTTCCCGGCCAGTTCCGGGTTCACCCAGGTGTTCACCGCGCCCGGCACGCTCGCCTGCCCGGCCTTCCACTCCAGCAGCAGCTGGGTGGAGATCGGCACGCGGACCAGGTTGATCCCGCGCTGGGCCATCGACTTCGTGACCTGCTCGACGTTCACGCCCCACAGGCCGTGGAAGACGCGCTCACCGGCGTTGAAGCCGAACCAGTTGGCGCCGGTGAGCCACACCTGGTTGCCCTCGGCGTCGACGATCCGGTTGCCCTGGGTGTGCAGCCAGTCGGGCGTGGCGGCGGCCGGGGACGCCTGCGCGGTGGGCACCAGCACGGTGGCAAGCGCCAGCAGGACAGCGGCGAACAGTTTTCGCACCGGAACTCCTCACACCTTTGGGAGCGCTCCCAGACCTGTTCGGACAGTAACCAGGCGGGAACTCCGGTGTAAAGGGCCGGGGCCTAGGCCGTTGGGATGATTTCGGGATTACCGGGCCGGTCCGCTGCTGCTCCGGGTGACCAGCATCGGCAGCGGGGTGCGTTCGTCGCCGACGGTCTCGCCTTCGACGGTGCGCCGCAACAGGGAGGCGGCCAGTGCGCCGAATTCCGCGATCGGGCGGCGGACGGCGCTCAGCGCGGGCCGGACCAGCCGGCACAGCACCGAATCGTCCCAGGCGACCAGGGAAACGTCCCCGGGCACCGAGATGCCGAGTTCGTGGGCGACGCCGAGCGCGGCCACCGCCATCACGTCGTTGTCGAAGACCAGCGCGGTCGGCGGGCGACGCGAGACCAGCACCCGCCGCGCGGCGCTCGCGCCCGCCTCGTCGGAGTAGTCGGTGTGCACCACTTCCGCGCTCTCGAACCCGAGCCGCCCGGCCGCCCGTTCGAACGCCTCGGACCGCACCCGCGTGTGCATGAACTCCCGCGGCCCGGCCACCCGGACGATCCGGCGGTGCCCGAGCGCGGCGAGGTAGTCCAGCACCTCGTCGATCGCGGCCTCGTCGTCGATCCACGCGCACGGCAGGCCGGGCCGCCCGAGCGGGCCGCCCATGACCACCGCGGGCAGGCCCATCGCGGCCACCGCGTCCAGCCGGGCGTCGTGGTCGCGGAGGTCGATCAGCAGGACGCCGTCGACGCGGCGTTCGGCGTGCCAGCGGCGGTAGATCTCCAGTTCGGTGTCGTGGTTCGGGGACACCTGCAGCACCAGCGAGGCCGGGCCGGTGCCGAGTTCGTCCTGGATCCCGGCGATCAGCCGGATGAAGAACGGCTCGGCGGCCAGCGTTTCCGCCGGGCGGTCGATCACCAGGCCGAACGCGCCCGCCCGGCCGTCGGACAGCGCGCGGGCGGCGGTGCTCGGCGCCCAGCCCAGTTCCGCGGCGATGCCGGTGATCCGGCTGCGGGTGGCGGCCGAGACCCCGGGCCGGTTGTTCAGCGCGTACGACACCGCGCCCTTGGACACCCCGGCCGCCTTGGCGATGTCGGCGATGGTGGGACGTTTCAAGCAGACCTCCCCGCTGTGCTCGGGCCACTCTAGCAAGGTGCACTTAACCGGGTAAGTGATTGCTGTTCGTTGACTAGAGCACGATGGTCTGCCTAGGTTGTCCAGCGGGGGTACCGCCGGATCTTCACTCACTGAACCAGTTCAGCTGTTCAGTCGCGGGAGAGGACAGCCATGGCACTTCGGTTTCCGCCCGGCTTCACCTGGGGCGCGTCGACCGCGGCCTACCAGATCGAGGGCGCCGGTCCGCCGGGCTCCCGCGGCACGTCCATCTGGGACACCTTCGCCGCGCGCCCCGGCCGCGTCCGCGACGGGGACAACGGCGATCTCGCCTGCGACCACTACCACCGCTACCCCGAGGACGTGCAACTGCTCGAAGCGCTCGGCACCGGCGCCTACCGGTTCTCGGTGTCCTGGTCGCGCCTGCAGCACGCCGGGCGCGGCCCGCTCAACCAGCGCGGGATCGACTTCTACTCGCGCCTGGTCGACGCCCTGCTCGACCGCGGCATCGAGCCGTGGGTGACGCTCTACCACGCGGATCTGCCGCAACCGCTGGAGGACGCGGGCGGCTGGCCCGCCCGCGACACCGCGCTGCGGTTCGCCGACTTCGCCGCGGCCGTGCACCACTTCCTCGCCGAGCGCGTCACCCGGTTCATCACGGTGAACGAGCCCTGGTGCTCGGCCCTGCTCGGCTACGCGAGCGGGGAGCACGCCCCCGGCCGCACCGATCCGGCCGCTGCCCTGCGCGCCGCGCACCACCTGCTGCTCGGCCACGGGCTCGCGCTCGAAGCCATCCGGTCGATCGCCCCGGCCCAAGCCGGGATCACGCTGAACGTCGCCCCGGTCGCGGCGGCCACCGAACACCCCGACGACGCCGACGCCGCCCGCCGCGTCGACGGCCTGACCAACCGGTTGTTCCTCGATCCGGTGCTGCGCGGGGAATACCCGGAAGACGTGGTGCGCGACCTTTCCCCGCTCAGCAATTTCGGTTTCACCGCCGACGGTGATCTGGCGGCGATCAGCGCACCGATGGATTTCCTCGGCATCAATTACTACGCGCCGCAAAAGGTGTACGGAACACCGGACGCGCCGCCCGTCGAACAGCCGTCGAGATATCCCGGAATGGACCGGCTCGGTTTCCACCACACCGGCCGCCGCACGGCCATGGGCTGGAGCATCGACGCCTCCGGGCTCACCGGGACCCTCACCCGGCTCACCCGCGACTACCCGGCCATCCCGTTGTACATCACCGAAAACGGCGCCGCCTTCGACGACGAGGTGACCGGCGGCCAGGTGCTCGACCACGACCGGATCGACTACCTCGACGAGCACCTGCGTGCCGCGCACGCGGCCATCACCGCCGGGGCCGACCTGCGCGGCTACTTCGTCTGGTCGCTGCTGGACAACTTCGAATGGGACCAGGGCTATTCGAAGCGCTTCGGCCTGGTCCACGTCGATTACGCCAGTCAGGAACGCATTCCGAAACTGAGCGCGAAATGGTACCGGGACGTGGTTCAGGCGAACGGTTTCGACTGAGCGCTCTGCGCGGCCGACAACTGGCGGACCACCTTGGCGAAATCGGCCACCAGCGGGTTGTTGCTGGTGGCGGGCCAGGCGAAGGCGATGCGCAGCGGTTCGACGTCGACGATCGGGCGCCAGTCGAGATCGGGCCGGGCGTAGTAGGTGGCCATCGAGCGCGGCCCGATGCACACCGCCGCTCCCCCGGCCACGTTCTCCAGCATCTCCTCGACGTTGTCGTTCTCCGGACCCCACTTCGGTTCCGAGCCGTCCGGGCGCGGGTTGACCGCCCACCAGTCGACCCAGTGCCGCGGTGCCTTCCTGGTCCACATCAGCGGTTCGTCGGCCAGGTCCCCGATGGTCACCGTGTCCTGCCCGGCCAGGCGGTGCCCGGTGGCGAACCCGACCATGCGCGGCTCCACGGCGACGATCTCGGCGTGCAGCCCGGCGGTGTCGGCGGGCAGCCAGAGGAACGCGATGTCGACCAGGCCGTCGCGCAGCGCGGTCGCCTCCCCGCCCCAGTCGAAGCGCTTGGGCTCGATGGTCACGTCGGGGTGGCGTTCGGTGAACAACTGGCGGGCCTTGGCGCTGAGCGGCCCGGCGCCGGTGGCCTCGAAGCCGACGCGCAGCACCCGCAGTTCGGCGGCGGCCACGCTGCGGGCGGTGCGCTGGGCGGTCTGCCAGTCCGCGACCAGCCGCCGCGCCGAGGGCAGCAGCGCCTCACCGGCCAGCGTCAGCCGCACCTCGCGGCTGGTCCGCTCGAACAGCGAGATCCGCAGATCGGCCTCCAGCTGGCGGATCTGCCTGCTCAGCGCGGGCTGGGAGACGTAGAGCCGCTCGGCCGCCCGGGTGAAGCTCAGTTCCTCGGCCACCGCAACGAAGTACCGCAGGACGCGGGTGTCGACATCCAACTGCTGGCCCCTCACCGTGATCTATGCGCACAGCTTATGGCCACCGGTCTTGGACCCGGGTCAAAATCCGGTGCCTTCTCGGAGTGTGCGAAAACTTCCGCGTTCCCACGAATCCGTCTCCCGGGCCCAGGTCCTCCGCGGCGCCGGTCTGGCCGCCGCCGGCACGCTGGCCTTCGGCGGCACCGCCTCCGCGGCGGGCCGGGTGCATCCCCACGTCAAGCTGATCCAGGACTACTACGCCGCCTACGCGGCCGGTGACCTGACCAAGCTGAGCACCTTCTTCGCCGACGACATCCGGTGGACCATTCCCGGCCACCACCCGCTGTCCGGCACCAAAACCGGGATCACCGAGGTGCTCGCCTTCTTCGCCGAGCTGAACCGGGCCGGGTTCCAGGCGCAGCCGATCTTCCTGGCCGCCGACGGGGACTGGGTGGTCGACCTGCACCGCGGCTGGAGCACCCAGCCGGCCGGGCTCGACCTCACCTGGGCGCTCGCGTTCCGGATCGCCGGCCGCAAGATCGCCGAGGCGGTCAACTTCCCCGGGGACCAGCACGCCGCGGACGCCTACTTCTGGCGCGCCTACCCGCTGGCCCCGATCCCGGCCCGGTTCGCTTGACCTCCACCGCGCTGGAACTCCTACCGTCGGGCCCATGACCGACGCGCTGATCGTGGTGGACGTGCAGAACCTGTTCGTGGACATGGTGGGGGCCCGAGGGCCCGCCGTGGTGGCCGCCGTCAACCGGCACGTGGCCGAGGCCGCCGAACGCGGGGACCCGGTGTTCTACACCCGCGACTACGCCCCGATCGACCTGCCCGACGGTGATCCGGAGGGCCTGACGGACCTCCACCGGGATCTCGACATCCGGGGCACGGTGGTGGAGAAGGGGCCGGGTAAGCGCGGCGGGTTCTCCGGCTTCCTGCTCGCGCCGGTGCTCGAACCGCAGCAGGGACACGGTGGCGGCGGGCTCGGGCCGCTGGCCGGGCTGCTCGCCGACCACGGCGTCCGGTCGGTCACCGTGGCCGGCATCGCCACCGACATCTGCGTGGCCGCGACCGCCCGCGACGCCGCGCGCCTCGGCTACCGGGTGACGATCCCGCTGGAGGCCACCGCGTACGCGAATCCGGTGCCCGGCGGCGAGCACCCCGTGCTCGGGGACCTGCGCGCCGCCGGGGTCACCCTGCTCACCGGGGTCAGCCGGTGAAGTTCACATCGCTGCAGAAGTAGTACGACTGGTCCAGGTGGCTGGCCTGCCAGATGGTGTAGACGATGTGGCGGCCGGTGCGCGCCCCGGCGTCCACCGGGATCACCGTGTTGCTGGTCGGCGGGGTCCGGCCGACCTCCTTGACCAGTTCCAGGTTGCCCCAGCCCAGTGGCTGGGTGAGCGGGTTGAAGCCCTGCTTGGTGATGTACACCTTGTAGTAGTCCGCACCGTGCAGGGCCTGGTCGAGCACGGTGACCGAGAAGTTCCTCGGCTTGTTCGCCGCCTTCCAGTCGCCGACGGCGTCCATCGAGTCGTACCGGCCGTCCCCGGTCCGGCCGGCACTGCACAGCTGGCCGTCCGGGATGGCGCCCTGGTGGTTGCCCTTGACGTTCTCCCGGTACAGGCCGTTCCAGTTCCACATCGCGTTGGTGTCGTGCTGCCAGGCCTGCCAGCACATCGGGTCCTGGGTGGCCATGGCCGGGTTCTGGAAGTCGTTGCCCCAGCGGAGCCAGCAACCGTAGTTGCGGGACGGCGGATCGACGGCCGAACCGTGCGCGGCGGCGGTGCCCGCCATCGCGGTGAGCGCGAGCGCCGCGGCCGAGAGCAGTGCCGCGGCGCGAGATCGGGTGGACACGGGTGTTCTCCTTCCGGCGGGGACGGGGCCGGCCAGTCCCGTGTGGACTGACCGGCCCCCGGTGCCGCTACAGCGGCGGGTACGCGTTCTGCATCAGCTGCTGGAACTGCGCGGAGAACCAGTGCCCGGACAGCGGTGCGTCCGGCAGCGAACCGGACTTGTTGTAGTTGTTGAGCGCGTTGCCCCCGTAGTTGGGGTCACACATCTGGTCGAAGCCCTTGCCCTCGTTGTTCGGGATCTCCTTGCTCGCCCCGTCGGACTCACCCGGCGGCTTCATCCACACGTAGGCGTCGATGCCCGAGGCGGGGGCCGCCGTCGGCCGCTCGCCGAGCCCGGCACCGGACTGGTTGCACCAGTTGCCGATGTGGATGCGGCGGTCGTAGCGGCCACCTTCGACGTAGGTGTCCACAGTGGTCTTGGGACCGGGGGCGGCGGGCCGCGCGGAACCGCCCCAGCCGTTGCGCGAGGTGTCGATCAGCATGCCGACCCCGGACGGGAAGCCGACCTTGACCAGTTCCTGGCGGAACGCCTGCGCGAACGAGAGCTCGTCGACGTACCAGTTCCAGTCGACCCACTTCGACTGGCGCACGGTGGTGCCGTTCACCGTGTCGTTGATGGTGAAGTTGCCCTCCTTCAGCGCCGAGTAGTTCGCCGTGTTCGTGATGAACCCGTGCACGTTCGCCGGGGTGCTGCCCTCGGCCTTGGCGGCCTCGAGGAACTGCAGCGCGGAGGCGTTGAAGTTGTTGTCCCACCCGATCCAGCCGTGGTGCGCGGCGTCGATGTAGTTGTAGACGTTGCCGATCGCGCCGAGCTTGTTCAGCGCGTAGCCGATCCCCTTGACGTAGTTGCCGTTCTGCTTCATCTGGTCGCACTTGGCGATGGCCGTCGGGCGGCCGCTGACGTTCGTCACCAGGTTCGGCAGCGAGTCGATCTCGATCGTGGTCACGATGCGCAGGTTCGCGTACTTCGCGTCGGCCAGGATCGAGGCGATCGGGTCGATGAACTCCGTCTTGTAGCGCGGCAGCTCGTCCGGTTTGAGCTCACCGTTGGAAGCCAGCGCCGCGCAGTCGCGGCCGGGGAGGTTGTAGACCACCAGCTGGACCACCATCGGCTGCCCGCCGGCCTGCCCGACCGCGGCGTCGAGGTGGTCCCGCAGGCCCATCGCGCCGTTGGCGCCCTCGATCGCGGCGATCCGGTCGAGCCAGATACCGGTCGGCTGGTTCGCGATCCGGCTGCCGCCGGGCTCGGCGTTGGCCTTGGCCGCCCAGTCGGGGTTCACGTACACCTTGGCACCGGAGTAGGGGTTGTCGACCCGCGGCGCCGGGGCCTGCTGGGCTCCCGCCGAGGCACCCCCGACCCCGGTGAGCAACGCGACCGACGCGAGCGAGACCCCCGCGGCCAGGCCACGAAGCAGCCGTTTGGCGGGCGTGCCTCTAGCGAAGGCAGAACGCATGATGACTCCTTTGTCATGATCTTTCAGGGAGAGCCTGGGAACGCTCCCAGAACCAGGACTCTAACCCGGGCGGGCCTGGCTCCGGAAGCCCTTTGGCCTAAACTAGGCCAGGCGAGGGAATTTCCCACGGCGGTCGTCGCAGCGGCCACCCGCGAAGAATGGGGCGCCACTCGCACGTGAATGCGAGTGGCGCCCCATTACCATTCCGGTTGCCGCTCAGGCGGTGGCCAGTTCATAGGCCCGCTGCGGGACGAACTGCCCCGCCGAAGCGATGCACCCGTCGGCCTCACCGGGCAGTTTGACCCACAGGAAAGCCGCGATCTGGCCGTCCCCGGTCGATGTGGTGCTCGGCGTGCCGATGGCCCGTCCCGGCGGGTCGCACCATTCACTCCCGGCCGGTCCGTTGCCGTTACGGGAAGTGTCGATCACCGCGCGCAGGCGGCTGTCGCCGACCGCGCCGAGAACGGACTTCGCGAAATTGATCTCGTCCGAGGTGTGCCGGTAGTTCGAAACGTTCGTGGAGATTCCGTCGGCACTCCCGGAAATGTCGGCCGCTTTCAATCGCGCGGCCGCTTCACCCGGGGAGAGCCACGCCGAATGCCCGATGTCGAAGTAGACCTTCGCCTGCGCCGAACCCGCCTTCAGCGCCTTTCCGGCATACGCCATCGAGGCCCGGGTCTCGGCCTGCTGGGCCGGGGTCTGGCAGTTGGTCATCAACGGCAGCACGTCGGGTTCGAGCACGATCGCCGCCGGGCGGCCGGCCAGTCCGGCGGCCACCTGGTCGACCCACTGCCGGTAAGCCGGGTGCGACGGCGCACCGCCACCACTCGCGCCGCCGCAGTCCCGGTTCGGCACGTTGTAGACCACCAGGATCGGGATCCGGCCCGCCGCCGCCGCGGCGCCGACGAAACCGTCCACCTGGGATCGCACCGTGCCCGTGTTGGTGGTGGTGAACCACCGCGCTTGGGGAACGCTCGCGATCCGGTCCCGGATGACCGGCATTCTCGAGTCACCCTGGTTCGCGGCCACCCACTGGGCCGAACTCGTCGCAGGGTCCACATAGAACGCCGACTGCGCCACCGCCTGGGCGGAGCCACCGGGAACCGCCACCGCGAAGGCGCACACCACCGCGCCCGCCGCGGCGAACCGCTTGCTGATCGCCATCCATACCTCCGAAGTCACATCGGCGGAACTTGGATGGGAGCGCTCCCAAAGCCGTTTCAGTGTGGCGCTCGTCCCGCCCCGTGTCAAGGCGGACCGCGCTGGGAGGGTTCCCAGTATCATGCTGGGCAGCAGCGGGAATCCAAGTGGAGTCGGGGAGTCGCAACATGACGAGTACTGGTCGAGCCCGGACGAGCGGGCGCCCCACCCTGGAACAGGTGGCGGTGGAGGCCGGCGTGTCCCGTGGCACCGTCTCCCGGGTGGTGAACGGCTCGCTCGAGGTGAGCCCGCGCGCGCTCAAGGCCGTCCAGGAAGCGATCCAGAAACTGGGCTACGTCCCCAACCAGGCCGCGCGGAGCCTGGTCACCCGCCGCAGCGACACGGTGCTGCTGGTGGTCTCCGAATCCGAGGCGCGGGTCTTCGGCGAACCGTTCTTCGGCAGCCTGGTGCGCGGCCTGAGCCAGGAGCTGTCCACCACCTCGCTGCAACTGCAGCTGATGATGGCCAGCACCGCCCGGCAACACGATCGGGTGGAACAATTGGTGCGCAACGGACACGTCGACGGCGTCGCGCTGATCTCCCTGCACGGCGACGACCCGCTCCCCCGCAACCTGGTCGCGGCCGGCGCGCCGGTCGCGCTCAACGGCAGGCCGATGTCCGACATCGGCGCGGTGCCCTACGTCGACGCCGACAACCTCTCCGGCGCCAAGGCCGCCACCGAGTACCTGTACCAGCGGGGCAGGCGCCGCATCGCCACCATCACCGGCCCGCAGGACATGGCCGCCGGGATCGACCGCCTCAGCGGCTACCGCTCGGCCCTGCGCGGCCGCCGCGGTGGCGCGCGCCTGGTGGCGCAGGGCGATTTCGGCCAGGCCAGTGGTGAAGCCGCGATGCGCGAGCTGTTGGAAAAGGACCCGCAGGTCGACGCCGTGTTCGCGGCCAGCGACCTGATGGCGGCCGGTGCGCTGCGGGCGCTGCGCATCGCGGGCAGGCGGGTGCCCGACGACGTGGCGGTGATCGGCTTCGACGACTCCGACATCGCGCGCAACATCGACCCGATGCTCACCAGCGTGGCCCAGCCGGTCGGCCAGATGGGCCGCGAGCTGGCGAAACTGCTGATCGCCCAGATCCGCGAGCCGGAGACCCGGCTCAGCCCGGTCATCCTGCCCACCGAGCTGGTCACCCGCGAATCCGCCTGACCGCCCGACCGCGCTGGTAACGCTCCAGACACGGATTCTTGACACCCGGAGAGACCGAGGACACACTCGCCTGCACTGGGAGCGCTCCCATTGAGTGCTCCGCGACGAGACCCATCCGGAAATAGGGGCACAAGTGCGAAACCGGCCAAGAAGAACACTCACCCTGGCGACGATCCTGGCGACGACGGCCCTGCTGGCCGGCGCGTGCGGTTCGTCCGGCAGCGGCGAACCGGCGGATTCAGGCGGGCCGATCGAACTGACGATCGCCACCTTCGGCGAATTCGGCTACGAGGAGTTGCTGCGGGAATACCAGACGCTCCACCCGAACATCAAGGTCACCGAGCGCAAGACCGGCAAGGCGGGCCCGCACCACCAGAACCTGATCGCCAAGCTGGGCGCGGGCTCGGGGCTCGCCGACATCGAGGCGATCGAGGAGGGCCACCTGTCCAACGTGCTGGACAAGGCCGCCCGGTTCAACGACCTGACCCAGATCGGCCCGGCCGACGCCGGTGCCGACCGCTGGCTCCCGTGGAAGTACGAGGCGGCCAAGAGCAAGGACGGCAAGCTGATCGGCTACGGCACCGACAGCGGCCCGCTGGCCATGTGCTACCGCAAGGACCTGCTGGAGGCGGCGAACATGCCCGCCGACCCGCAGGGCGTCAAGGCGCTGTTCGCCACCTGGGAGTCCTACTTCCAGGCCGGGCAGGAGTACGTGCAGAAGTCCGGCGGCAAGCCGTGGTTCGACTCGGCGGCGCAGAACTTCAACTCCATGGTCAACCAGCAGGAGATCGGCTACCTCGACCGCAACGACAAGCTGACCCTGGAGAACAACGCCGGCATCAAGAAGGCGTGGGACCAGGTGACCACGGCCGTGTCGCAGGGCCAGTCGGCCAAGCTGACCGCGTTCAGCAACGAGTGGAACAGCGGCTTCAAGGAGGGCGCGTTCGCCACCAAGGCCTGCCCGGCGTGGATGATCGGCGTGATCAAGGAGCAGAGCGGCCCGGACAACGCGGGCAAGTGGGCGGTCACCGACGCCTTCCCCGGCGGCGGCGGGAACTGGGGCGGGTCCTACCTGAGCGTGCCGACCCAGACCAAGCACCCGAAGGAGGCCGCCGAGCTGGCCGCCTGGCTGACCGCGCCCGAGCAGCAGCTGAAGGCCTTCGAGGCCAAGGGCACCTTCCCCAGCCAGGTCAAGGCGCTGGAGTCGCCGCGGCTGGCCGCGCAGACCGAGCCGTTCTTCGCCGGTGAGCCCAAGATCGGTGAGCTGTTCGCCGCACAGGCCCGCAAGATCGCGCAGCCGCAGTACAAGGGTCCGGGCGACGGGCAGATCCAGGAGAACGTGAGCACCCCCGCGCTGCAGGCCGTGGAGCAGGGCACCTCGGCGGCGCAGGGCTGGCAGCAGCTGGTCGACGGCGCCAAGAAGATCGTCGGGTAACACACCGATGACCGTTGTACAGGCACCGCGGCGGGACGACCGGCCTCCGGCCGCCCCGCCGCGGCCCACCTTCCGGCAGCGACTGTCCACATGGGACGTCAAGTTCTCGCCGTACGTCTACATCGCCCCGTTCTTCGTGGTGTTCGGGCTGGTCGGGCTCTTCCCGCTGCTCTACACCGCCTACGTCTCGCTCTACGACTGGGAGATCGGCGACGACGATCCCCCGTTCACCGGTTTCGACAACTACGTCCAGCTCTTCGGCGACGGCCAGTTCTGGAACGCGGTCGGCAACACGCTGTCGATCTTCGTGCTCTCCAGCGGGCCGCAGATCGTCATCGCGGTGCTGCTGGCCGCGCTGCTGAACACCCGGCTGCGCGGCCCGACGGGCTGGCGCATCGGCATCCTGCTGCCGTACGCGGCCAGCCTGGTCGCCATCGGGATCATCTTCGCCAACCTGTTCGGCAACCAGTACGGCCTGCTGAACTCGATCCTGGAGATGCTCGGCCTCGACCGGATCGACTGGCAGGCGGGCACGCTGTCCAGCCACCTGGCCATCGCGACGATGGTGAACTGGCGCTGGACCGGGTACAACGCGCTGATCGTGCTCGCCGCGATGCAGGCCATCCCGAAGGAGATCAACGAGGCCGCGGTGGTCGACGGCGCGGGCCCGGTGCGCCGGTTCTTCAGCGTCACCCTGCCGCTGCTGCGGCCGACGCTGATCTTCGTGGTGATCACCTCGACCATCGGCGGGCTGCAGATCTTCACCGAGCCGAAGCTGTTCGACGTCGGCCAGGGCTCGAACAACGGCGGTTCGAGCAACCAGTTCCAGACCGTGACGCTGTACATGTACCAGCAGGGCTTCGAGAACTTCGAGCTCGGTTACGCCTCGGCCATCGCCTGGGTGCTGTTCCTGCTGATCGTGGTGATCGCGCTGGTGAACTTCCTGATCACGCGGCGGCTGGCCGCCACCGAAGGAGGGCGTCGATGACGCTGACCACCTCGCGGCCCGCACCGGCGGGCAGGCCCAAGGTGGCGAAGCTGGGCAGGCCGAACTTCTTCGTCTACGCCACGCTCGCGGTGTTCGTGCTCGGTTCGCTGTTCCCGTTCTACTGGTCGTTCCTGGTGGCCAGCCGGGACAGCGGGATGCTCACCGAGCGCGTGCCGCCGCTGCTGCCCGGCGGGAACTTCTTCGCCAACGCGGCGGAGGTGTTCGACTCGGTGGCCTTCTGGAAGTCGCTGGGCAACAGCGTCCTGGTGGCCACCTCGGTCACCCTGACCACGGTGCTGTTCTCCTCGCTGGCCGGGTTCGCCTTCGCCAAGCTGCGCTTCCGCGGCCGCGACCCGCTGTTCGTGTTCATCGTGGTGACCCTGGCGGTGCCGACGCAGCTCGGCGTGATCCCGCTGTTCATCGCGATGTCGGAACTGGGCTGGGCCGGCGGGCTGCAGGCGGTGATCGTGCCGAACCTGGTCACCGCGTTCGGCGTGTTCTGGATGCGCCAGTACACAGTGGACGCCGTGCCGTACGAGCTGGTCGAGGCGGCGCGGATGGACGGGTGCAGCATGATCCGCATCTTCTGGCACGTCTGCCTGCCCGCGGTGCGCCCGGCGGCCGCGGTGCTGGCCATGTTCACCTTCATGACCTCGTGGAACGACTTCCTCTGGCCGCTGATCGTGCTGGACGCGGGCAACCCCACCGTCCAGCTGGCACTGGAGCAGCTGCAGAGCGGCTACTACACCAACTACTCACTGGTGCTCGCCGGTACCACACTGGCGACCATCCCCATCTTGATCGTCTTCCTCCTGCTGGGCCGCCAGATCGTGGCCGGCATCATGCAAGGCGCTGTGAAAGGGTGAAAATGTCGACTATTCCTCAGGAACTCACCACCGAACCGGACCTGCGGTTCCCGGAGAAGTTCCTCTGGGGCGCGGCGACGGCCTCGTTCCAGGTGGAGGGGTCCACCACCGCGGACGGGCGGGTCCCGTCCATCTGGGACACGTTCTGCGCGAAGCCCGGAGCGGTGCGCAATGGGGACACCGGCGACCCGGCGGCCGACCACTACCGGCTGATGACCAAGGACGTGCAGCTGATGGCCGAACTCGGCCTCGGCGCGTACCGGTTCTCGCTGGCCTGGCCGCGCATCGGCACCGACCCCGCCCGCCCCAACCGGACCGGGCTGGACTTCTACCGGCGCCTGGTGGACACGCTGCTCGAGAACGGCATCACCCCGTGGCCCACGCTCTACCACTGGGACCTGCCGCAGTCGCTGGAGGACAAGGGCGGCTGGGCCAACCGCGACACCGCCTACCGCTTCGCCGAGTACACCGAGACGGTGCTGTCCGCGCTCGGTGACCGGGTGGACACCTGGACCACGCTGAACGAGCCGTGGTGCTCGGCCTTCGCCGGGTACGGCAGCGGCCGCCACGCGCCGGGCCGCACCGAGCCCGAGGCCGCGGTCGCCTCCGCGCACCACCTGATGCTGGCGCACGGCCTGGCCGTCGGGGTGATCCGCGCGCACGGCCGGTCCTCGGCGGGGATCACGCTCAACCTGTTCCCGGTGCACGCGGCGAACCCGGACGACATGGCCGACGTGGAGGCCGCGCGCCGGGTGGACGGGGTGCAGAACCGGATCTTCCTGGAGCCGATCCTGCAGGCGCGGTACCCGCTCGACGTGCTCGACGACCTGGCGCCGTACGGCATCGGCGAGGTGATCCGCGACGGTGACCTGACCACCATCGCCGCGCCGATCGACATGCTCGGCGTGAACTACTACCGCGACCACCACGTCTCGGGGCACTCGGACGCCAGTTCCGGGCTCCCCTCGGAGTGGGTCGGGGTGGAGTACGCGAGCTTCCCCACGCGCGGGCTGCCGCAGACCGATTCGGGCTGGGAGACCAATCCCACCGAGCTGACCACCCTGCTGGTCGACCTGCACCGGAAGTACCCGCGGATGCCGTTGTACGTCACCGAGAACGGCGCGGCCTACCCGGACCACCTCACCCCGGGCGGCACCATCGACGACCACGACCGGGTGCGGTTCCTGGAAACGCACCTGGCCGCCGCCCACGAGGCGATCGACCGCGGGGTGGACCTGCGGGGCTACTTCTACTGGTCGCTGCTGGACAACTTCGAATGGGCCGAGGGCTACGCGAAGCGGTTCGGCCTGGTGCACGTGGACTACGGGACGCAGCGGCGTACCCCCAAACTGAGCGCGCGACGGTACTCGCGGATCATCCGCGAGAACGGCCTGCGTGCGGACGGGATCTCCTGATGGCGGCGGTGACCTACGCCGGGGCGAGCCGGGTGTACCCCGGCAAGCCACCGGTCCGCGCGGTGGACCAGCTCGACCTGGACGTGGCCGACGGCGAGTTCCTGGTGCTGGTCGGCCCCTCCGGTTCGGGCAAGTCGACCGCGCTGCGCATGCTCGCCGGTCTCGAGGAGATCGACGAGGGCATCGTCCAGATCGGTGACAAGGATGTCACTTCGATTCCCTCGCGGGACCGCGACATCGCGATGGTGTTCCAGAACTACGCGCTGTACCCGCACATGTCGGTCGGCGAGAACATGGGCTTCGCGCTGAAGCTGCGCCGCACGCCGAAGGCCGAGATCCGCGAACGCGTGCTCACCGCCGCGCGGTTGCTGGACCTGGAGCCCTACCTGGACCGCAAGCCGAAGGCCCTCTCCGGCGGCCAGCGGCAGCGGGTGGCGATGGGCCGGGCCATCGTGCGCGAGCCCTCGGTGTTCCTGATGGACGAGCCACTGTCCAACCTGGACGCCAAACTCCGGGTGGAAACCAGGGCGAACATCGCCGCCCTGCAACGCCGCCTCGGCACGACCACGGTCTACGTCACCCACGACCAGGTCGAGGCGATGACCATGGGCCACCGCGTGGCCGTGCTCAAGGACGGTCTGCTCCAGCAGTGCGCCACCCCGCGCGAGCTGTACGACCGCCCAGCCAACTCGTTCGTGGCGGGCTTCATCGGCTCCCCGTCGATGAACCTGCTGACCGTCCCGGTCACCGACGGGGGCGCCCGGATCGGCTCCTACGAGATCCCCCTTCGCCGCGACCACCTGCGCGACGCCAAATGGACCGGCCTGGCGGAAATCACCGTCGGGGTGCGCCCAGAAGCCCTGCGCGTCACCGGCGCCGCCGATGACGCCATCAAGCTGACGGTCGACCTGGTCGAGGAACTGGGCGCCGACGCCCTGGTCCACGGCACCACCCCGGAAGACGAAACCTTGGTGCTGCGGATCGACGGCCGCCTGGCCCCCACCATGGGCAAATCCCTGCGCATCGCCGTCCGCGACCCCAACGAACTACACCTCTTCCACCCCGTAACCGGCGAACGAATCAGCACCACCAAATAATCAACGGGGAGGGGCGGGTGACCGGGCAGCAAAACGAAACCACCCACCCATCCACCCCTCCCCCATCCCGATCCCCAGCCAAAACACGGCGAAGGCCCCGATGTCAAGGCATCTTTCCCGCCTTGACATCGGGGCCTTCGCCGTAGTCACACTAAAAAATCGGGATGGCGGCCCCCTACTTACATACCGCCCCATTCACCGCAAAAGAAGCCGGCGTCGTAGCAGGACCAGAGTTCGACGCGTTAAAACCGATAGTCACCGACTTCCCAGGCGCCACCGACGCATTCCACGGCAGATTCACCGCCGTCACGTCCTTCCCCTGCTGCGACCACGTCGCCGACCACCCATGCTGCAACTTCTCATTCCCCGCGAACGAGAACTTCAACGTCCACCCGTTCCACGCCGTCGCACTCTCGTTCTTCACCGTCACCGACGCCGAAAGACCGGACCCCCACCCGTTCGCCGCATACGCCACCGAGCACGACGCCGGAGCCTCCACAACGGACTTCTCCGCCGTCCAGTTCGCCAGCCAGGCCAGCGCCGAGTTCCAGTTCACCGTCACCTCGTTGACCGAGTACGCCTCGATGTGGTCGACGAAGCACCGCTGCGCCGGGCAACCCTGCAGCAGTCCCGCCGAGATCGGGTCCTGCAGCGCGCTGTTCGGCCCGCCCGACAACGCGCCCGCCGGCGCGATCGGCAGCGACGGGTCGAGCTGGTTCGCCCAGTGCCGGTGGTGCACGTTCCGCACCGGCTGGTCACCCCAGCCCGAAACGTACGAGTAGTTCACCGGATTCCGCCCGAGCAGGTAGTTCATCACGCCGAACGCGCCCTCCCGGTACTTCGCCTGCTTCGTGAAGTCGTACGCCAGCGCCAGCACGACCCCGTTGTTCGCGACCAGCCCGTTGGAACCCCATTCGTACGAACCGTCCTGCGTGCGGTACGGCGCCGGGTGCCCCTGCGTGGCCATCTGCGTCAGGTGCCCGTCCGCGGTGGTGGTGATCGCCTGCTTGATCGCGGCCACGTCCGCGGCGGGCAGCGCGGTCGGCACCAGCGCCAGGGTGATGTCGCCGAGCGCACCCGTCGAACCCCAGTCGAACCCGCGGGTGTTGAAGCTCGCGCCCTTGTACAGCGGCGAACCGGTGACATCACTTTGATGAGAACCCGTGGTCGCGAACAACTCCGCCGCCGCCCAGTAGAACTCGTCGGTCACCGTGCCGTCGCTGTAGGCACCGCCCCCGGTCCCGTCGGCGGGATCGGCCAGCTTCGCCGGATTGGCCCGCGCCGCCTGGTACGCCTTCTCCGCCGCGGTCAGCGCCTGCGCGGAGAACGCCGGGTCGATGTCCTTCCACAACCTCGCGGCCTGCGCCGCCACCGCGGCCAGGTTCAACGTCGCCGCCGTGCTCGGCGCGGACAGCCGCCGGACCTGCGGATCGAGGTGCGGCAGCAACGGCAGCCCGGTCCACTGCGCGTCGTGGATCTTGTGGTGCGCCATGCCCGCGAGCGGATTGCCGTCCGGCACCTGCATCTTCAGCAGGAACTCGACCTCCCACCGGGCTTCGTCCAGGATGTCCGGCACCCCGTTGCCGCTTTCCGGGATGGCCAGCTTGCCGTCGCCCAGCGCCGCCGCGTCGCCGACGCGCAGCGCCCGCTCGTACTCGTTGAGCAGCTGCCAGACCGAGATCCCGCCGTTGACCACGTACTTGCCGTGATCACCCGCGTCGTACCAGCCGCCCGGCACGTCCAAGGTGTACCCGCAGGCGACCCCGGCCAGGCACGGCACGTCGTTGTCGCCCTGGTTCGGCGCCACGTTCAGGTGCCCGGCCGGCCGCGCGTACTCCGCACCCACGTACTCGGCCTCGATCGGCGTCCCGCTGCGCTGGTGGTAGAAGAACGCCAGCGAGTCGTAGCGCAGGTCCTTGAGCACGTCCGGCGAGATGTCGAACGGGTGGCTCGTGTCCGCGCCGACGGTGAGCGTGTAGCCGGTGCCGACCGTTTCGTACGAGGAGAAGTCGACCAGGTGCACGTTCTCCCCGGACAGCGGGTCCAGCCCCTTCGGGGTGCTCTGCCCGCTCGCGACCGCCGTTCCCGCCGAGTTCTTCAGCGTCCACGGAACCGGCGTCGTGGCCTCGTTCGCCACGCTCGCCTGCTTGGGCAGCCCCGGCAGGTACCCGACCTGGTTGACCCGCACCGGCGCGGCGGGTTCGAGCCCGGCCGGTGGTTTCACCCCGCCGACCAGTGAGACGTTGTCCACGCAGATGGTGTTGTCGAAGGACTGGCCGCCGAACCAGAAGGCCAGCTGCCCGTTCCCGGCGCCCGGGAAGTCCAATGTGGACTCGAAGGTGTAGGTGAAGCTCTGCCGTTCCGGGGTGAGCGCCACGTCCGTCCTGGCGATCTGCCGGTACGGCGCGACCGACTCCCCGGCCACCGCCGAGATCGGCTGGGCGGTGGTCGCGCGCGCGTCGAACTTCAGCGTGTAGGACTGCCCGGCTTCGAAGGCCACGCCGTTCTGCCCGGCGAGCGCGTCGTAGCCGTTGACCGTGCCGCCGGTGACCTTGGTGCAGAACTCGCCGCCCACCACCGAACCGGTGGTGCCCGAACCGTTCCACCACGGGTTGACCTCACCACTGGCGAAGTCCCCGTTCACCACGCGTTCGTAGGCCGCCGCGGCCGCGGCGGGTGGCAGTGCCAGCAGACCGGCGGCCAGTACCGCGCCGGTGGCCGTCAGCGCACGCCGTCGTGCTCTGTTCCCCATCGAGACGATCTCCTTTGCTGGGAATAAGCTGGATGGCCGCCGTAAGTGTCCACCTCGGACCGAGCGATGACCTCGGGAAACGGCGACTAGGAGCGCTCCCAGAAGGTACCCGGGCCGCGCCGGTTTTGGGAAGGTGGCCGCACCACCGGGACGGTCCGTATCACCCGCACCACGCGAGTCTCACCCCATTGGCCCAGCACGCTGGCCACATCGGGCGGGGGCGCCGACCAGCCTATTCCCCCGGCCAGTCCGTTCGCGCTATGGTTTTCCTCCGCTTGGGAGCGCTTCCACACGGATTTCCCCACCGGCATCGGCGCCGGCGGGGAGCAGGAAGAAAGGAAGCGAAGAGTGACAAAGAAAAGGGCGGGTACCGCACTCGCCGCCGTCACCGCTCTGGTGGCCGGTTTGCTCACCATGGTGCTGGGCGCGCCGGGGGCGTCGGCGCACGGCGCGCTGATGAAAGCGGGCAGCCGGACCTTCCTCTGCTGGCAGGACGGGCTCAGTCCGCAGGGCAACATCGTGCCGATCAACCCCGCCTGCTCGGCGGCGGTGAACCAGAGCGGGGCGAATTCGCTCTACAACTGGTTCTCTGTGCTCCGGTCCGACGGGGCGGGCCGGACCCGCGGCTTCATCCCCGACGGGCAGCTCTGCTCCGGCGGCAACCCCAGCTTCTCCGGCTTCAACGGGACCGGGAACTGGCCGCTGACGCACCTGACCTCCGGGGCGAACTTCAACTTCTCCTACAACGCCTGGGCCGCCCACCCCGGCTGGTTCTACCTCTACGTGACCAAGAACGGCTGGAACCCCGACGCCCCGCTGCGCTGGGACGACCTGGAGGACCAGCCGTTCCTGACCGTGGACCACCCGCCGGTGACCGGCTCGGTGGGCAGCGTGGAGGCGCAGTACAAGTGGTCCGGCGCGCTCCCGTCGGGCAAGAGCGGACGCCACATCATCTACTCGGTGTGGAAGCGCTCGGACAGCGCGGAGACCTTCTACGGCTGCTCCGACGTCACCTTCGACGGCGGGAACGGCGAGGTCACCGGGGTCAAGGACAGCACGGGCACGCCACCGGCCACCGGGAGCTGCGTGGCCGAGTACGCGGTCACCAGCACCTGGAACGGCGGACACCAGGCCGAGGTGACGGTGAAGAACCAGGGCACCACCCCGCTGTCGGGCTGGCGGGCGAACTGGACGCTGCCCGCCGGGCAGACGGTCAACAGCGTGTGGAACGGCACGCAGACCCAGTCCGGTGATCAGGTGACGGTGCGCAACGTGGACTGGAACGCCGGTGTGGCGGCCAACGGGTCCGCGAAGTTCGGGCTGTCGGTGAACTCGCCGGGCAGCACACCGGTGGTCCCGGCGGTCACCTGCCAGAGCCCGTAGCCCGCGCGCATCATTGAGGCGGCGGCCTCAGTGATGCCCGTGCTCGGGATCGGCGTACACGCAGCCGTCGACGTCGGCGGGCACCTGCGGGACCCGGTCGTCGTGGTAGTCGCACCGGAAGTAGTAGAGATCGAGCGCGCTCACCCCGAGAAAACCGGCGGAAACCGCGAACCCGTTGCCGAAGGCGAAGGTGGGCCCGTCCCCGATCGTTCCCCCGGCCATCGCGCGCTGCCACGAACGCTGGAACTCCAGTTGCCGATCACCGCCGAACAACAGCAGGCCGACCCTGGGGTATTCGGCCGAGACCGCGCAGCTGGCCCATTCACTGACGAACGGTTCGTAGAGCGCGGCGATATCGGAACCGACGAAAGCCCGCAGATCGGCGGGCTTTTCCCGGACCACCCGCGTGCATTCCCCGGCTTTGTCCTCGACCCAGCCGATCACCTGGTCCATCGTGTCCAGCCGCGCGGTCAGCGCGGCCGAACCGCGCTCGGCGGACGGCTCCTCCCGGCCGTCCGCCGAGCACCCGGTGAGCCCGACCAGTGCGGCGAGCACGGCGGCACCGACCCGGTTCATGCGGCCTCCAACCCCAGCTTTGGGAGCGCTTCCAGAACCACCACCGTAGCCCGCCAAGCACTGGGGGACAACGCTTCGCGCACTGCCGGTCACTCACCTCTTCCCAAATCGGCCGGCCGGGGCCTACACTTCTGGGAGCGCTCCCAAATGTGGATCACCCAAGCCCTCAACGAGGAGGCCGCAAGTGCCCCACCGCCGCTCTCCAGCGCTGCTCGCGGCCGCCGCCCTGCTCACCACCGCACTCGCCACCCCGGCCCAGGCTTCGGTCGAGGCCGGGTTCAACTACGGTGAGGCGCTCCAGAAGTCGATCCTGTTCTACGACGCCCAGCGCTCCGGCGTCCTCGGCCCGGGCAACCGGGTGAACTGGCGCGGTGATTCCGCGTTGACCGACGGCCAGGACGCCGGCCTCGACCTGACCGGGGGTTTCTACGACGCCGGTGACCACGTGAAGTTCGGCCTGCCCTTCGCCTCCAGCATGACCATGCTGGCCTGGGGCGCGGTCGAGGAACCCGCCGCGTACCAGCGTTCCGGCCAGCTGCCGCACCTGAAGTCGAACCTGAAGTGGGGCACCGACTGGCTGCTCAGGGCGCACCCGCAGCCGAACGTCCTCTATGGACAGGTGGGCAGCGGGAACCCCGACCACGCCTGGTGGGGCCCGGCCGAGGTGATGCCGATGGCGCGGCCGTCGTACAAGATCGACGCGAGCTGCCCCGGTTCGGACCTCGCCGGTGAGGCCGCCGCGGCGCTGGCCTCCTCCTCGATGGTCTTCGCCGGTGACGACCCGGCGTACGCGCAAACCCTGGTGCAGCACGCGAAACAGCTCTACCAGTTCGCGGACACCCACCGCGGCAAGTACAGCGACTGCATCACCGACGCGGCCAACTTCTACCGCTCGTGGAGCGGTTACACCGACGAGCTGGTGTGGGCGGCGGCCTGGCTGTACCGGGCCACCGGCGATCCCGCCTACCTCGCCAAGGCCGAAGCCGAGTACGGCAACCTGGCCACCGAACCGCAGAGCAGCGAACGCTCCTACAAGTGGACGATCGCCTGGGACGACAAGTCCTACGGCGCCTACGTGCTGCTCGCCGAGCTGACCGGCGGCGCGCGCTACTTCACCGACGCCAACCGGTGGCTCGACTACTGGACCACCGGCCACAACGGGCAGCGGGTGCGGTACTCCCCCGGCGGACAGGCCCACCTGGACACCTGGGGGTCGCTGCGCTACGCCGCCAACACCGCCTTCGCCGCGCTGGTGCACAGCGAGAACGTGACCGATCCGGCGCGCAAGGCGCGGTACCACGACTTCGGCGTCCGGCAGATCGACTACACCCTCGGCGACAACCCGAGGAAGTCGAGCTACCTGATCGGCTTCGGGCAGAACCCGCCGCGCAACCCGCACCACCGGACCGCGCACGGCAGCTGGACCGACAACCTCCAGCAGCCCGCGCAGAACCGGCACGTGCTCTTCGGCGCGCTGGTCGGCGGCCCCGGCCAGCCCGATGACTCCTATGTGGACAACCGGGGCGACTACGTGGCCAACGAGGTCGCGCTCGACTACAACGCCGCCTACACCGGTGCGCTGGCCAAGCTGTACGACGAGTTCGGCGGCACGCCGCTGGGGAACTTCCCGGTGCCGGAAACCGCCGACGGCCCCGAGCTGTACGTGCAGGGCGCGGCCACCCAGCAGAGCGCCACCTTCACCGAGGTGAAGATGTACGTGCTGAACACCTCGGCCTGGCCGGCGCGGGCGCTGACCGGCGGCAAGGTCCGCTACTACTTCACCCTCGACGGCACCACCACGCCGGGGCAGCTTTCGGTCACCACGAACTACAACCAGTGCGGCACCGCCTCCGCGCCGATCCAGCACAGCGGCAGCGTCTACTACGTCGAGATCCCCTGCCCGGTGACGATCGCCCCGGCCGGGCAGAGCGCGCACCGCAAGGAGATCCAGGTCCGGATCACCAGCGCGGGCTCCTGGAACCCGGCCAACGACTGGTCCTACGCGGGACTGCCCTCGGGCAGCGGCGCGCAGCCGGCGAACACCGCGAACATCGTGCTGACCGATCCGGCGGGCACCCGGCTCTGGGGCAGTGCCCCGGCGGGCTGAGGTGGCCCCCTTCCCCGAACCCCCGGCCCGGGGCGGCTGACGTGCGCCGTCCCGGTCCGGTCTCCAACCTTCGGTTTTCCGCTGGACTAGGAGGAAAAGTTGAGATCACGACTATTCGCCAGGCCGAGGCGGGCGCGGCCGCTGCCCGCGCTGGCCGCGGTGGCCCTGATGGGCGCCGCGGCCACGGTGGGGCTGACGCCCGCGGCCACCGCCGCCGACGTGGCCTGCACGGTGACCTACAAGGTGGGCAGTGAGTGGGGCAACGGCTTCGGCGCCACCGTGGACGTGCGCAACGAAGGCACCGAGGCGCTGGACTGGAATCTCACCTGGACCTTCCCCGACGGCCAGCAGATCACCCAGCTGTGGAACGGCACGCACACCCAGACCGGGTCCGCGGTGAGCGTGCGCGGGGTGAACTGGAACCGGACGCTGGCCACCGGTGCCACCGCGCAGTTCGGCTTCAACGCCAGCAAGGGCGCGCAGAACCGGGTGCCTGCCGACTTCGCGGTCAACGGCACGGCGTGCACCGGGGCGAACAAGGCCCCCGGCGTGCAGCTGACCAAGCCCGCCGCGAACTCCTCCTACGCGGTCCCGGCCGAGATCCCGCTCGAAGCCAGCGCCAGCGACTCCGACGGCACGGTGCAGAAGGTGGAGTTCTACGCCGGGACGCAGCTGCTCGGCACGGACACCACCGCGCCGTACCAGTACAACTGGACCGGCGCGGCCGCCGGTGAGTACTCGGTGACCGCCAAGGCCTTCGACAACAAGGGCGCGACCTCGATGTCCACCCCGGTCGCGGTGAAGGTGCTCGCCGCCCCCGCGGTGGTCACCACGCCGTCGAAGGTCAACGTCAAGCAGGGCGGCACCACCACGGTGGACGTCAAGCTGGCGGTGCAGCCCAGCGGCCCGGTCACGGTGACCGTGGCCAGGGCGTCGGGCAGCACGGACCTGACCGCCAGCCCGGCCACGCTCTCGTTCACCACGGCCAACTGGAACGTCGGCCAGCCGGTGACGATCAGCTCGGCGGCCAACGGCGGCGCCCCGGCCACGGCCAGCTTCTCGGTCACCGCGCCGGGCCTGACCGCGGCGCCGATCGACGTGACCGAACTGGACCCGGCCGCCTCCGACTACCAGGCGGCGTTCCTGGAGCAGTACAACAAGATCAAGGACCCGGACAGCGGCTACTTCCGCAATTTCGGCGGGCTGCTGGTGCCGTACCACTCGGTGGAGACGCTGCTGGTGGAGGCACCGGACCACGGGCACCAGACCACCTCGGAGGCGTTCAGCTACTACCTGTGGCTGGAGGCCGCCTACGGTCAGCTGCAGGGTGACTGGGCCCCGTTCAACGCGGCCTGGGCGTCGATGGAGAAGTACATCATCCCGGCGAAGGCCGACCAGCCCACCAACGACAAGTACAACGCGAGCAAGCCCGCGACGTACGCGCCGGAACACCCGCGGATGGACAAGTACCCGTCGCAGCTGGAGAGCTCGGTGCCGGTCGGGGCCGACCCGATCGCGGCCGAGCTGAAGGCCGCCTACGGCACCGACGACATCTACGGCATGCACTGGCTGATCGACGTCGACAACACCTACGGCTTCGGCCGCTGCGGGGACGGCACCACCGCCCCGGCGTACATGAACACCTACCAGCGCGGGTCCAGCGAGTCGGTGTGGGAGACCATCCCGCAGCCCTCGTGCGACACCTTCGCGCACGGCGGCCCGAACGGGTACCTCGACCTGTTCACCAAGGACGCCAGCTACGCCAAGCAGTGGAAGTACACCAACGCCCCCGACGCCGACGCGCGCGCGGTGCAGGTGGCGCACCTGGCCAACCAGTGGGCCACCGCGCAGGGCAAGGGCGCGCAGATCGCCGACACCGTGAAGAAGGCGTCGAAGATGGGCGACTACCTGCGGTACGCCATGTTCGACAAGTACTTCAAGAAGATCGGCAACTGCGTCGGCCCGAGCAGCTGCCCGGCGGGCAGCGGCAAGAACAGCGAGCACTACCTGATGTCCTGGTACTACGCCTGGGGTGGCGCGACCGACACCTCGGCGGGCTGGGCGTGGCGCATCGGCGACGGCGCGGCCCACCAGGGTTACCAGAACCCGCTCGCCGCGCACGCGCTGGCCAACGACCCGGCGCTCAAGCCGATCTCGGCCACCGGCGCGCAGGACTGGGCCAAGAGCCTGGAGCGGCAGCTGGAGTTCCTGCAGTGGCTGCAGTCGTCCGAAGGCGGTATCGCCGGTGGCGCGACGAACAGCTGGGAGGGCAACTACGGCACCCCGCCGGCCGGGCTGCCGACCTTCTACGGCATGTACTACGACTACCAGCCGGTCTGGCACGACCCGCCGAGCAACCGTTGGTTCGGCTTCCAGGCGTGGGGGCTGGAGCGGGTGGCCGCGCTGTACCAGCAGACCGGGGACGCGCGGGCGAAGAAGATCCTGGACAAGTGGGTGCCGTGGGCGATCGACAACACCACCGTCGGCACCGGTGGCCAGTTCGCCATCCCGAACGACCTGCAGTGGACCGGGAACCCGGACACCTGGAACCCGTCCTCGCCGGGGGCGAACTCCGGGCTGCACGTCACCGTGCTCAACCACAGCCAGGATGTCGGCGTGGCGGCCGCGTACGCGAAGATCCTGCTGAACTACGCGGCGAAGTCCGGCAACGCCGAGGCCAGGACCGTGGGTGAGGGCCTGCTCGACGCGATGCTGGCGCACACCGACGAGATCGGGATCGCGGTGCCGGAGACGCGGGCGGACTACAACCGCTTCGACGACGAGTACAACGCGACCAGCGGCGAGGGCGTGTACGTGCCGCCGGGCTGGACCGGGGAGATGCCCAACGGCGACCAGATCGCCGCGGGTGCGGACTTCCTGTCCATCCGGTCGTTCTACACCGACGACCCGCAGTGGCCGAAGGTCCAGGACTATTTGGACGGCGGACCGGCGCCGACGCTGACCTACCACCGGTTCTGGGCGCAGGCCGAGATCGCCACGGCGTTCTCGACCCATGTGCAGTTGTTCGGTTCAGGTGGTTGAGAACCTAACCGGACAACCCTAGACGCGGTCGCTACATCGCCGTTCGCGGCCGCGAGGCCAGGCCCGCCATCCGCCGGTGGCGGGCCTGGCCGCGTTTTCTGCCCCGCCTCCGGCAGGGCGGGCGAGGTCGCGCGTGGTGCATTTGCTCTTTGTGCCCCCAAGAGAATCGAGAGAGGTGCCCGATGAAAAAGAGACTGGCTCTGATCAGTGCGTTGCTGGCGGCGCTGGCGGGACTGGCGGTTCCCGCGAGCGCCGCCGCCCCGGCGCCGGGGTTCCACGTCCAGAACGGGCGGTTGTACGAGGCCAACGGCGCCGAGTTCGTCATGCGCGGGGTCAACCACGCGCACACCTGGTACCGCAGCGAGACCAGCTCGTTCGCCAACATCAAGGCGCTCGGCGCCAACACCGTCCGCGTGGTGCTCTCCTCCGGCCACCAGTGGACCAAGAACGACGCCGCCGACGTGTCCACTGTGGTCTCGCGCTGCAAGCAGAACCGGCTCATCTGCGTGCTCGAGGTCCACGACACCACCGGCTACGGCGAGCAGGGTGCCGCCGTCTCGCTGGACGCCGCGGCGAACTACTGGCTGGAGGTGAAGAACTCGATCATCGGCCAGGAGCAGTACGTCATCGTCAACATCGGCAACGAGCCGTGGGGCAACACCGGCTACGCGGGCTGGACCGACGCGACGAAGTCCGCCATCGGAAAGCTGCGCGCGGGCGGGCTGACGCACACCCTGATGGTCGACGCCCCCAACTGGGGCCAGGACTGGTCGTTCACCATGCGCGACAACGCGGCCGCCGTGTTCGCCGCGGACACGCAGAAGAACACGATGTTCTCGGTGCACATGTACGGCGTGTTCGACACCGCCGCGGAGATCACCGACTACCTCGGCCGGTTCACCTCCGCCGGGCTGCCGATCCTGGTCGGCGAGTTCGGGCACAACCACTCCGACGGCAATCCCGACGAGGACACCATTCTCGCCACCACGCAGGCGGAGCGGCTCGGCTACCTCGGCTGGTCGTGGAGCGGCAACGGCGGCGGCGTGGAGTACCTCGACATGGTCACCAGCTTCAACCCCGCCGCGCTGACCTCCTGGGGACAGCGGATCTTCAACGGGGCCAACGGGATCAAGCAGACCGCCAAGGAGGCCACCGTCTTCGGTGGTGACAACGTTGACACCCAGGCGCCGACCACCCCGGGCACGCCGACGGCCTCCGGGGTGACCGCCACCAGCGTGAAACTGGACTGGACGGCGTCCACCGACAACACCGGCGTGACCGGGTACGACGTGGTCCGGATCAGCGGCACCACCGAGGCGGCGGCGGTTTCGGCGAGCACGAACACCGCGACGGTCACCGGCCTCTCCCCCGTCACGGCGTACACCTTCGCCGTCTACGCCCGCGACGCGGCGGGCAACCGCTCGGCGCGCTCGGGCACGGTCGCGGTGACCACCGGCCCGGCGGGCGCGGGCGCCTGCACGGTCGGCTACCAGGTGACCGGGCAGTGGTCCGGCGGCTACCAGGCGGAGGTCACCCTGACCAACACCGGCACCAGCGCGCTCGACGGCTGGCAACTCGGCTGGACCTTCACCGGCGGGCAGACCATCACGAACCTGTGGCACGGCGTGCCGGTGCAGACCGGGGCGTCGGTGGTGGTCACCAACGCCGCGTACAACAAGGTCCTCGCGGCGGGCGGTTCGGTGAAGATCGGCTTCACCGGCTCGTGGACCGGCAGCAATCCGGCCCCGGCCTCGTTCGCCCTGAACGGCGCCACCTGCTCGGCGGCCTGACGAATGCTATGAGTGGGGCATTACTTGCATTCACCGCAAGTAATGCCCCACTCATAGCATTCAGCAGCGCGGCAGGGTGGCGGTGACGAGCACGCCCAGCAGCATGCCCCCGGCGGCCAGCAGGATCGCCAGTGCGCCGCCGTCGGCCAGTGAAACCGCGCCCGCGTGCGAGACGGCGATCAGCACCGCCAGGCCCACCGCGTTCCCCACGTTCAGCGTCGTCGACGCCAGGCCCGAAGCCACGCCCTGCTCCCCCGCCGGGGTCCCGGTGGCCGCGGCGATCCACATCGCCGTCCAGACCACGCCCTGCCCCACCCCGGAAACCACCAGCCCGGGCAGCGCGGCGGCCACCGAACTGCCCTCGTCCGCACCCCACGCCAGCACCGCGGTCCCCACCGCGCCCACGGCGAACGCGGCCAGCAGCGTGGTCCGCACCCCGAGCCGGTTCGTCATCCGCTCGCCGAGTTGCGTGCCGGTGGCGATCGCGATCGACGGCACCAGGAACAGCAGCCCGGTCTGCAGCGCGCTCAGCCCGTGCACGGTCTGCAGCAACACGGTCAGGAAGTACGGCAGCGTGCCGAACGTGCCCATGAACAGGAAGGTCACCACGACGGCCACCACCAGACTGCGATTCTTCAGCAACCGCAACGGAAGCAGCGGATCGCGTCCGCGTGCTTCCAGCCGTGCGAACAACGCCAGCAGCCCCACCGCGGCGATCGCGGCCAGCACGATCACCGGTGACGCCCAGCCGATTTCCGGCCCCTGTACGAGCGCGAACACCAGCAGCGTGGCGCCCGCGGTCACGGCGACCGCGCCGGGCAGGTCGAACCGGCGACCGGCCCGCGAGGCGACGTCACGCGGGATCACCACCAGCGCGGCGACGGCCACCGCGCCCGCCAGCGGCACGTTGACCAGGAACACCGCGGGCCAGCCGAACGCCTCGGTGAGCACCCCGCCGAGCAGCGCGCCGACGGTCAGCCCGCTCGCCCCCGCGCCACCCCAGACGGCCAGCGCGCGGTTGCGCCGCGGTCCCTCTTCGAACAGCGTGCCGATCAGCGACAGCGTGGACGGCAGCAGCAACGCGCCGCCGACGCCCTGCACCGCCCTGGCCACCACGATCAGCGCCGGGCTGGTGGCGAGCCCGCCGGCCAGCGAGGACACCGCGTACAGCGCGAGCGCGGTGACGAAGATCCGGCGGCGGCCCAGCAGGTCCGCCGCGCGGCCGCCGAGCAGCAGGAAGCCACCGGCGAAGACCACGTAGGCGCTGACCACCCACTGCTGCGTCTGCCCGGTGAAGCCCAGCTCCGCGCCGATCTCCGGCAGCGCCACGAAAACGATGTTCAGGTCCAGCGAAAAGATCAGCTGTGCCAGCGCCAGCAGCACCAGGCTCCAGCGGAGCCGGGCGCGTTCCCCAGATTCGATAGTACGCATAAACACGTACTGTACGTCTGTACGTCAACAGTCGTATCAAAGGGTAGGATGGTGCCGTGTTCACCCCGCACCCCGAGCGCGAGCAGATCCGGCTGGACCAGGTGCTCTCGACCCTGGGCAATCCCATCCGGCTGCAGATCGTGCGGGTGCTCGCGGACGGCTCGGAGCGCAGCTGCGGCAAGATCATCGACGGGATGTCGAAGTCCACGCTGACCAGGCACTGGCGGGTGCTGCGGGACAGCGGGGTGATCTGGCAGCGGCCCTACGGCCGGGAGAACCTGCTCTCGCTGCGGCGGGAGGACCTCGACGCCCGCTTCCCCGGTCTGCTCGACGCCGTGCTCAACGCCGAGACCTGATGACCGCCGTCCCCGCCGGGTTGCTGGCCTCCGGAGCCTGGCAACGCGCGGGCCCGGCGGGCCGCCACTGGGTGGAAGAACTGCCGAGAACCTTCGAGCGGTTGCGCGCGCGGTGGTCGCTCACCCCCGACGGCGAGGCCCGGCACGGTTACCACGCGATGGTGCAACCGGTGCGGCGTGACGGCGAGCCGTTGGCGCTCAAGGTCTCCTGGCCGGACGAGGACGTCGACAGCGAGGCCCGCGCACTGTCCATCTGGGACGGACGTGACGCGGTGCGCCTGTTGGAGGCCGCTCCGGAGGACCACGCGCTCCTGCTGGAACGCGCGTCCCCGACCCGGTCGGCCCAGTCCATCCGGGTCGAGGACGCGGTCCCCCTGCTGGGCGGCCTGCTGCGCCGGATGGCGGTCCCCGCACCGGACGGCCTGCGCCGGATTTCGGACGTGGCCGGGGAAATCCGCGACACCCTCACCGCCCGGTGGGACGCCGCCGGACGGCCCTTCCCGCCGTCGCTGGCCGCGCGCGTGGAGCACCTGGCCGGTGAGTTGAGCGAGCTGGACGACCCCTACCTGGTCAACCGCGAACTGTCCTACGGCAAGGTGCTCGCTGCGGACCGCGAACCGTGGCTGGTGATCAGCCCGCGCGCGGTCGCCGGGCAACTGGAGTACCAGGTGGCGCCGTTGCTGTGGACCCGCCTCGACGAGATCGGCAGGCGCACCGCGGTGCTGCGGCAGTTCCGCCGCCTGGCGGTGGCGGCGGGCCTGGACCGCGACCTCGCGCGGTCGTGGACCGTGGTGCGCGCGGCCGACCACCTCCTGACCGGCCTGGCGGCGGGCTACACGGAGGAGCCGGTCCGGTGCCGCCTCCTGCTCGACACCTTTTCCGGCACGCACTAGAAAGGCACCCATGAGCACGAACGACGTCACGGTCAAGGCGGTCCCGCCGGTGCGGGTGGCTTCGGTGAGCGGAATCGCGGAGAGCGACGCCCACGAGCACGTCGGGCCGGTGGCGCAGGCGTTGTTCGAGCGGTTGTTCGGCGCGCTGGAACGGGACGGGGTTCCGCCGGCCGGCACGCCGCTCGCCACGTACGCGCCGGCCGGCGGGGCCCGGCTCACGGTGACGGCGGCCTGCCCGGTCGGCGAAGACACCGTCGACGGCGTCCAGCTCACCGTGCTCGACGGCATCGGCCAGGCCGCCTGCTACGTCCACCACGGGACGATGGCCACGATCGACGCCAGCTACCGGATCCTGACCACCTGGATCGAGGACAACGGCTACCGCACCGACGGCACCGCCCGCGAGGTCCACCTCGTCGCCCACCCCGACGCGGACGACCACTGGCGGACCGAACTGCAGTTGCCGATCACACCCCGCTAGCCGGACACCGCCTACCCCTTCACCGATCCTGTCAGCCCGCCCACGATCCGGCGTTCGGCGAGCATGAAGAAGCCCAGTGCCGGGATCATCGACAACGCGGTGAACGCCAGCACCCGCGCCGTGTCCTGGGAGTACTGCGACTGGAAGGTGGCCACGCCCAGCGGCAGGGTGAAGTTGCCCGAGTCGTTGAACACCAGCAGTGGCAACAGGTACGCGTTCCAGCTGGTGACGAAGGCCAGCACCGCCACCGTGGTCAGCGCGGGCATCGACAGCGGCAGCAGGATCCGCCAGAAAAAACCGATCCGGGTGGCGCCGTCGAGCACCGCGGCGTCCTCGATCTCCGCCGGGATGGCCCGCATGAACGGCCGCAGGATCACGATGGTCACCGGCAGCGAGAACGCCGCCTCCGGCAGGGCCACGCCCAGCGGGTTCTCCAGCATGTCCAGCTGCCGCAGCAACAGGTACAACGGCAGCGTGGCCACCCCGAGCGGGAACAGCAGCCCCAGGGTGAACAGCGTGTACCACCCCTCCCGCCCGCGGAACTGGTACCGCGACAGGGCGAACGCCGCCATCGAGCCCAGCGCCACCGCGAGCGTGGTGGCCACCACCGCGATCAGCAGGCTGTTGCCGAGAAAGGTCCAGAACTCCGGCGCGGTCAGGATCTCCCGGTAGTTGTCCCACACCCACGGCCCCGGCAGCCCGGCCGGATCGGCGTTGATCTGGCCGGTGGTGCGGAACCCGCCGAGGATGACGAAGATCAGCGGCACCACGGTGATGCCGACGATCAGGATCGCCACCAGGTAGGCCAGCGACTGCCGCTTCATCCGGTCACCGCCCCCTCGGTGTCGCGCCGCAGCGCGAATCGCTGGTACAGCAGGGCGAAGGTGAAGCAGATGATGAACAGCAACACCGCCACCGCACTGCCGAAGCCGAACTCGTACCGCTTGAACCCGTGGTCGATCAGGTAGGTCGCCATCGTGGTGGAGGCGTTGGCAGGCCCGCCCAGCGTCATGATCCACACCAGGTCGAACAACTGCAGCGAGCCGATCACCGACAGGAAGATCCAGATCCGCACGGTCGGGCCGAGCAGCGGCAGCACCACGTGCCGGGTGGTCTGCCACGCCGTCGCCCCGTCCAGCGCGGCGGCCTCCTTCACCTCCGGCGGAATCCCCTGGAGCCCGGCCAGCAGCAGGATGATGCCGAAGCCGATGTACTTCCAGGTGATCACCACGAACAGGGTGAACAGCACCAGCCCGGGATCGGCCAGCCACTGCCGCACCAGCCCGCCGAGCCCGGCCGCGCGCAGCACCTGGTCGGCGAACCCGCCCGGCTGCAGGATGAGCAGCCAGATCACCGCGGTGATCGCCTCCGAGAGCACGTACGGCGCGAAGACGATCACCCGCAGGAAGGCCCGCCCGCGCAGCCGCCGGTTGAGCAGCAGGGCCAGCCCGATGCTCAGCGGCAGTTGCACCACCAGCGACAGCACGGCGATGACCACGTTGTGCCACACCGCGTTCTGGAACACCGAGCCGGTCAGCGCGTCCAGGTAGTTCTTGAACCCGGCGAAGTCCCCGAGCGAGCCGAAACCGGTCCAGTCGTACAGGCTGTAGTACACCGCCAGCACCATCGGCACCAGCACGAACCCGACGAACAACAGCAGGGCCGGGCCGAGGAACAGGGTCAGTTCGAGCTTCCGGCGCAGCCCCGAGGAGACCGCGCTCCCCCGTGGCCGGGCACCTCGCCCGCGCGAACGCAGCATGTCACTTGTTCCCCGCCGCCGCCGAGTTCACGGCCTGCACGATCGACTCCGGCGTGCCCTGCCCGGCGAAGAAGTTCGCGATCGCGTCGTTGAGCGCCTGGCCGACGCTGGTCGGCAGGGCGATGTCGAAGTAGGTCTGCCGGTGCGGGGCCTGCTGGGTGTGCTCGAACACCGACTTGAGCGAATCGGTGCCCAGCGCCGGGGCCGCGGCCGGGTTCACCGGCAGGCCGGCGCCGATCGCGGCGAGCTTCTCCTGCACCGGCGGGGTGGTCAGGTACTGCAGGAACTTCGCGCAGGCCGCGCCCGTGCGCTGGGTGCACGAGAAGCCGTCACCACCGGCGAGGATCGCGCCCGGCGCGCCGGCCCCACCGGCCACGGACGGGAACGGGAACCAGCCGAGCTTCGAGTTCAGGTCCTTGTCCGAGGTGAGCGAGGCCATCGTGTCCGGCGACCAGTCGCCCTGCAGTTCCATCGCGGCCTGTCCGTTGGCCACCATCCCGGCCGAACTGCCCGCGCCCTGCTGGGCCGGGGTCCCGACGAAACCGGTCTGGAACGGCTGGGTGTCCAGGAACGCCTTGAGGTCCTGACCGGCCCGGAGCCAGCACGGGTGTTCCATCCGCACGGACTCGACGGCCTTCTTCAGCTCTTCCGGCGCGCAGTGCCGGGTGGCGAGGTAACCCCAGTAGAACGCGTCCGGCCAGCGGTCCTTGCCGCCGACCGCGATCGGCGCCACCCCGGCGCCCTTGAGCTTGGCCACCGCCTCGTTCAGCTGCTCCATCGTGGTCGGGGGCGTGGTGATGCCGGCGTTGGCGAAGATGTCCTTGCGGTACCAGAACCCCACCGTGTGCCCGACGTAGGGCACGCCGTACTGCTTGCCGTCGGCCGCCCAGTCCTGGGCGATCGGGCCGAGCTGGCCGATCCACGGCGAGGCCTGCCCGGTGATGTCGGCGACCTTGCCCGACGCCAGCTGGCCCGCGCCCTGGCCGCCGCCCCACTGCTGGTAGATGTCCGGCGGGCTGTCCGACTGCAGCGCCAGCGGGATCTTGGTCTGGAACTGCTCGTTCTGCACCGGCTCGATCTTGAAGCTCACCCCGGGATTGGCCGCCTGGTAGTCGGCGGCGATCTGCTCCCACAGCGCCTTCCGCGTATCGGTGGTGCCGTTGTGCCACCAGGTGAAGGTGACGGGTCCGTCCGCGTTGCCCGCCGTGTCGTCCCCACCACCGCAGGCGGTGAGGGCGGCGGCGGTGACCGCGGCGAGGAGGAAGGCGCAAACGTTCCGGATTCGGCGCATGGTGGTCCACTCCTGACGACTTCGGCCGAGCTGGACCGGGCTGGCGAGGCACCGCAGCCCAGGTTGGCTTGAAAGTCTGGCCCGAGGTCAAGGCCGTGTCAATCGTTGTCGATAACGTTTTACAGAGCTACGCTGAGCCCCGTGCAGCCAAGCTCCCGTGTGACCATCAGGGACGTCGCCGAACGCGCCGGCGTCTCGGTGGCGACCGTGTCCAAAGTGCTCAATCAGCGCTACGGCGTCGCCGCCGCCACCTCCGCCCGCGTGCGCTCGGTGATCGAGGAGCTGGGCTACGAAGCCAGCCTGGTCGCCCAGAGCCTGCGCAACCACCGCACCAACGTGATCGGCATCCTGGTGGCCGATCTCGAACCGTTCAGCACCGAGTTGCTCAAGGGCGCGGCCGACGCGATCCGCGGCTCGGGTTTCGAGCTGGTCGTCTACTCGGCGGGCGGGCGCACGGACGACAAGGCGGGCTGGGAACGCCGGTACCTCTCGCGGTTGAGCGGCACCCTGGTCGACGGCGCGCTGCTGGTCACCCCGGCCGCCTCCCCCGAACCCCGCGAGGGCACGCCGGTGGTCGCGGTCGACCCGCACACCGGTTCCGCCGAGCTGCCCACCATCGACTCGGACAACCTTCGTGGCGCGCAGCTGGCCGTGGAGCACCTGCTGGCGCTGGGCCACCGCCGGATCGCCCTGCTCACCGGCCGGCCGGACCTGCAGTCGGCGCAGCTGCGCGAGACCGGTTACCGGCGTGCGCTGGCCGCGGCCGGGGTGCCGGTGGACGAGGACCTGGTGCAGGTCGGCGCCTACGACCCGGAGATCTCCGCGGCCTCGGCGCGCCGCCTGCTGGACTCCCCCGCCCGGCCCACCGCGATCTTCGCGGCGAACGACCTGTCGGCCATCGCCACCGTCGAGGCGGCGCAGGCGCTCGGCCTGCGCGTGCCGGAGGACCTGTCGGTGGTCGGCTTCGACAACATCCCGGAGTCGGTGCTGTGCGTGCCGCCGCTGACCACCGTCGAGCAGCCCATCCGCGAGATGGGCCGCCGCGCCATCGAACTCCTCATCCCGCTGATCAACCGGGAAACCCCGGAAACCACGCACGTCACGCTGGAGACCCGGCTCGTCGTGCGCTCGTCGACCCGACAGGTGGAGCAGCCGTGACCCTCGACCCCGCGCGCACCGAACTCTGGCGCGATCCCGCCGCCGCCCCCGCCGACCGGGTGGCCGACCTGATGGCCAGGATGAACACGCGCGAGAAACTGGCGCAGTTGTTCGGCGTCTGGGTCGGCATCGACGCGGCCGGCGAGATGGCGCCGCACCAGCACGACTTCGCCATCGAACCGGGCGACTGGGACCGGCTGGTCGGCTCCGGCATCGGCCAGCTGACCCGGGTGTTCGGCACCCGGCCGGTGGAGCCGCTGATCGGCGCGCGCGGGCTGGCCCGCACGCAGCGCGAGGTGATGGCCGCCAGCCGGTTCGGCATCCCGGCGCAGGTGCACGAGGAGTGCCTGACCGGGCTGGCCGCCTGGCGCGCCACGGTGTACCCGTCGCCGCTGTGCTGGGGCGCCACCTTCGACCCGGGGCTGGTCGAGCGGATGGGTGTCCACATCGGACGGTCGATGCGGCGGCTCGGGGTGCACCAGGGCATGGCGCCGGTGCTCGACGTGGCCCGCGATCTGCGGTGGGGCCGGATCGAGGAGACCATCGCCGAGGACCCGTACCTGGTCGGCACGATCGGCTCGGCGTACGTGCGCGGGCTGGAGTCGGCCGGGGTGGTGGCCACGCTGAAGCACTTCGCCGGGTACTCCGCGTCGAAGGCGGGCCGCAACCTGGCGCCGGTGTCGATCGGCGCGCGGGAACTGGCCGACGTGCTGCTGCCGCCGTTCGAAATGGCGCTGCGCGCGGGTGCCCGTTCGGTGATGAACGGCTACAACGACAACGACGGCGTGCCCGCGGCCGCCGATCCCGAACTGCTCACCACGCGGCTGCGCGAGGTCTACGGCTTCACCGGCACGGTGGTGGCCGACTACTTCTCCGTCTCGTTCCTGCGCACGCTGCACGGGGTGGCCGGCACGCGGGCCGAAGCCGCCGCGCAGGCGCTGGCCGCCGGGATCGACGTCGAACTGCCGACCGTCGACTGCTTCGGCGCGCCGTTGCTGATGGCGCTGGAGTCCGGGGAGGCCGACGTCGCGCTGGTGGACCGCGCGCTGGAGCGGGTGCTGCGGCAGAAGTGCGAGCTCGGGTTACTCGACCCCGGCTGGTCGCCCGATCCCGAGGTGCTCGCCGACGGCCGCGCCGACCTCGACGACGACGAGTCCCGTGCCCTCGCGCGTGAACTGGCCCAGCGATCGATCGTGTTGCTGCGCAACGAAGACGTGCTGCCGCTGGCCCCCGGCAAGCGGCTCGCCGTGATCGGCCCGCGGGCCGACGACCCCGGCGCGATGTTCGGCTGCTACTCGTTCCCGATGCACGTCGGGGTGCACCACCCGGACGTGCCGCTGGGCATCGAGGTGCCCACCGTGCTGGAGGCGCTCGGCGCCGACCACGACGTGACCTACGCGCAGGGCTGCCCGGTCGAAGGCGGTGACGACGCCGGGATCGCCGACGCGGTCCGGGTGGCCGCCGACGCCGAGATCTGCGTGGTGGTGCTGGGCGATCGCGCCGGGTTGTTCGGTGGTGGCACCTCCGGTGAAGGCTGCGACGTCGCCGATCTGCGCCTGCCGGGGCGGCAGGAGGAACTGCTGGAAGCCTTGCTGGGCACCGGAACCCCGGTGGTGCTGGTGCTGCTGAGCGGGCGCCCGTACGAGCTTTCGCGGCAGGCCGACCGGCTCGCCGCCATCGTCTGCGGGTTCTTCCCCGGCGAGGAGGGCGGGGTGGCGCTGGCGGACGTGCTCAGCGGGCGGGTGAACCCGTCGGGACGGCTGCCGGTCAGCTTCCCGGCGGCCGGGGCGAACCAGCCCGCCACCTATCTCGCCGCGCCGCTGGCCACCCGCAGCGAGGTGAGCACGGTCGACCCGACGGCGTTGTACGGGTTCGGGCACGGGCTTTCCTACGCGCCGCTGAGCTGGGGCGAGGTCACCGGCGGCGAGGAGTGGCGCACCGACGGGGTGTTCGAGCTGACCGTCCCGCTGCGCAACGAGACCGATCGCGCGAGCAGCGAGGTGGTCCAGGTGTACCTGCACGACCCGGTGGCCGAATGCGTGCGGCCGGTGCAGCGGCTGATCGCCGCGGCCAGGGTGGACCTGGCGCCGGGTGAGGCGCAGACCGTACGGTTCGGCCTGCACGCGGACCTGACCTGCTACACCGGCCGCGCCGGGCAGCGGCAGGTGGATCCGGGTGAGGTGGAACTGCGGGTGGGGGCGTCCAGCACCGACATCCGGGCGACGCTGGCCCGCGTGCTGACCGGACCGCGGCGCGAGGTCGGCTTCGACCGCGTCCTCTCCCCCGAAATCGGATGACACGAAGGGGCTTTCGGGGCACGGTGAGCGCCCCGAAAGCCACCTTCGTGTCCTTACGGGTTGATGCGGGTGTAGGCGGGTTTCGGTTGCAGGTTCGCATCGAACAGGCAGGCCGCGCCTTCACCGGGGAAGGTGCCCGGCACCCACGAGTGCCGGTCGGTGAAGCCCCAGGTGGTGAACTCCACGCAGCGGCTCACCGCGTGGCAGCCGTCCCAGGCCTGGTCGAAGTAGTCGGCCTGCTTGGCCAGCTTCGCCGAGTCGGCGGGCAGCTGGACGCGGACGTCGGCCTCGGTGATCGCCACGTCCACGCCGAGGTCGGCGAAGCGCTGCAGGTTCGCCTGGAACCCGCCGGGGAAGCCGTACTGCGTGGACAGGTGCGTCTGGAAGCCCGCGCCCTCCACCGGAACCCCTTGCTGCCGCAGGGATTTCACCAGCTCGTACATGGCGTTGCTCTTGGCGCCCTGCCATTCGACGTTGTAGTCGTTGATGTACAGCTTCGCGCCGGGATCGACCTGCTTCGCCCAGCGGAACGCGTCGGCGATGTAGTTGGCGCCGAGCTTCTGCTGGAAGATCGAGTTGCGGCGGCTGCCGTCCTCGTTGAACACCTCGTTCACCACGTCCCAGGCCCGGATCTTGCCCTTGTACCTGGTCATCACCGTGGTGATGTGGTTCTGCAGCGCGGTGCGCAGGTCGGTGGCGGACAGGTTGTTCAACCACCCGGGGTACTGGTTGTGCCAGACCAGCGTGTGGCCGCGCACGGTTTTCCCGTTCTGCTGCGCGTAGTTCACGATGGCGTCCGCACCGGACCAGTTGTACTGGCCGCGGTTCGGTTCGAGGCTGGCCCACTTCATCTCGTTTTCCGGTGTCACGCTGTCGAATTCGCGGGTCAGCGTGGTGCGGAAGTCGGCCTCGTTCGCCAGTGCCGAGGCGGGTACGGCACTGCCGACGTAGCGGCTGGTGATGTCCTTCAGCGGGGGCGCCGCCGAGGCCGGGGCCGCCTGCCACGCCACCAGGCCGGCGCTGAGCGCCAGCACCGCGCCCCACCGGCGGAGGCCGCCGGTGACTCGTTTCGCTCGCAACATCGTCGTTGCTCCTCGTTGTCGGGGCAAAAACGGTGGCGGTCCCCCGATGTTGGCAGATCACCCACTGGGTGGTCAAGAACTTTCGAATTAACCGCCGAAAGTATCGGAAACCGGAAAGGCGCGTAGACTGCCCGCCATGCCAGTGGAATCCGAGCGGAAGCCGGCCAGCGAGCCCGTCCAGGGCAAGGTCACCATCGCGCAGATCGCGGTGGAGGCCGGGGTTTCCATCCCGACAGTTTCGAAGGTGGTCAACGGGCGCACCGACGTGGCCGCGGCGACCAGGGAACGGGTGGAGGAGATCATCCGCCGCCACGGCTACCAGCGGCGCAGCGACGAGCGGGCCCGGCGGTCCAACCTGCTGGAGCTGATGTTCCACGAGCTGGAGAGCATCTGGGCGCTGGAGATCATGCGCGGGGTGGAGCAGGTGGCCAGCGAGCACGACCTGGCGGTGGTGCTCTCGGAGTCACAGGGCAGGCTCACCCCCGGCCGCGGCTGGCTGGAGAAGGTGCTGGCGCGGCGGCCGATCGGGGTGGTGTCGGTGTTCTCCGACCTCAGCGCCGACCAGCTGGCGAAGCTGGAGTCGCGCAACATCCCGGTGGTGGTGGTCGACCCGGTCGGGGAACCGGGTGAGCGCACCTACTCGATCGGGGCCACCAACTGGAACGGCGGGCTGATCGCCACCCGGCACCTGCTCGAACTGGGCCACCGCCGGATCGCGGTGATCGGCGGGCCGGAGCGGGTGCTGTGCAGCCGCGCCCGCGTGGACGGCTACCGCGCCGCGCTGGAGACCGCCGGGGTGCCGGTGGACCCGGCACTGGTGCGCTACGGCGACTTCCACGTCGAAGCCGGGCGCGCGCAGCTGACCGAACTGCTGAAGCTGGGCGACCGGCCGACCGCCGTGTTCGCGGGCAGCGACCTGCAGGCGTTCGGGGTGTACGAGGCCGCCCGCGCGGCCGGCCTGCGCATTCCGGAGGACCTCAGCGTGATCGGCTTCGACGACCTGCCGGTGGCGGGCTGGGTCGGGCCGCCGCTGACCACCATCCGGCAGCCGCTGCAGGAGATGGCCGCCGCGGGCACGCGCCTGCTGCTGGCACTGGCGCGCGGCGAGGAGGCCGAGCACCGGCGGGTGGAACTGGCGACCAGCCTGGTGGTGCGGCAGAGCACCGCACCCCCGGCGGAGCACCGGTAAACAGCAGTACCGGCGCACGGGTTTTCGAAACTGTTTCGACGGCGTATTCCCGCCATTCACCAGTCTTGACGGGGATTCGAGCCCATTCTAGGGTCGAATGGACAGGGCACCGCTTCGAAACTATCGAAATGAGGGCTCGATGCGGACCTACCGGGTGGCCGTGGTCGGTACCGGCAGTATCGCCGAAGCAGCTCACGTCCCGGCCATCCGGGCCGCCGGTGACCGCGCGAAACTCATCACCGCGGTGGACACCGATCCCGCCCGGTTGGCGGTGTTCCAGCAGAAAACCGGGGTCCCGGTGGCATACCAGTCGCTGAAGTCCATGCTGCGCACCGAAAAACCGGATCTGGTGCAGGTGTGCACACCCCCGGCCACGCACGCCGGCATCGCGGTCGCCTGCCTGGACGCCGGTGCCTGGGTGCTGCTGGAGAAACCGCCCGCGCTGTCGCTGGCCGAGTACGACCGGATCACCGCCGCCGAACGCGACGGCGGGCCGTACGCGAGCGTGGTTTTCCAGCACCGCTTCGGTTCCGGGGCGCGGCACGCGCGGGAACTGATCGGGAGCGGCGCGCTCGGGCGGCCGCTCGTCGCGGTGTGCCACACCACCTGGTTCCGCGATCAGTCCTATTTCGACGTTCCGTGGCGCGGGAAGTGGGCCACCGAGGGCGGCGGGCCGACGATGGGCCACGGCATCCACCAGATCGACCTGCTGCTGGCGCTGCTCGGCGAGTGGACCGAGGTGCGCGCGATGGTGGGCAGGCTGGACCGCGTGATGGAGACCGAGGACGTGTCGATGGCGATCGTGCGGTTCGCCAGCGGGGCGATGGCGTCCATTGTGAACAGTGTGCTTTCCCCGCGCGAGGAGAGCTACCTCCGGCTCGACCTGACCGACGCCACGGTCGAGGTGACCCACCTGTACGGCTATCGCAACGCCGACTGGCGCTACACGCCCGCCCCGCACGTGACCGACGAACGGCTGATCTCGTCCTGGTCCGAAATACCGGAGGACGTGGGCAGCTCGCATTCGGCGCAGTTGCCGTACCTGCTGGACGCCATGGACCAGGGGCAGCGGCCGCCGCTGTCCGGGCCGCAGGGACGGGAAGCCCTCGAACTGATCACCGCGCTGTACCGGTCGGCGTTCACCGGAGCGCCGGTCACCCGGGACCAACTGCGGCCCGGCGACGTGTTCTACCACCGGATGAACGGGGACGTGAAACTGTGAAGCTGGCCGACGGCGATGGCGTGTTCACCGTGTCCGAAGGCGGCGTGGAGCTGCTGCGCTACACCTACCGGCCGGACATCGCCGCGTTCGAGTGCCCGAGCCCGAGCTTCCACCCGCTGCGCACCCTCGACGGCGACGTGGTCACCGGCAACCGGCCGCACGACCACCGCTGGCACAAGGGCCTGGCGATGACGGCGTCCCACCTGGACGACCAGAACTTCTGGGGCGGGGTGAGCTACGTCCGCGACCGGGGATACCAGGTGCTGCCGAACGTGGGTTCACTGGTGCACCGGGATTTCCTCGCGCTGGCAACGGAAAACGTGGTCGAGGAGATCGACTGGCTGACCGCCGCTGGGCAGAAGTGGATCACCGAGCGGCGGACGATGTCGTTCACCGCCGAGGCCGGGGCGTGGACCCTGGACTTCACCTCGGAACTGCGGAACGCGCGCGAGACCGCGCTGGAGTTCAGCAGCCCGACCGTGCACGGGCGGGAACTGGCCGGGTACTGCGGTTTCTTCTGGCGGGGCCCGCGTTCCTTCGAACACGGCGAGGTGCTCGCCTCGGACGGGCAGTCGGGCCCGGAGATGATGGGCCGGGCGGCGTCGTGGCTCGCCTACGTCGGCACGCACGACGAGGTCGACCACACCTCGACGCTGCTGTTCACCCCGGACCCGGGGAACCCGGAATGGCGGTGGTTCGTGCGGAACTCGCCGTACGCCGTGGTGAACCCTTCGGTGGCCTTCCACGAGCCGTTGTTCCTGGCCGCCGGGGAGACGCTGCGTCTGCGATACCGCCTCCTGGTGGGCAACGGTTCGTGGTCACGGGACCAGTTGGAAACCCGCGCCGCCTCCTACACTTGGTAGGCGAGATGCTGTGAATGTGGCTTTCACTGCAGATTTCGCTGTGAAAGCCACATTCACTGCACCAGTGCCCGTCTACTGCGCCGCCAGTGCCTCTTCGAATTCGGTGCGGACCTTGTCACCGCCGGTGGCGCGCCACTGGGTGACCACCTCGTCCCAGGAGGACACCGGTTTCCGCCCGGCCAGGATGTCGTTCTGCGCGTCGTTGATCATGGTGCCCAGCTGGCCCTGCTTGCGCGACCAGGTGTCCGAGAACAGGCTCAGCGTCGGGTCCGGCACCGAGGTCGGCACCACCGAGGCCTGGTAGTCGTAACACGCCTTCGTCGCTTCCGGATTGCCCGGCACGAACAACACGTCCGGTGAGTCCACTATGTACCGGATGCCGAGCACGGTCTGCGAGACCCCGGCCTGCGTCTGCCGCGGCCCGCCGTCCTGCATGGTGTAGTGCGTGCCGGCGGTGCCGTACTTGCGGAACAGGTACTCCTCGGTGCCGAACGGCGCGGCCAGCCAGTCCGCCAGCTTCAGGAGCTGCCGGATCCGGCCCTCGTCGGCCTTCTTCAGCACGGTGAAGTTGTTCGTCGCCTGGGCCTGCCAGGTCCCGGCGAACCCGCCCCCGTGATACAGCGGCGGCCGCATCCCGGAGATCCTGAACCCCGGCCCCGCCACGTTTTCCGCGTAGTACTGCGGCCAGGCGGTGTACCGGTCGGTGTGCATCAGTGCGCTGCCCGCGTTGAACCACTTCTTCACCGGCGCGTTGTTCGTCGTGCTGTCCGGGTGCACCACGCCGTCGGTGAACAGCTGCGCCGCGTCCGCCAGCACCTGCTTGTACTCCTCGTACTCGAACTTGGCCTTCAGCTTCCCGCCCTCGTCGCGCCAGCGGAACGGCAGCCCGAGCATCTGCGAGATGAAGTCCTGCGCCCCGCCCGCGAGCGCCCACCGCCCGGCCTTCTCGTCGGTCACCTGACGGCACAGGGCGCGGAACTCGGCGAAGTTCGCCGGATTCGGGTTCGCGCCGAGCTGCGCGAACAGGTCGTCGCGGCGGAACATCAGGCTGCCGGCCACCCCGCGCGCCACCGGCAGGCCGTAGATGCCGCCGTTGTACCGGCAGTCCTTCCACGCCGCGGTCGGCAGGTTCGCCAGGAACGGGTACTCCTTGATCGCGTCCCCGCCGAGGAACGGGGTGAGGTCCTGGCACTTGCCCGACAGCCAGGCGGGCAGGTTCGCCACCCCGGCGGGCAGGCCGTTCGGGGTGTACAGCGCGGGCACGATGAAGTCGGGCAGGTCGTCCCCGGCGACCAGGGTGGCGAACTTCGTCGGCATGTCCGAGTTCGGCACGATGGTCAACCGCAGATCGACGTTGAGGCGCTTGTTCAGCTCCTGCCAGTACGGGTTCTGGTCCACCGTCGGTGGTACCGGTGAACTCGTCAGCACGAAGGCCGAAACCGGCGAGCCGTCCCCCGGCGGCGCGCTGAACGCCCGCACCGGCGGGTCGGGGTAGTTGAGGAAGCCGTTCAGCAGCCCCTGCTCGTTGCCGGGCAGATCCGGTTTGACGCCGGTGTAGGGCAGGTACGCGGGCAGCTTCGTGTCGGCCACGGTCTGCTGCGTGGCCGCCCCGTTGCCGCCGCTGCTGCACGCGCCCAGCAGCGCGGGCGCGGCGACGGTGGCGAGGGTGCCGGAGAGGAACAACCGGCGGTTCATCGCGTTCATCGGATTCTCCTTCGGTGGGTTCAGCCCTTCACCGCGCCGATCAGCACCCCCTTGGTGAAATGGCGCTGCACGAACGGATAGACCAGCAGGACCGGCACGATCGAAAGCACCAGGATGGCCATCTGCACCGCCTCGGCCGGCGGTAGTTCCGCGCCGGCGCCGAGCTGGTCCACCCCGAGCTGGGACTGGTTGACCACGTAGGTCCGCAGCACCAGCTGCAGCGGCCACTTCGCGGTGTCGTTGAGGTAGAGCAACGCGCTGAAGAACGAGTTCCAGTACGCCACCGCGTAGAACAACGCGATCACCGCGAGCACCGCCTTGCTCATCGGCAGCACGATCCGCCAGAGGATCAGCCCGTCCCCGGCGCCGTCCACGCGCGCGCTGTCGATGATCTCGCCGGGCAGTTCCATGAAGAACGCGCGCAGCACGATCACGTTGAACACATTCACCAGCACCGGCAGGATGAGCGACCAGTAGCTGTCCAGCAGCCCTAGGTTCTTCACGATCAGGTAGCTCGGGATGATGCCCGGGGTGAACAGCAGCGGCATCAGCACCAGCAGCAGGAACGGCCGGTGCAGCACGGTCCCGCGGCGGCTCAGCCCGTAGGCGAGCAGGGTGGTCGCGGTCAGGCTCAGCAGCGTGCCCGTCACCGTGACGAACAGGCTGACCAGCACCGCCCTGGTCACCACTCCCCCGGACAGGATCGCCTGGTAGGCATCGAAGTTGATCGAGCGGGGGAACAACACGAACCCGCCCGCGGCGGTCACGTCCTCGCGGGTGGCCAGGCTGGTCGCCACGATGCCGAGGAACGGCACCACCACCGCGGCGCAGCACACCGTGAGCACCACCGCCTTGACCGCCTTGGCCAGTGCCGACGGTTCTTCGAGCGCGCTCATCGCTGGTAGACCCCCTGCTCGCCGAACCGGTGCGCCAGCTTGTTCGCGCCCAGCACCAGCGCCACTCCGACCAGCCCCTTGACCAGGCCGACCGCCGCGCTGACGCCCCAGCTGCCGGCCAGGATGCCGTTGTTGTAGACGTAGGTGTCGAGCACCTCGCTGGCTTCGGTGCCGACCGCGGCCTGCTGCAGGATGATCTGCTCGAAGCCGACGGTCAGCGCGTCGCCGAGGCGCAGGATGAGCAGCAGCACGATGATCCCGCGCAGGCCGGGCAGGGTGACGTGCCACAGCTGGCGCCACCGCCCGGCCCCGTCCATCGCCGACGCCTCGTACAGCGTGGTGTCTATTCGCGACAGTGCGGCGAGGAACAGGATGGTCGCCCAGCCCGCGTCCTTCCACAGCACCTGGCTGGTGATCAGCGCCTTGAACAGTTCCGGCGAGCCGATCACGCTCACCGAGCCGAGGTCGTGCTCGCGCAGGAAACCGTTGAGCAGCCCCGAATCCCCGAGCATCTGCTGGAAGATGGCCACCACGATCACCCAGGACAGGAAGTGCGGCAGGTAGAGCACGCTCTGCACGATCCGCTTGAGCCGCTCGGAGACCAGGCTGTCCAGCAGCAGCGCCAGCGCGATCGGCACCGGGAACACCACGACCACCTGGAGCAGGGTGATCACCAGGGTGTTGCTCAGCGCGTTGAGGAAGACCGGGTCGCCGGTGAACACACCTTCGAAGTTCGCCAGGCCGACCCACGGGCTCTCCAGGATGCCGAGGTAGGGCTGGTAGTCCTTGAACGCGATCACGTTGCCGAGCAGCGGCACGTAGTGGAACACCACCAGCAGCACGATGCCGGGCAGCGCGGCGAACACCAGGAACCGGTCCCGCGCGAACCGCTGGCGGCGGCTGGGTCCGGTTCGTGCGGTCACGCCGTCCTCCTCGAGGCAGTTTCCAGAAACTATCGGAAACTATCGCGACCAAAAACTAACCGGCGCGTCCAGCCGCGTCAAGGATTCGGACAATCACCGCGTGAGGTGCGCGAATAGCCGATCGGCCTATTCGAAACTTTCGAATAGGCCGATCAGGGGAAGCGCTTTCACAGCCGGTCGAGCAGAAGGTGCATCGACTCCGTGGTGTTGTCCGCGACGGCCCGCGCCGCGACGGCGACCTCACCGGCGGCCACCGCCTCGACGATCGCCGCGTGCCGGGCGGCGGACCGGTGGCGGTCACCGTCAGCGGTGAAGTAGACGTGCTCGTACCGGCGGATGTCGAGCCACAGGTCGCCGATCAGGCCGATCAGCCGCCGGTTCCCGCAGCGGGAAACCAGGATCCGGTGGAACTCCGCGTCGAGTTCGTGTGCTTCGGCGGCCGTGCCCGCGGCGGCGAACGCGGTGTTGGTCTCGGCGAGTTCCGGTGCCAGGCCACGCAAAGCGGGCCCGGCCCCGGTCACCGCCAGCTCTTCGAGGTGCGCGATGATCGGATAGGTCTGGCGCACCTGCGCGGCGTCGAGCGGTGCGGCGAGGAAACCGCGGCCGCGCTCGAACCGGACCAGGCCACCACCTTCCATACGCAGCAACGCTTCCCGCACCGGCGTGCGGCTGACCCCGAGTTCCGCCGCGACCGCGCTTTCGTTGATCCGCTCCCCCGGCGCGATCTCCGCGGCCAGGATCCTGGTGCGCAGCAACGCTTCGAGTTCGTCCCGCGTCATCGCGCCTCGTCGAGCAGCCGCGCGAGCAGGGCGGCGGCCTCGTCGTCGGTGAACGCGGCGGTGGCACTGCCCACCCCGACCTCGGCCATGGCGAGCCCGGGCACCTGGCTTTCGGTGAAGTGGGCGAACAACCACACGTTCTCCCGTTCCAGCAGGACCCGGTTCGCCGCGGTGAGCCGGTCCGGCGTGCCCGGCAGGTAGACCTGGAAAGCGTTGGTGTGCGGTGGTTCCGGCGCGATCCGCACCCCGGGGACACGCGCCAGCGCGGCGGCGAGGCTCAGCGCGCGTTCGCGGTATTCCGCCATTCTCGGCAGGTGTTCGCGCAATCCGGCACGCGCGGCGAGCACGTACGGGAAGACGGTGTAGAGGTTGCCGCCGTGCCGGGTGGTCCACGGCCGCGTCCGGGCGATCGGCGTCGGCTCCCCCGCGAGCACGCAGCCGCCGAGACCGCCGATGGTCTTGTACAGCGACACGTAGACCGAATCCGCCAGCGCCGCGATCTCCGCGAGCGTACGGCCGTAGTACGGCGCGCTTTCCCAGAGCCGGGCGCCGTCGAAGTGCAACGGCACCCCGCGCTCGCGGCACCACGCGGAAATGGCGGTCAGCTCGTCCCACGACGGCAGCTTGTGCCCGGACCGCCGGATCGGCAGTTCGACCACCACCACGCCGAGCCGCTCGGCGACCGCGTCCAGTTCGGCGGCGGTGAACGGGTCCCAGGTGCCCAGCCGCACCGGGACCAGCCCGTGCAGCCGCTGGTAACCGCCGTCCTCGTCCAGTTCGAGGTGGCTGCGGCTGTGCAGCGCGACCGCCGGCGTGCCGCTGCGCTCGGTCCACACCCGCAGCATCGCCTGCTGCGCGATCACGCCCTTGGGCACGAACCGGGCCGCGGGCTTGCCGAGCAGCCCGGCCACCTCGGTCTCCAGCTCACGCAGCCCGGGCCCCTCGTTGTAGACGTCCGGCAGCGCGTCCACGCCGGGTGCTTCCCGCAGCCGGTCGAGCCATTCGGCGGCCGAGCGCCGCTCGTGGTGGGACAGGAACCGGGTGTCCGCGCGCCACCCCGGATCGTCTCTCAGGTGCATGCGCCCAGGATCGCATGCGATCGAGCGAAATCGCATGCGATTTTCTCAGGTGAGCCGGTGCAGGCCCTCCAGCACCCGGTACATCAGGTCCATCGGCGGGCGGCCGTTGGCGGTCAACTGCTGGTTGGCGCGCATTTCCAGCAGGCCGAGGTCGAGCGCGTCCCCGATCAGCACCCTGGCCGCGCCGAGCGGGCTGCGCAGGTGCGTGGCCAGTTCGGCGACCGAGAGCGGGTGACGGCACAGCTCGCAGATCAGCAGGTGGTCGCGCGAGAGCCGGGCGCGGTCCAGCCGGACCCCGCGCTTGGTGCTCACCATCACCTCGACCCGCAGGTCGTGCTTGGTGCCGGTGCGGCCGCCGGTGCGCACGTACGGCCGGGCGCGGATGTAGTCCCTGGCGTCCTCGCCGCCGTCGAACTCCTCGACCGGCTCGGGTTCCGGCTGGGACACCGGCACGGGCTCGGGTTCCGGCTCGGGCGCGGGCGGCGGGGCCGCTTCGGTCACCGGCTGTGACGGTGGCGGCTCGTCCACCGGCTTGGGCTGGAAGTCGTGATCCGCCCACTGCTGGTAATCACCCCACCCGCCGAAGGACAGCTGGGACATGCCGGACCACAACGAGGATTTCTTGTGCGCACCCATCACAACTCCGTGGTCCGGCCCTTGGGGCATCGACCAAACCACGCCGGCGCCGGAAACGCCAGAGATCGGCGGTGGGTTACCGCACGAGATCACCGGTTGTGCGTAACCGGACCGGGCCGGGGTGACGCGTCCGAAGTGGATCGTCACCCAGCGCGATCATGAATCGGCCAGTTCCTTGCGCACCTGCGGCAGCACCTCGGTACCGAGCAACTCGATCGCGGTCATCACCCGCGCGTGCGGCACCCCGGCCCAGTCCATCTGCAACGCGTACCGGTCGGCACCGACCAGCCTGCCCACGGTGATCAGCCGCTCGGCCACCTCGTCCGGGCTGCCCGCGAAGATCGACTGCGCACCGCGGGCGAACTCGTCGTACTCACCGCGCGTGGGCACCTGCCAGCCGCGGGCCCGCGCGCCGTACTTCATCGTCTCCAGCCAGTACGGGTAGAACGCCTCCTTGGCGTCCTGCGAGTCGCGGGTGATCAGGCCGATGGCGCTCATCGTGACGTTCAGCTCGTCCGGCGTGTGCCCGCCGGACTCGCCCGCCTGCCGGTACAGGTCCACCAGCGGCGCGAACCGCTCGGGACGGCCGCCGATGATCGCGTAGACCACCGGCAGGCCGAGCAGGCCGGCCCGGATCGAGGACTCGGGGTTGCCGCCGGTGCCGATGCTGACCCGCAGCCGCCGCCGGTACGGCCGGGGCAGCACCCGCGCGTTCTCCAGTGGCGGCCGGAACCGGCCCGACCAGGTGATCGGGTCCTCGCGGTCGATCCGCAGCAGCAGCGCGAGCTTCTCCTCGAACAGGTCGTCGTAGTCGGTGAGCTCGGCGCCGAAGAGCGGGAAGGACTCGGTGAACGAGCCGCGGCCGGCGAGCAGTTCCGCGCGGCCCTCGCTCAGCTGGTCGAGCGTGGTGAACTGCTGGTACACCCGCACCGGATCCTCGGTGCTGAGCACGGTGACCGCACTGCTGAGGGTGATCTGCCCGGTGACGCTCGCCGCGGCCGCCAGCACGGTGGCCGGGTTGGAGCTGGCGTAGTTCTCCAGGTGGTGCTCGCCCACCCCGTAGAAGCCCAACCCCAGCTCGTCGGCCAGCTTGATGCGCTCGACGGTGTTCTTCAGCGCCCGCGAGACCGGCAGCTGCTCGCCGGTGCGCGGGTCGGGGTGGCGGTCGGCGAAGCTGTAGATCCCCAATTCCATGCGGCCCAACGTACGCCGGAGATGATGATGCGTCAACAAAACCGTGTTAGCGTGACCCGATGACCGAACCGCGCTGGCTGACCGAGGACGAGCAGCACGTCTGGCAGGCTTACCTCGCCCTGCAGCGGGAGTTGCAGGGCGCGCAGGAACGCCAGCTGGAACGGGATTCCGGACTGTCCACAGCGGACTACACGCTGCTGGCGCCGCTGTCCGAGGCGCCGGACGGGCTGCTGCGCGCGCGGGAACTGGCGCGGATGGCGGGCTGGGAGCGCAGCCGGCTCTCCCACCAGGTGAGCCGGATGACCAAGCGCGGGCTGGTCGTCCGGGAGGAGTGCCCGGACGACGCCCGCGGCTCGATGATCCGGCTCACCGCGGCGGGCCGCGAAGCCATCGAGGCCGCCGCGCCGGAGCACGTGGCGACCGTGCGCCGCTACTTCTTCGACCCGCTCTCGGCCGAGGAGACCGCCCAGCTCGGGGAACTGTTCGGCCGCATGCTCACCAAGCTGGCGCGAGACCGCTAGGAGGTCCAGTAGTCCCAGAACGCCTGGAGGATGAGCGCGGCGATCAGCGCGTACCAGGCGGCGAGCACCGCGGTGTGCCAGCGGGACAGCCGCGGGCTGCGCACCGTGTCGAGCGTGGTATACCAGAAGATCGGGATGGTCACCGCCCACACCACCATGCAGTACGGGCACAGCGCGTGGATCTGGTACAGGCTGGCGAAGACCAGCCAGTGCACGAAGAGCACGCCGAAGGTGGCCCCGGCCTGCATGCCGATCCGGTACCAGCGCGGTGGTTCGAACCCGGCCAGCATCACCACGCCGGTGGTGGTGACCACGGCGAAGGCGGCGATGCCCAGCAACGGGTTCGGGAAGCCGAACGCCGCGGCCTGGCTGCTGTCCATCACTGAACCGCACGAGACGACCGGGTTCAGCGAGCAGGTCGGCACGTAGTCCGGGTCCTTGAGCTTGGCCAGCTTCTCCAGCATCAGCGCGGCGGCGGCGAGCAGCCCGATGCCGCCGCCGACGGTGTAGAGCCAGGCCAGCCCGCGGCGGTCCGCCATCAGCCGAGTTCCTTGTCGAGCAGGTCGCGCAGTTCCTTGTCCACCGCCCCGAAGGTGTCCCCCTTGGGCTCGAACTTGATGCCGTTCACGAACAGCGTCGGCGTGCTGGTCACCCCGGCCTGCTGGCCGTCGGCACGGCCCTGGTCGATGGCCGCCTGCACCGGCGGGGAGGTCAGATCCGCCTGGTACTTCGCCACGTCCAGGCCGAGCTGGGTGGCGTAGCCCTGGAACAGGTTCTTGGCCGCGGCCTCGTCGGTGTTGACGTTCTGGCCGTCCGCGGTGATCGCCCACTGCTGGAAGTTGTCGTACAGCGCGTGGTACATCTCCTGGTACTTGCCCTGCAGCGCGGCGGCTTCGGCGGCCTGGGCGGCGGGCACCGCGAGCGGGTGCATCTCCAGCGGGAAGTTCCGCGTGACGAAGGTGATCCGCCCGGCGTAGTCCTGCTCGATCTTGCTGGTGATGTTCTTGTAGTACGACGCGCAGGCCGGGCACTGGTAGTCGAGGAACTCGACCAGGGTGACCTTGCCGTCGGGGGCCTCGGTCAGCGTGTGGCTGTCCGGTTTGCGCAGCAGTTCGGCCGAGACGCGGGGCTGGTCGGTGCCGCCGCCCTCGCCGTCGTCACCGCCGCTGAACAACAGGATCCCGCCGAGCACGAGCGCGGCCACCACCACGATCACCAGGGTGACCACGACGTTCGGGGAGAGCCCCCGCTTGGCCGTGACGGGATTGCTGTTCCGAGTACTGCGCGACATCCGGCTGACACCTTCCGAGACGATCTGGTTCCGCCATTCTGGTCGTCTCCCGGTCGCGGCTGGTTCCCGGACCCCGGAAAACGTGGTCGGGACCATCCTGCCGCGACCCGCCTGACGTGCGCGTGAGGAAAAGCCGGTCGTCCCCGGGACGGGTTACGACCGGCTGGTGGCGCGGGCGGATCAGGAGGCGGACAGCGTGCGGCTGACGTTCTCGGCGATGTCGAGCTGGCGGCCGAGGCGGGCGGCCGATTCCCGGGCGCAGGCCAGTGCCGAGGTGACCTCGACCACCGACTGGGTGAGCGCTTCGAACTCCCGCTCGTTCCCGAGTTCGCCGGCGAGCAGGCGTTCTTCGAGCCAGCCGCCGAGGCCGGGCAGGGTGCGGGCGACGTTGTCGGTGAGCGAGCGCAGGTGCCCCAGCAGCACGCTCAGCTCCTCGGCGTCGCCGACCGGGGAGCCGCCGTGCGGGTCCACCGTGCGGTAGTAGAGGCAACGGGTCAGTTCTTCTGCTCGGGTGGCCAGCGAGACCAGTCCGCCACCCAGGTTGTCGCCGCGCGTCGTATCCATCGGCTCGGTCCTCACTCGCGGGGGAGTCGCCGGTGGGTACCCACGCCGCCACCAGCCGAAACCGTCGTCGGTGCAGCCGTTGCCCGCCGAGGTTTGCCGCCCGGTCACCGTGGTAACCGCCCGGGAGATCACCACGCGAAAGGACTCCCGAATGGGCTCCACACTGACCGGACGTGCCGTCGCCATGCTCGCCGCCGACGGGGTCGAGCAGGTCGAATTGGTCGAACCGCGCAAGGCGGTCGAGGCCGAGGGCGCGACGGTGACCCTGCTCTCCCTCGACTCCGGCGAGATCCAGGCGATGAACTCCGACCTCAACCCGGCGGACAGGTTCCCGGTGGACCGGGTGGTCTCCGACGCCTCGGCGGGCGAGTTCGACGCCCTGATCCTGCCCGGCGGCACGATCAACCCGGACAAGCTGCGGATGGACGAGGCCGCGGTCGGCTTCGTCCGCGACTTCTTCGCGGCAGGCAAGCCGGTCGGGGTGATCTGCCACGGGCCGATCACGCTGATCGAGGCCGGGGTGGCCAAGGGCCGCACGCTCACCTCGTACCCGAGCATCCGCACCGACCTGCGCAACGCCGGGGCGAACGTGGTCGATGAGGAAGTGGTCACCGACCGGGGGCTGGTGTCCAGCCGCAACCCCGACGACCTGCCCGCGTTCTGCGCGAAGATCGTCGAGGAGTTCGCCGAGGGCAAGCACCCGGTGCACGACGAAGGCGCCACGGCCTGATGGCGGCCGAGATCACGCTGCGGGTCGACGGGCAGGACCACCGGCTGCCCGCCGACCCGCGCACCACGCTGCTCGACGCGCTGCGCGAGCGCCTCGGCAACCCGAGCCCGAAGAAGGGCTGCGACCACGGCCAGTGCGGCGCGTGCACGGTGCTCGCCGACGGCCGCCGGGTGCTGAGCTGCCTGACGCTGGCCGTCGCCGCCGAAGGCACCGAGATCACCACGGCGAAGGGGCTGGCCCCGGCCGGTGAACTCCACCCGGTGCAGAAGGCGTTCATCGAGCACGACGCGTTCCAGTGCGGGTACTGCACCCCGGGCCAGGTCTGCTCGGCCGTCGGGGTGCTCGACGAACTCGACCGGGGCTGGCCGAGCCACGCGACCACCGACGTGGCCTCCTCCCCCACCCCGAGCCGCGCGGAGATCGCCGAGCGGATGAGCGGCAACCTGTGCCGCTGCGGTGCGTACCCGGGGATCGTCGCCGCGATCGAGGAGGCGGCCGGATAGGCATGGAACCCTTCGACTACCGCCGTCCCGGCGACGCCGCCACGGCCGTGCGGACGGTGGCCGCCGATCCGTCCGCGGTCTTCCTCGGCGGCGGCACCAACCTGGTCGACCACCTGAAGCTGGGCGTGCGCACGCCGGGCCTGGTGGTCGACGTGACTTCGCTGACGTCCGCGGAAATCACCGACCACAACGGGGGTCTCCGGATCGGCGCGGCCGTGCGCAACAGCGACCTGGCCGCCGACCGCCGGGTCCGCGAGCGGTACCCGGTGCTCGCGCAGGCGCTGCTCGCCGGTGCGTCCGGGCAACTGCGGAACATGGCCACCACCGGCGGGAACCCCTTGCAGCGCACGCGCTGCGTGTACTTCCAGGACGTCACCACGCCGTGCAACAAGCGGTCGCCCGGCAGCGGTTGCTCGGCGATCGGCGGGTACACCCGGCACCACGCCGTGCTCGGCGCCTCGCCGGAGTGCATCGCCACGCACCCGTCCGATCTCGCGGTCGCGCTCACCGCGCTCGACGCGGAGGTCCAGGTGCTCGGGCCGGACGGCGAACGCACCCTCGGTTTCGGGGACCTGCACCGGTTGCCCGGCGACCGGCCCGATCGGGACACCGTGCTCGAGCACGGTGAACTGATCACCGCGATCGATCTGCCGGAGGTGCCGATCGCGCGGAATTCGGCGTACCGCAAGGTCCGCGACCGCGCGTCGTACGCGTTCGCGCTGGTTTCCGTGGCGGCCGCGCTGCGGGTGGAGAGCGGGATCGTGCGTGATTCCCGGATCGCGTTCGGCGGGGTGGCGCACAAGCCGTGGCGCGCGAGCCGGGCCGAGGAAGTGCTGCTGGACGCCCCGGCCACCGAAGCCACCTATCGCGAAGCCGCCGAAGCGGAACTCGCCGGTGCCGTCGCGGTCGACGGGATCGACGGCGGGAACGGGTTCAAGATCCCGTTGCTGGCCAACACCTTGGCCGCCACGCTGCGCGACCTCACCCGGGAGGCGAAGTGACCCCGCGCTCGATCGGACTGGACCTGGCCCGCCGCGACGGGCCCGCGAAGGTCACCGGAACCGCCACCTACGCCTACGAGACCGCGGTCGAGCACCCCGCCTACTGCCACCCCGTCCAGGCCACCATCGCCCGCGGGCGCGTGACGCGCCTGGACACCACCGCGGCCGCGGCGCTGCCCGGTGTGCTCACCGTGCTCACCGAGGCCAATGCCGAGCGGCTTGCGTCCACAGAGGACGGTGAACTGGCCGTGCTGCAGTCGGCCGAGGTCGCGTTCCGGGGCCAGCTGATCGGCTGCGTGGTCGCGGAAACCTCGGAAATCGCGCGGCAGGCGGCGGATCTGGTCGAGGTCTCCTATGCCGAAGAGGACCACGAGACGGAGCTGACGGCCGACGGTTCGTACGACGCCGACACCACCGGTGATGTGGAATCGGCCTTCGCGGAAGCGGAGTTCGTGGTCGACCAGACGTACACGACCGCGATGTACCACAACAACCCGATGGAACCGCACGCCACGACCGCGCTGTGGCAGGACGGCACGCTGACGCTGTGGGAATCCACGCAGGGCGTGCACCCGACGCGGTCCTCGGTGGCCGAGGTCTTCGGGCTCGACACCTCGCGGATCCGGGTGGTCTGCCCGTACGTCGGCGGTGGGTTCGGGTCGAAGGGCATGCCGCACGCCAACGTGGTGCTGGCCGCGATGGCCGCCAGGGCGCTGCCGGGCAGGCCGGTCAAGCTCGCGGTGACACGGCAGCAGATGTTCTCGCTGACCGGGTACCGCACCCCGACCATCCAGCGCACCCGGCTGGCCGCCGGCCGGGACGGGCGGCTGTCCGCGATCGCGTTCGACGTGGCCGAGCAGACCTCGAAGGTCAAGGAGTTCGCCGAGGAGAGCGGGAAACCGTCCCGGACCATGTACGCGGCGCCGAACCGGCGGATCGCGCACCGGCTGGCCGCGCTCGACGTGCCGGTGACCTCGTGGATGCGGGCGCCGGGTGAGTGCCCGGGCATGTTCGGTCCCGAGGTGGCGATGGACGAACTGGCCGATCGGCTGGGCATGGATCCGATCGAGCTGCGCCTGGTCAACGATCCGGCCGAGGACCCGGAGTCCGGCAAGCCGTTCTCCAGCCGGAACCTGGCCGAGTGCCTGCGCACCGGCGCCGAGCGGTTCGGCTGGGCGGACCGCGGTCCCCGGCGTGACGGCCGCTGGCTGGTCGGCTGCGGCGTGGCGGCGTCGGTGTACCCGGTGAACCGGATGCCGGAGTCGACCGCGGTGATCCGGTTCGCCGGCGGCCGCTACACCGTCGACATCGGCGCGGCCGATCTCGGTACCGGTACCTGGACCACGCTGCCGCAGATCGCCGCGGACGCGCTCGGCGTGCCGGTGGACGAGGTCGAGGTGCGCATCGGCGACACCGACTACCCGCACGCGTCGGTGGCCGGTGGTTCCTCGGGGATGATCACCTGGGGTTCGGCGGTGCTCGACGCGGCGGCGGTGTTCCGGGAGAAGTTCGGCACCGATCCGGCCGACGGCGACGAGGCCGAGGGGTCGGTGAGCGAGAACCCCGAGGAGGAGCACTTCGCGATGTCCGCGTTCGGCGCGCAGTTCGTCGAGGCGCGGGTGCACGCCGACACCGGTGAGGTGCGGGTGCCCCGGATGCACGGGGTGTTCGCGGTCGGCCGGGTGATCAACCCGCGCACCACGCGGTCCCAGCTGGTCGGCGGCATGACCATGGGGTTGTCGATGGCGCTGCACGAGCAGAGCGTGCTCGATCCGCGGTTCGGGCACGTGGTCAACCACGACCTCGCCGAGTACCACGTGGCGGCCAACGCCGACGCCGGGCAGATCACCGCGGAGTGGCTCGACGAGCACGACCCGCACGTGAACGCCATGGGCGCCAAGGGAGTCGGGGAGATCGGCATCGTGGGCGCGGCGGCGGCCGTGGTGAACGCGGTGCACCGGGCGACCGGGGTGCGGGTGCGGGACCTGCCGGTCACCCTGGACAAGCTGCTGGTCAGCGCTCCGCGAGGGTTTTGATGCCGCGCAGGGTTTCGAGCATGCCGGTGCGCAGGTCGGCGAGGCGGTGGCGGAGGAAGGCGTCCGCCTGGTCCGGGAACCGGTCGATGGCCAGGCTGAGGCCGGAGCGCGCGGGTCCGATCCGCACCGAGTGGATCAGCCGCACGCCGTTGCCGGTGTCTTCGAGGTCGAAGCGCCAGGTTGCCATGGGGTCGCCGGTGACCTCGCCGAACCGGCCGTCGGGATCGGCGACGGTCCAGGCGAAGGCGCGTGGCTCGTCGCACTCGACGATGGTGGCGATGGTGCGCCAGGTGCCGAGCACCTTGTTCTCGTTGTACCCCTCGAACCGCGCACCGGGGGCCGGGGTGGTGGCGTCGAGCCAGCGCACGCGCTGGAGTTCGGGGCTGAAGCGGGCGGGCGCGGTGATGTCCGCGACCTGCCGCCACACCCGGTGGGGTTCGGCGTCGATGACCAGATCGCAGGAGGTTTCCGCGTTGCGCACGTATTCATCTTCTCACCCGGGAGTGCTTCGATGACGACCACCGCGAGCCCTCGCGCCCCGCTCGCCCTCGCCGGCTTCGTCGCGGCCGTGGCGGTGGTGGCCGTGGCGGGGGCGCTGTCCTCGATGAACGCGCGTTCGGTGTACGAGTCGCTGGAGTTGCCGGGCTGGGCGCCGCCGCCGTGGCTGTTCGGTCCGGTTTGGACGGTGCTGTACGCGATGATCGCGGTTTCGGGATGGCTGTACTGGCGCGCGGGCGGCGATCGGCGCGGGCTCGGGGTTTACGGGGTCGGATTGGTGCTCAACCTCGCCTGGACGCCGTTGTTCTTCGCGGCTGGGGCGTATGAGCTGGCGCTGGTGGACATCGTGCTGCTGGACGTGGCGGTGGTCGCTTCGATCATCCTGTTCTGGCGACGGTCTCGGCTGGCGGCGTGGTTGCAGGTGCCGTATCTGGTGTGGATTCTTTACGCGTCGGCGCTGACCGTGTCGATCGTGATCCTGAATTGAGGACGGGGCGGCGTGTGGCGTCAGGACTTCAGCAACCGGATGACCTCGGTGTCGCTGGTTTGGTCGAAGTCCTCGTACCAGCGGCCGACGGCGGTGAAGTCGCGCGGGGCCTCCACGCAGACCACCTCATCGGCTTCCCGCCGCACCCGTTCGACGGCTTCCGGGGCGCCCACGGGAGCCGCGAACGTGAGGGAGCGCGGGGCTTCCGCGCGAGCGGCCCGCAGCGCGGCGATCGCGGTGACGCCGGTGGCCAGGCCATCGTCCACCACGATCACGTCCCGGCCCACGCGGGAGGCGGGTGTCCGGCCGTCTTCGTACAACTCCACCCGCCGGGCGGCTTCGGTGCGTTCCGGTTCGCACAGCTCCGCCAACTGCTGGGCGGTCAGGCCCAGGCGTGACGTGCTGGCGGCGTCGTAGATCGGCGGCCCCTCGGCGGTCACCGCGCCGATCCCCCACTCCGGCTGGCCGGGCGCGCCGATCTTGCGTGCCACCGCCACCTCCAGCGGGGCGTCGAGCCCGGCGGCGACCACCGCCGCCACCGGTACGCCGCCGCGCGCCAGGCCCAGCACCAGCGGCTCCTGCCAGGGACCGGTCAGCCGTGCGGCCAGTTGCCGTCCGGCGTCCCGGCGATCGGTGAACACAAGGACCTCCTCACCGGTCAGGATGTCGGCAACGCGCTGTCCGCCACCGGTCTCAGCGGCACCGCGTCGTCCGGGCGCGCGGCCCCGCGGACCGGCTGCAGGTGCAGGTCCGGCACCTGGTCCGGCAGCCCGGCCAGGTACCGCAGGATCACGCCCTCCCGCAGCGCCCACGGGCACAGCTCCACCGACCGCAGGTCGAAGGCCTTCATCGCCTGCTCGGCCACCACCGCACCGGCCACGATCTGGCCCGCCCGGCCCGCCGAGATCCCGCGCAGCTTCGCGCGCTTCGCCGCCGGTCTCGCAGCCAGTTCGGGGACCAGTCTCCGCAGGTCCGCGGCCTGGAGCTCCCGGTGCACGAACGGGCCCTTGCGCTGCGGCGCCGCCCCGCACACGCGCGCCAGCTGCTTGAACGTCTTCGAGGTGGCCACCACCCGCGCGGGGTGACCTTCCCAGCGCAGTCGATCCGAGATCTCGCGCAGGGTGGAGCGCACGTGCCGGCGCAGGTCGCGCAGCTGAGCGCGGCTCGGCGGGTCGTCCGGCAGGAACGCCCTGGTCAGCCTGCCCGCGCCGAGCGGGAGGGACAGCGCCAGCTCGGGCTTGGCATCGCGGCCCAGCGCGATCTCCAGCGAGCCACCGCCGATGTCGAGCAGGAGGATGCGCCCGGCTGCCCAGCCGTACCACCGGTGGGCGGCGGCGTAGGTGAGCCGCGCCTCGTCCTCGCCGGTGAGGAACTGCGGCCGGATCCCGGCCTCGGCTTCGATCCGGTCGAGCACCGAGTCGCGGTTCGACGCGTCGCGGATGGCGGAGGTCGCGTAGACGAACAGCTCCTCCACGTGGTTCTGGCGCGCCGCGACCATCGCCTGGCAGACCGCGTGGACGACCCGCTCGGTCCCGGCCTCGCTCAGCGCCCCGTCCTCGAGTTCCTCGGCCAGGCGCGTCGGCTCCTTGATGGCCAGCGCGGGAAGCGGCGGCGCCCCCGGCGTCGCGTCCACGATCTGGAGCTGGGCGCAGTTCGACCCGATGTCCAGCACACCCAATTTCATCCATCCCGGGTACCCGGCCGGGTGGAGCGTTACACAGCGCACACGGAAATCGCGTGTGTGCCGGGCACCCCGGCGGGTACTCCCCAAGTCATGGCAACGGCGATCCACCATGGGGAGTACGACGATGGCCGAGATTGATCTGAGCGGGCAGATCGACGCCCTGCTCACCGAGCACGTCGAACTCAGCGTGCCCGCCCGGCTGGAGCACCTGCCGCTGCTGCGGATGCTGGCCGAGGCGGTGGCCACCAAGGAGGACTTCGACCTCGACTCGATCGCCGACTTCAAGATCGCGGTGGACGAGGTCGCGTCCTGGCTGGTCCACCACGCCGACGTGGGGAGCAGCGTGAGCTGCCGCTACCGGCTCTCCGCCGGGGAGCTGTCGGTGTCGGTGTCCGCGCCGACCGCCGACCAGGCCGTGCCCGAGACCGACGGGTTCGGCTGGCACGTGGTGAAGACCGTGACCGATTCCGCCTCCTACCGGGTGACCGAGCAGGGCGGCCGGGTGGTGACCATCGACCTGGTGATGGCGGCGAGGACTGGTCGCGGGTGAGCAGGGAACCGGCTTCCAAGTCCAGGGGTGAGCAGTACGCGCACTGCGTGCCGCTGTTCGCCGAGCTGGCCGCGCTTCCCGAAGGCGATCGCAAGCGCGACGAGCTGCGCGATCGCCTGGTGACCGAGTTCCTCCCGGTCGCCGAGCACATCGCGCGCCGGTTCTCCGGGCGCGGCGAGACCTTCGACGACCTGCTCCAGGTCGCCCGGCTCGGGCTGATCAACGCGGTGGACCGCTTCGACGCGGCCCGCGGATCGGAGTTCCTGTCCTTCGCCGTGCCGACGGTGATGGGCGAGGTCCGGCGCTACTTCCGCGACAGCAGCTGGTCGGTGCGGGTACCGCGGCGGCTCAAGGAGCTGCACCTGCAGATCAGCCACGCCACCGGCGAACTGGCGCAGACGCTCGGCCGCGCGCCGACCCCGTCGGAGATCGCCGAGAAGCTCGGGATGGATCCCGAAGAGGTGCGCGAAGGGCTGATCGCGGGCAACGCCTACCAGGCGGTGTCGGTGGACAAGCCGGTCAGCTCGGACAGCGAGCGGCTGCCGCTGGCCGAGACGCTCGGTGAGGAGGACTCCGACCTGGAGGCGGTGGAGAACCACGCGGCGCTGCGGCCGCTGCTGGCCGAACTGCCCGAACGCGAGCGCACCATCCTGCGGCTGCGGTTCTTCGGCAACATGACGCAGACGCAGATCGCCGACCGCCTCGGCATCTCGCAGATGCACGTCTCGCGGCTGCTTTCCCAGACACTGGAACGACTCCGGGGGAAACTGCTGACCGATCCATAGTGGACGGGTTTGAGTTCGCGCCCCGGTGGTACAGGACCGGGGTGCGAACTCTGCGAAGGACCGACGCGCGCCTGCTCTCCGGCGCACTGGCCGAAACCCGGTTCCGGCCGGGTGCCCGCGTGCTCGACCTCGGCACCGGCGCGGCCGCCGCCGCCCGCGGCCGGGTGGCCGAGGTGGTGACCATCGAACGCTGCCGCCGCGCGGTGCTCAGCGCCCGCGTGCACGGTTCGCTGCGGCGGCTGCCGGTGCGCGCGTTCCGCGGAGATCCGGCCGGGCGGGGTTCGCCCGGCCGGTTCGACGTCGTGCTGGCGAATCCCCCGTACGTGCCGGGCCCGGACGGGCGGCGGTACCTGGATCCGCTGTGCGCGCGGGCCCGTGATCTCCTGGCGCGCCAGGGCACCCTGCTGATGGTGCACTCCTCGCTCTGCGATCCGGAGGCCACGCTGGAGGAACTGCGGCGGCAGCGGCTGCGCGCGAGCGTGGTGGCCAGCCGGCTGCAGCCGTTCGACCCGGTCCTCAGTGGACACCGGCGTTACCTGGAACGGACCGGCCTGCTCGAACCCGGCCAGGACTTCGAGGAACTGCTGGTGATCCGCGCCGACCGCAGCGGCTGCGCGGCTTAGAACTGCCCGCCGCCCGCGTGCAGGGTCTGGCCGGTGATCCAGCGGCCGTCGTGCGAGGCGAGGAAGCCGACGATGTCGGCGATGTCCGAGGGTTCCGCGATGCGGCCCAGCGGCACCTGCCCGATGGTGCGTTCCACCACGCCCGGCGGTCCGTCGGCGGCGAGCGCGTCGGTGTGCACCGCGCCCGGCAGCACGCTGTTGACCGTGATCCCGCGTGCGCCGAGTTCCTTCGCCGCGACCTTGACCAGCTGGTCCCCCGCCGCCTTCGTGGCCGCGTAGAGCGCGGTGCCCGGCCGGTTCGTCACCACCACGGCGCTGGAGATCACCACGATCCGGCCGTGGTCGCGCACCCGGCGCGCCGCCTCCCGCAGGGCGTAGAAGGTCGAGCGCGTGTTGGTCTCGAAGAGGAAGTCGTACTGCTCGTCGGTCACTTCGGCGAGCGGGCCGAACCGGGCCACGCCCACGTTGCTGACGAAGACGTCGACCTCGCCGGCGGTGTCGAACAGGCTTCGCAGCTGCGCGAGGTCGGTGACGTCGGCCTGCACGGCGACCGCCTCGCCACCGCGTTCTTCGATCGCCCGGACCACCTTCGCGGCCGCATCGCCGTCACTGCGGTAGTTGACCACCACCTTCGCGCCGTCCGCGGCGAGCCGTTCGGCGATGGCGCGGCCGATGCCGCGGGAACTCCCGGTGACGATCGCTGTGGGCACGGCGTCATCCTGGTGACGCGGGCGAGCGGGTGTCAAGCGGTCCCACGCCTGCCCTGCGCGCCGAGGCGTTCGAGCCGCCGCATCGCCGGTTCCGCGGTGATGCCGTGCACCACCACCGACAGCGCCACGGCCAGCGCGGCCACCCGCCAGATCACGTCCGGCAGCGGGAAGTCACCGTGCGCGAGCGCGTAGGTGACGTAGAACAGCGTCCCGATCCCACGCACGCCGAAGAACGAGATGGCCGCCGCACCACGACGGCCCGGCGGTGCGCCGAACAGCGAGAGCAGGCCGGTGAGCGGGCGCACCACAAAAACCGCCACCGCGGCCAGCACGAATTCCAGCGGGCGCAGGCCGGACAGCAGCCCGTCCCCGATCGCCACGCCGAGGCCCAGCAGCGCGACCGCGACGAACAACCGTTCCAGCTGGTCACCGAACTCGTGCAGCACGGCGTGGTAACCGTGCGAGCGCTCCCGTGCCCGCAGGGTCACCGCGGCCGCGAACACGGCGAGGAAACCGTTGCCCTGCAGCAGTTCCGCCGCGGCGAACGGCAGGAACGCCATGGCCAGCACCACCATGCCGTCCGAGTACTCGGACAACCGCACCTGGTCGGACTCGGCGCGGAAGATCAGCCTGCCGAGCAGCAGCCCGATCGCCACCCCGACGGCCACCCCGACCGGCAGCGGCAGCAGCAGTTCGACAGCGAGCTTCCCCGGCCCCGGCAGGCCACCGGCGAGCAGGACGGCCAGCATCACGAACGGCATCGCCAGGCCGTCGTTGAGCCCAGCCTCGGTGGTCAGGGTGAACCGCACTTCGTTGCCCGCGGCCAGTTCCGAACCGGCGTGGGGTTCGGGCACCCCGACGTCCGAGGCCAGCACCGGGTCGGTCGGCGCGAGCGCGGCGGCCAGCGCCAGCGCCGCGGCCACCGGCAGCGCCAGCAACCACTGCCCCAGCAGGAAAACCACGCCGATGAACAACGGCATGGCCACCAGCAGCAGCCGCCAGGTGGAGTTCCACGACCGCCAGCCGAGCACCCGGTCGCTGTTCAGCCCGGCCCCGACCAGCGCGATGATCAGGCCGAACTCGGTGATCACCTGCAACGCGCCCAGGTGCGGCACCGGGTTCGCCCACACCTGCCCGTAGGGCGCGGGCAGCGGCAGCAGGCCGACCACCACGCCGAGCAGCAACAGCACCAGCGGCATGGACAGCGGCCGGTTGCTGGTCAGCTTCGGCAGCAGGGCCGCGGCCAGCGCGAGCAGACCGGCCAGGCCCAGCAGCAGCTCCACGGGCTCAGGCCTCCGGCAGCGGCCGGGTGGCCGGGCCCTGGATGACCGAACCGTCGACGCCGAACCGCGAGGCGTGGCACGGGCAGTCCCAGGTCTTCTCGGCGTTGTTGAAGGCGACCACGCAGCCGAGGTGCGTGCAGTGGGCGCTGCGGCGGTGCAGCACGCCCTCGCTGTCGCGGTAGGCGGCGACCACCGAGGCACCCGAGGTGGCCACCCGGGCCTCCCCCAGCCCCAGGGTGGCGAACTCGGCGTCCGCGCCGACCGCGCGCAGGTGGTCGCCGACCAGGTGCTTGGCCACGGTGAAGTTGTTGCGGGCCAGGGAAACCCCGGACCGCAGGTCGAAGCGCTCCGGGTGGTACAGCCAGGCGCCCGGGTTCTCGCGGCCGGCGATCAGGTCGGCCAGCAGCAGCCCGGCGGCGGTGCCGCCGCTCATCCCCCACTGGCCGAAGCCGGTCGCCACCCACAGGTGCCGCGAAACCGGGTGGTAGCGGCCGACGTAGGGCACCGAGTCCAGAGTGGACAGATCGTGCGCGGACCAGCGGTGGGTCACCCCGGTCACGCCCGCGTGCCTGCCCGCCCATTCGGCCAGCCGCGCGTACCGGGCTTCGACGTCGACCTCCTCGCCGGTGCGGTAGTGCTCACCGCCGACGATGGCCAGCCGTTCGCCGTTGTGGTCGAGGTAACGCACGGAGTGGTGGGTGTCGGCGTCGAGGAACATGCCGTCGGCGGGGTTCCCGGCGACCGGCCCGGCGACCACCAGGTCCCGCACCGGGTCGAGCCTGGCGAAGTAGAAACCCCGGTCCAGCACCGGGTAGTGGGTGGCGATCACCACCTCCTCGGCCCGGACCTTGCCGCGTTCGGTGTGCACCACCGGCACCGGCCGCTCGTCGACGCGCACCACCCTGGCGTTCTCGGAGACCTGCCCGCCCAGCGCCTCGATCGCGGAAGCGAGGCCGAGCAGCCACCGCCTGGGGTGGAAGCGCGCCTGGCCGGCGAAGCGCACCGCCCCGGCCGCGGGTACGTCCAGCGCGATCTGCTCGACGAACTCCGCGGGCAGCCCGGCGTCGGCGGCCGCGGCGGCTTCGGCCCGCAGATCGGTCACGCGCCGGGTTTCGGTGGTGTAAACGTAGCTGTCGGTGCGGGTGAACCCGCAGTCGACGCCCAGTTCCGCCGAGGTGCGCTCGATCCAGTCGACCGCGGCGCTCTGGTCCTGACCGTACTGCGCGGCGGCCTCCGGCCCCTTGTGCTCCCGCAGCGAGGCGTACTTCTCCGCGTGCTGCGCGGTCAGCTTCGCCGTGGTGTGGCCGGAAACCCCGCCGCCGACCGGTCCCGAGTCCACCACCAGCACCGACCGCCCGTCGCGCGCGAGCGCGTAGGCGGTGGTCAGCCCGGCGATCCCGGCGCCGATCACCACCACCTCGACCGCACCGGGCAGCGCGTTCCCGCCTCGGTCCGGACCGGCGGTGGAGTCCATCCACACCGACAGCGGTGCGGGCAAGCTGGGTGCGTCCATGGCTCCCGGATACCCGCGCGCCCCAGATCAAACCCGAGCCCTGCGGCCCGCCGAAACCGGCGTTACCGTCGAGGGATGCGTACGGTGACCCAACTGCCGAAGCAGATCATCGAGGAGGAGAACGTCTGGATCCCGCTGCCGGACGGGCAGCGCCTGGCCGCGCGGATCTGGCGCCCGGCCGATTCGGCCGAGCACCCGGTGCCCGGGATCCTGGAGTACATCCCCTACCGGAAACGGGATCTGACCGCCGGCCGCGACGCCATCCACCACCCGTACCTCGCCGGGCACGGGTACGCCTGCGTGCGGGTGGACATCCGCGGTTCCGGCGAGTCCGACGGGGTGCTCACCGACGAGTACCTCGAACAGGAGCAGCTCGACGCCGAGGAGGCGCTGGCCTGGATCGCCGACCAGCCCTGGTGCACCGGGAGCACCGGCATGATGGGCATTTCCTGGGGTGGCTTCGCCGCGCTGCAGGTCGCGGCCAGGAAACCGCCGAGCCTCAAGGCGATCGTCATCTCGTCGTTCACCGACGACCGCTACGGCGACGACATGCACTACATGGGCGGCTGCCTGCTCTCGGACAACCTCGCCGAGGCGTCCACCATGTTCGCCTACTCGACGCTGCCGCCGGACCCGGCGCTGGTCGGCGACCGCTGGCGCGAGATGTGGCGGGAACGCCTGGAGGACAGCGGCCTGTGGATCGAGAACTGGCTCTCGCACCAGCGGCGCGACGACTACTGGCGGCACGCGTCGGTGTGCGAGAACTACAGCGACGTCCAGTGCCCGGTGCTGGCCTCCAGCGGCTGGGCCGACGGGTACTCCAACGGCGTGTTCCGGCTGATGCGCCACCTCGACGTGCCGCGCAAGGGGCTGATCGGGCCGTGGTCGCACAAGTACCCGCACCTCGGCGCGCCCGGCCCGGCCATCGGGTACCTGCAGGAGGTGGTCCGCTGGTGGGACCACTGGCTGGCGGGGCGCGAGAACGACGTGATGGACGAGCCGATGCTGCGCGTGTGGATGCAGGACAGCGTGCCGCCGTCGACCGCGTACGAGACCCGGCCCGGCCGCTGGGTCGGTGAGCCGAGCTGGCCGTCCCCGCACATCGAGCCGTCGGTCCACTCACTCGACGCACACCGGATCGCCCGGCCGGGCGAAGAGGTCACCGAGCGTGGCCTGGAGATCGAGTCACCGCTGTCGGTCGGGCAGTTCTCCGGGAAGTGGGCTTCCTACAACGCCCCGCCGGACCTGCCGTACGACCAGCGCGAGGAGGACGGCGGTTCGCTCGTGTTCGAGACCGATCCGCTGACCGAGCGCTGCGAGATCCTGGGTGCGCCCAGCGTGGAGCTTGAGGTGGAGGCGAGCGAGCCGGTGGCGATGGTCGCCGTCCGGCTGTCCGACGTCTACCCCGACGGCCGGGCCACCCGGGTCACCTACGGGCTGCTGAACCTGACCCACCGGAACGGGCACGAGACGCCCGAACCGCTGGAGCCGGGGCGGCGGTACCGGGTGTCGGTGGAAATGAACGGGGTGGCGCAGGTGTTCCCGCCCGGCCACCGCATCCGGTTGTCACTGTCCACTTCGTACTGGCCGCTGGCGTGGCCGCCGCCGAGCCGCACCCGGGTGAAGGTGTACACCGGGGCGAGCACGGTCCGGTTGCCGGTGCGGCCGGTGGCCGAGCCGGACGAGCTGCCGCTGCGGCCGTTCGACGAGCCGGAGGGCGCGCCGCCGCTGACGGTGACCCAGCTGCGGCCCGGGGAGCAGCGGTGGACGGTCAGCCGTGACCTGGTGGACTACGAGTCGGCGCTGGAGATCGTCAAGGACAGCGGTGAGGACTACTTCGAGGACATCGACCTGCGGGTGGCCAGGCGGGCGTACGAGCGCTACAGCTGGCTCGCCGACGACTTCTCGTCGGCCCGCGGGGAGACGGCGTGGACGATGACCTTCGCGCGGGGTGAGTGGGAGTCGCGCACGGAGACCCACACCGTGCTGACCTGCACGCCCACCGAGTTCATCCTGCACGCCGAGTTGGACGGCTACGAAGGCGACCACCGCGTGTTCTCCCGGAACTGGCACCGCGTGATCCCCCGCGACCTGGTGTGACCCGATGCTCATCAGGGGTTTCACCCTCGTCGCAGCGGTTACCCCTTGAGGAGCAAAGGTTTTGGGGAGTGAGAACAATGGACACGCTCAAGGTGGTTTACCTCGGCAACTCGCCCGCACTGCGCGAACTCTCCGAGTGGGCCGACCGGCACGGCATCGAGGCCGTGGAGAGTTCCGATGACGGGGCCGCGTGCGCGGTGGTCGACCAGACCGCGCAAACCCGGTCGTCGAGCGCGATGAAGCGGTTGCGCGATCGGCACCTGCCCTGCTTGTCGGTGTCGCGTGGCTGGTGCTTCCTGGCATCAGCCGTCGGCCGCGGCCTGAACCCGGTGGTGTGACCACCGTGGTCAGGCTCGCGGCACTCGCCATCGGGCTGATCTACCTGCTGCTCGGCGTGCTCGGCTTCACCGTGGCCGAGCACCCCGGGCAGATCGGGCCCGGTGCCGAGAACACGGTGTGGATCTTCAGCGTGAGTTCCGTGCAGAACGTGCTGCACGTGGCGGTCGGCCTGCTCGGCCTGGCCGCGGCCACCCGGGCGGCCGGTGCCCGGATCTACGGCATCGGGCTGTTCGTGGTGTTCATCGGCATGACCGCGTTCGGCGTGCTGGCCAGCAGCGCGGACACGCCCGGCAACGTGCTGAACCTGAACTGGGCGGCCAACTGGCTCCACGGCCTGACCGCACTGGCCGGGCTGGCGATGTGGCTCAGCTCCCGCCGCACCCCCGAGCGCACGTGAGCGCTCGGGGGCACCCGCTGCCTCATCCCGGCGTCGTCTCGCCGCCGAGCGGGGCCAGCACCTCGCCCGTGTAGTACGAGGACAACCGGTTCGACGCGAAGAACACGAACGACGGCGCGATCTCGTCCGGCTGCGCCGCCCGCTGGTAGGGCACCTGCTGCCCGAACTCCGCCACCTTCTCCTCGTCGAAGGTGGACGGGATCAGCGGTGTCCACACCGGACCCGGCGCCACGCAGTTGATCCGGATCCCCTTGTCCGCCAGCGCCTGCGCCATCGAGTAGGTCCAGGCGTGCACGGCCCCCTTGGTGGCCGAGTAGTCGATCAGGGACTTGTTGCCGCGCAGGCCGTTGACCGAACCGGTGTTGATGATGACGTCGCCTTCGCCGAGGTGCGGCAGGGCGGCGGCGGTGACCCGGAAGTAGCTGTGGATGTTGACGTCGAAGGTGCGCATCCACTGCTGCTCGGTCAGTTCCTCCGGCGAGTCGACCGGCCACTGGGTGGCCACGTTGTTCACCAGGATGTCCAGTCCGCCCAGCGCTTCCACGGTCCGCTCCACCACCCGCGAGCACTGCGCGGCCTCGGCGAGATCACCGGGCAGCAGTTCGCAGCGGCGCCCTTCGGCGCGGACGAGTTCCGCGGTGTGCTTGGCGTCCTCGTCCTCCTCCAGGTAGGCGATCGCGACGTCGGCGCCCTCCTTCGCGAAGGCCACCGCGACCGCGCGGCCGATGCCGGAGTCACCACCGGTGATCAGCGCGCGGCGGCCGGCCAGCAGCTCACGGCCCTGGTAGCCGGCCATTTCGTCGCGGGGCTCCGGCCGCATGTCCCCGGTGTCACCCGGCGGTCGCTGTCCTTGCGGGGGCTGGTTGTGCTCTTTGCTCATGCCGACCGGTTACCCCGTGGCAGGCGGGGTAACCGGTCCGCATGACCGCACTACGAGCAGTGGCACTGACCTGCAGCCTCAAGCCGTCCCCGGCCCCGTCGAGCACCGAGCTGATCGCCACGCAGTTGCTGGACGAACTGCGCGGGCACGGGGTCGACGGCGAGTCGATCCGCGTGGTCGACCACGACGTCCGGCCCGGCACCGAGAAGGACATGGGCGACGGCGACGAGTGGCCGTCCATTCGCGACAAGGTGCTCGGCGCGGACATCCTGGTGCTGGCGTCACCGACCTGGGTCGGCCACATGTCCAGCGTGGCGCAGCGGGTGCTGGAGCGACTGGACGCCGAACTGTCCGAAACGGACGACGAGGGCCGCCCGCTGATGTTCGGCAAGGTCGCGGTGACCGCGGTGGTCGGCAACGAGGACGGCGCGCACAAGATCACCGCCGACCTGTTCCAGGCGCTCAACGACACCGGCTTCACCGTGCCCGCCCAGGGCGGCACCTACTGGAACGGCGAGGCGATGACGCCCGGCGACTACAACGACCTCGACGAGACCCCGAAGGCGGTCGCCTCGACGAACGCCACGCTCGCCCGCAACGCCGTCCACCTCGCCAAGCACCTGCGGACGCACCCCTATCCCGCGTCCTGACCGCGGGCACCGGCCGCCGCCGAGATGGCCAGCGCGCCCAGCACCCCGACCGCGGCGAAGGCGTAGAAACCCCACGGGTACGCGATTCCCGCGCTCAGCAGGGCGCCGCCGACCAGCGGGCCCGAGATGGCGCCCAGCCGTCCGATCCCGGCGGCCCAGCCGAGGCCGGTGGCCCGGAACGCGTCGCCGTAGGTGCGCCCGACGTAGGCGTAGACCAGCACCTGCGCGCTGAACACGAACCCGCCGGTGAGGAACACCGCCACGTACAGCGCGGGCCCGGGCAGTTTCACGCTCAGCAGGGCGAGGAACACCGCCGCCCCGGCGAACCAGCCGATGGCGGAACCCCGTACGCCCACCCGGTCGGCGACCCGCCCGGCCACGACCAGGCCGGCCACTCCCCCGAGGTTCAGCGTCAGCAGCAGCCCGAGCGCGGCGCCGAGCGGGTACCCGGCCTGCCGCATGATCTCCGGCAGCCAGGTGTTCAGCCCGTACACCAGCAGCAGGCCCATGAACGAGGTCACCCAGAACGCCAGCGTGGACCGCAGCACGCCGCCGCGGAACAGGCCCGCGACCGTCTCGGCGGGCCGCGTGCGCTCGAAGGCGGCGGACTCCGGCAGGAACCGGACCATCAGCGGTACCAGCACCAGCGCGGGCAGCGCGCCCGCCACGAACATCGACCGCCACCCCAGCAGCGGGATCAGCCAGATGCCCAGCAGCGCGGTGAGCACCGCGCCCACGTGGTAGCCGGTCATCAGGGTGGTGGTGGCGCTGCCCGCGCGGCCCGCCCTGGCGTGCTCGGTGACCAGCGCGATCGCCGTGGGCAGGCAGCCGCCCAGGCCCAGGCCGGCGACGAAGCGCAGCAGGCCGAACACCCACATCGACGGCGCGAGCGCGCACAGCAGCGTGCACGCGGAGAACAGCGCGACCGCGAAGATCAGCGCCTTGCGCCGCCCGATCACGTCGGTGACGGTGCCGATCGCCAGCGCGCCGAGCGTCATGCCGACCAGGCCCGCGGTCGACACCGCGGCCGCCGACGCCGGCGTGATGTCCCAGACGTGGTCGCGCAGCAGGACCGGCAGCACGGTGCCGAGCACCACCAGGTCGAAGCCGTCGAGCAGGACGGCGGTCCAGGCGAGCGGGACCACCCACCGGCGGTGCTCCACGGCTGAGTCGGCGGACAGCTCAGCGGTCATCGAAGCCTCCTTGCCTCGTTCGGTATGCGCACAAGTATGCACAGTCCGAACATCCAGGCAAGGGCCGCGTTGAACACCGACAGGTCGCCGACCGCCACCGGCATCCGGACCCGCCGCTGCGGCCAGATGGCCCAAGATCGGGAAGCTGTTGTCCCCCAAGGGTTTCCTGACCTCGAATCCGGGCACTCCAGTGACGCGGGGGTCAGCTCACCAGAGCACGAGGAGAAAACGATGCCCACATGGGTTGTTGTCCTGATCGTCATCGCCGCGGTCGTGGTCGCGGGTGCGGTGGCGTGGCTGGTCATGCAGGAACTGCAGCGGAAACGGCTGCAACGCAGGTTCGGCCCCGAGTACGAACGGGCGGTCGCCGACCACGACAGCCCGCGCGCGGCGCAGCGTGAACTGGCCGCGCGGGAGAAGCGGCACCACGAGCTCGACATCCGGCCGCTGTCGCCGGAGGCCAAGGAGCGCTACACGCGGGAATGGGCGCAGATCCAGGCGAAGTTCGTCGACCGCCCGTCGCCCGCGGTGGCCGACGCGGACCGGCTGCTCACCGAACTGATGGCCGAGCGCGGTTACCCCACCGAGGGGTACGACCAGCAGCTCGCCGATCTGTCGGTGCGCCACTCGAAGACGCTGGACCACTACCGGCACGCGCACGAGACCATGGTCGGCCACGACCACGAGCAGAAGTCCACTGAGGACCTGCGGGACGCGATGGTCCGCTACCGCACGGTTTTCGAGGACCTGCTCGGGGACGAGGACGCCGAGACCGAAACGCGCGAACACCACGACGCACGGAATGGCAGGTAGGGAAATGGTGGACCGCAAGGAGAACCTGAGCACTCAGGACCTGCTGCCCGGTGAGCCCGGGCACGCCGGCGAACCGAGGGACATCCCGGGGTCCGACAAGGACACTGTGGACACCCGTGGGCCGGAAACGGTCCGGCCAGGCGACACCACCCCGACACCGGAGACGGTGAGGCCCGGGGACACCACCCTGGAATCGGGGTTGGAAACCGAATCGACGGGGTCGGGCGACGCCACCTTGGCGCCGGTGCCGGAAACCTCTCCCGACACCACGTCGGAAGCCGTCCGGAGAGGTGCCGGATCCGACGACAACGAAGAGCAGAGCCAGCCGTTGTTCGCCGCCGACGAGGTGGACGGGTATCGCGAGAACTGGCAGTCCATCCAGATCGCCTTCGTCGACGACCCGCAGCGCGCGGTCCGCGAAGCCGACGAGCTGGTGGCCAAGGTGATCCAGTCGCTGGCCGCCACCTTCGCCGCGCACAAGAGCGAGCTGGAGGGGCAGTGGAGCCGTGGCGGCGAGGTCGCCACCGAGGACCTGCGGCTGGCCCTGCGCCAGTACCGCTCGTTCTTCCACCAGCTGCTCAGCGCGTAAAAGTCACTTTCCTGTCACCGGACGGGATTCCCGGCGGAAACCTGCTAAGAATCGTGGGCCGATCCCCCCGACGAAGCGGAGCCAGCCGATGACCGTCCCGCCGCCGGAGCGCCTGCCGAAGGTGCTGCGCCAGACCCGCGTCGTGTTGTACGTCCAGTCGCTGCTCAGCATCCTCGGCGGGGTGCTCCTGGTGGCGGCGGTGTCCTCGCTCGGTGACGGCGCGGACACCACCGCGCTGCTCCTGCTGGGCGTGGCGTCCATCCTGTTCGCCCTGCCGCTGCTGGTGTGCGCGATCAAACTGCGCGACCGGCTGCCGTGGGTGCGCACCACCGCGCTGGTCTTCGAATGGATCACCGTGGCCAGCGGCGCGCTCGGCCTGCTGATGAGCCTGGTCCAGGGCGCCGTGCCGACCGGCATCCTGTCGCTCGTGCTCGGCGTCCTGGTCCTGCAGTCGCTGATGAAGGCCGAGGTCAGGGAGTGGTTCGCGGGCCGGGCCTCGCTGCCGGGGTGACCGACTCGGCGTGCTGCTTGACCGCGCGCAGCGTGTGCTCGATGGAATGGGTGTTGAAGCCGGGCCGGTCGGCCCGGCCGGTCACCCTCGGGCCCATCACGCGGCGGATGAACCAGTTGCCCACGCGGTACCAGTGCTCGGTGAGCACGCAGCCGTCGCCGGCCGGGGTGAGTTCGTAGGACCAGCGCGAGACCCGCACCCCGAACGGCGTGCGCACGTCGAAGGTGAACCGGCGGCCCGGCTCGCAGGCGACCACCCGCACCCGCGTGTGCCACTCGCGCTCACCGTTGCGGTTGGTGCCGCGGAACCGGGCACCCGCCGCCGGGCCGGTCGCCGGGGCCACCCAGCGCCCGCCCGCGTTCTCCGGGCTGAACCGGCCCATTCCCGGCAGATCGGTGACCAGCGCCCACACGGCCGCCGCCGGGGCGTCGATCTCGACACTGCGCGAAATGCTGGGCTCCACGGGGAAACGGTCCCAGCCCGGGCGGCGCGGGACAACCCGCGCCGCCGGAGTGCGCAATTTCCGAGAGTCAGTCCGCGACCCAGCTGCCGTGGAAGCCCAGCGGCACCGGCTTCGGCAGGTGGACGCGCGCCAGCGGTTTCGCGGTGAAGTCCTGTGCCGACAGGATCACCAGGTCCGAAGCGCCCCGGTCGGGGTTGTGCACGTAGGCCAGCGCGTACCCGTCGTCCTCGGCCTTGCTCCCCGCCGAGGGCACAAAAACCGCCTCACTGGCCGCCGCGCCGGGCCCGAACCGGTGCACCTCGGACCGGCCGCCCCGGAAGTCGTGCTTGATCAGCGCGTTGCCGAAGGTGTTGGCGGGCTTGTCCAGGTAGACGTCGAGCAGCTCGCCCGGCGAGGCCGCGTACCCGTAGCGGTGCCGCCGCGAGACCAGGCTTTCGTTGACCCTGGGGAACTCCTGCGGCCGGTCGTCGAGCACCCGCCGCCGCACCGAACCCCGCGCGAGGTCGATCGTCCAGCGCTCCAGCACCGGCGGGCCGGACGCCGACGGGCCGCCGTAACCGAGCTTGCCGGACACCTCGAACGGCGCCGGCATGGTGGTCAGGTCGACCACCACCGAGGAACCGTGCTCGTAGGCGTTGAGCGTGTGCGAGTAGAACACCGGGTCCACGCCGAACCAGCGGACCGGTCCGCCCGAGCGCTTCATCACGCCGACCCTGGCGGGGTGGTTGAGGTTCCACTTGTAGGGCACCACCTTGCCCGGTTGGGGGTCGAAGGTGACCGGCACGTCGAAGACCACCACGTACCGCTCGGTCAGCGCGAAGTCGTGCATCATCGGGTTGTCGGCGACCTCGATGCGGTGCGTCCGCACCACCCGGCCGCCGCGGTCGACCACCAGGTGCCGCACGTGGTCCCAGGTGGGGTGGTAGGTCACCGCGTGCAGTTCGTCGGCACGGGCGTCGAACTTGGTGTGCGCGGTGTAGGCGCCGTCGAGCGAGCCGCCGAAGTCGTACGGGCCCAGCGTGTTCAGCTCACCGTCCAGTTCGTACGGCGGCGGGCCGCTCTCCTGCAGCGCGAGGATGCGGCCGTGGTGGCTGATCACGTGCGTGTTGGGCGCGAAGTCCTCCGCGGGCACCGGCCACGGGTACGGCTCGCCGAGTTTCGCCGCCACGCCCGACGAGCGCACCCAGCGGTTGCGGTACCACTCGGCGCGGCCGTCGCGCAGCCGGACGCCGTGCACCATGCCCTCCCCGAGCATCCAGTGGTGGGCGCGCGGGTCTTCCAGGCCGAGCACGTTCGGCCCGGTGCGCAGGTAGCGCCCGGCCAGCTCACGCGGGATGCGGCCGGTGACCGGCAGGTCGAACGCGGTCACCTCCTCCCGCACCGGCGCGAAGGCCCCTTCGAGGAACGGGTGGCGCTCGGCGGCGGCCGCCCCCGTCGTGGCGTGCGCGGCCGCGCCGCTCGTGTAGGTCGCCGCGACCCCGCCCGCGGCCAGCGCGGCCGCGCCGCGGAGCACGTTGCGCCTGGTGGGTTCCGTCATCGTCGATCCCCCTGATCGTTAACTGTGTATGGCACGAACAGTTTATGCCTTTACCAGTTTCGAATGCAAGGATGTCCCGGTGAACGAGGACCGGATCGAGTCGCTGCCCCCCGGCACCGCGCTGGCCTGGGGGTACACCCCGGCGCCCCGGCGCGGGCCGAAACCGGCCTACACCGTGGCGCAGATCGTCGACGCGGCGATCGCCCAGGCCGACGCCGAGGGCTTCGACGGCCTGTCCATGCCCGCGATCGCCAAACGCCTCGGCATCACCGCGAACGCGCTCTACCGGTACCTGCGCTCCAAGGAGGAACTGCTGGTGCTGGCCGCCGAAGCGGGCTGGGGCCCGCCGCCGGAGCCGCTGACCGGCGACTGGCGCACGGCGGTGACCACCTGGGCGCACGCCCAGCTCGACCGCTGCCGGCGGCACCCGTGGCTGATCGAACTGCCCGTGCGCGGCGGGCCGACCACGCCGAACATGTTGCGCTGGCTGGAGGTCTTCCTCGAGGCGATGGCCGATACCGGGCTGGCCGCCGAAGACGTGCTCGGCTGCGTCCTGCTGGTCGACGGCTGGGTCCGCAGCACGGCCGCGCTGGTGCGCGACGTGCGCGAGAGCGAGCAGGAGGCGCTGAACGAGTTCCTGCAGCCGTTGTTGCGCGAACGCGGTTACCCGCGGGTCGCGGAGGTGCTCAGTGGAGCCGACTACGGCGAAGAAGGCATGCGGGACACCGACGTCGAGTTCGGCCTGAACCGGATCCTGGACGGCATCGAAGCACTGATCGACCAGCGGCGCCGGTGACCCGCCGCACGCACTAGCTCCCCGAAGTCACCGAGGTCTACGAACTCTTGTCCCCCGCCTGGCGCCGCCGCTCGTCCGACCGGTCGGCGTCCTTGGCGCGCTTGTCGCCCGCCACCGAGTCGTAGATCGGTGTCGGCTCTTCGTCCGTCCCCTGCTTCCCCTCACGCACTGCCATAGTCCTATTTTCCGACACGGGTTCACGCCCCGCAGCGACAAGGCCCAAACACCCTCCAAGTGAGGGAGTGCTAGTCAGTCGCGGTACCGCGCCAGATAGCGCCGCGTGACCTCGGCCTCGGCGGCTTCCTTGGCCTCCGCGCGGAGTTGCCTGCCGGTGCCGCGCGGGTAGCCGTGCTTGGCCAGCCGGTGTTCACCGCTCTCCTCGACGTAGGCGAAGGAGTAGAAGTAGCCGACCAGCGCGGCCATCAGCACCAGCGACAACCGCAGGCCGAGCGGGCCAGGCAGGAGCAGCCACACCGAGACCAGCGGCAGGATCAGCACCGTGCTGCGCGCGCCGTGGCGCAGGATCCAGGTCTTCGCGGTGACGTCGTGCAGCACCCATTCGCGATGCCGGTCGGGCAGCCGCCCGCCGAGCGCGTACCAGAGCCAGAGCACCGGGTTCGGTCGGTTCCGCATGGTCGTAGAGTACGCTAATGGTTAGTGCGTTAACCATTAGTGTGCCGGAGGGAACACCGTGGCCGAGATCGACCTGGGACCGAACCCGCTCGCGCTGGAGCGGCAGGTCTGCTTCGCGCTGTCCATCGCGTCGAGATCGGTCATCGCGATCTACCGCCCGCTGCTCGAACCGCACGGGCTCACCCATCCCCAGTACCTGGTGATGCTGGCGCTGTGGGACAGCTCGCCGCGCACGGTCAAGGACCTCGGCGCCACCCTGCGGCACGACTCGGCCACGCTGTCGCCGCTGCTGAAGCGGCTGGAGAGCATCGGCTACCTGACCCGGCGGCGGAACGCCGGGAACGAGCGGGAGCTGGTGGTCGAGCTGACCGAGGCCGGGCGCGCGCTGCGGGCGGAGGCCGAGAAGATCCCGTACCGCGTGGTCGAGCAGCTGGGCATGGAGCTGGGCGAGCTGGAGGAGCTGCACGCGGTGCTGACGAAGGTCATCGCGGCGACCCGGGTTTAGGACCGGCCGGGGTGGGGAACCCTGTGTCTGTTTTGCGCCCGTTCCACTGCGAGGTCCCCGCCGATGACGAACCCCGAAGCCGCTCAGGGAGAGCCGGCCGCGTCCCCCGAGTCGCTCGAGGGGTTGCGGACCCAGATCGGCCAGTACGGCCGTCAGCTCGCCCGGCACGGGAGACGGCTGGACCAGCACTCCCGTGAACTCGACCGGCTTCAGGACGACCTGCGCACACTGACCCGGCGGATCGCCGCCGGCCTGGGAAAGCAACCCACCGTCCACGGCGAGAACGGGGACGGCTTCAGCCCGCTGGACGCCGCGGACGACCCCCTCGGCGAGGTCCGCCACGGCCTCGGCGACGACGGCCCCACCTTCGGCACCGACGGCTTCGGCGACACCCACGGCGATCTCGCGGCGGGCCATGGCGCCTTCGATGACGACGGCTTCGGCGACATCCGAGGCGGGTCCCGCGGCGGCTTCGGCGACGGCGGCTTCGGCCCCGCGCGCGGTGGGCGCCGCGAGAGCGGCGTGAGCGCCTTCGCCGAACGGCGGCCGGCCGGATGTCTGCGATCCCATCAGCCCCCCGAATGATGGGCACCCGGCCGCCGCCGTTCCTTGCGCCGCCAGGCAGTCCGCTCCTGGCGCCACCTCCTTGGATACCGGGTACCGACCGGCTGAGGGGAAGGTAAGGCGCCCACTGAGGGCACACTCAGTGGGCCGCTGTCACCCGTTTGGCCGCCACCCGGGGGCCCGCGGCGCCGGTCGTGATTAGCTGGGGCGGTGGCGGAGTTCGACGTGTCCTACCAGCAGCGGCTCAACGACGCCGTCGCGGTCATCCGCGGCCGGTGGACCATCGCGGTGCTGGCCACCCTCGCCCTGCGCGAGACCCAGTACACCGACCTCCTCGCCACCATCAACGACAACGAACGCCGCTCCGCCGGCGACGCCACCCGCCGCCCGCTGTCCGACCGCGTGCTCACCGACACCCTGCGCCGCGCCCGCGAGCACGACCTGATCGAGCGCCGCGCGGGCACCGGCAACTTCAGCTCCGTCTGGTACCGGCTCACCCCGAAGGGCCGCGCCCTGCTGCGCGCGGTGCGGCCGCTGCTGGAGTGGGCGCACGAGTACAGCGAAGAGGGCGGCGACGCGGCCGCCCTGCGCAAGCTGAACATCGGTCAACCGGGCTGACCCGGCCGATCAGGACTGACCCGGCCGATCAGGACAGCCCCGCCGATCAGGAAAACCCGGCCGCTCAGGGCAGCCCGACCGACAGCACCTTGTCCCGGCCCGCGCTCTTCGCGGCGAACAGCGCGTTGTCCGCGGCCAGCAGCACGTCCTCCACCGACTCCCCCGCCTGCGGGCACGCCGCCGCGCCGATCGACACCGTCAGCCGCAGGCGCGCGGCCCGCTCCCCGACCGCCGCCTCGTCCATCCGGTGGTCGCGGATGGCCACCCGGATCCGCTCGGCGACCTCCGCCGCGCCCGCCACCCCCGTCTCCGGCAGCAGGACCACGAACTCCTCACCGCCGAACCGGCCGCACAGGTCGTAGCGCCGGACCTGGCCGCGCATCAGGTCCGCGACCGCGCGCAGCACCTGGTCCCCGACCAGGTGCCCGAGTTCGTCGTTGACGTGCTTGAAGTGGTCGAGGTCGACCATCAGCACGCTGATCTCGGTCCCGCTCCGCCGCGCCCGCTCGAACTCGGTGGCGGCCAGGCTGTGCCAGCTCGACGCGTTGAGCAGCCCGGTCTTGTGGTCGGTGGTGGCCGCGTACTCCAGCTGCCGCACCAGCACGCTGCGGTGCAGCACGTACAACGGCGGCAGCACCAGCACCACCAGCCACGGCCGCCACAGCGCCAGCCCCGCCACCAGCACGCCGACACAGAGCGTCGCGATTTCGAGGCTGTTCTCGCTCCACGCCCCGGCGAGCCGCCGGATCGAGCGCTCCCCGCGCGACAGGCAGATGACCATTCCCACCAGTGCGGAATTCACCAGCCAGTAAACCGCGATGATCGCGATGATCGAGAACAGTCCTTCCGGCCGGGCGAAGCCGGGAATTCCACCGCCCGGTAAAACGGTGATCAATAACGCGATCGCGGTGCACGACAAGATCACCACACAAGCGCTGAATACCACCCGGAACGCGTGCATTCCGGAGACCTCGCGCCAACTGCGCCACCACAGGTGGAGATAGAGCGCCACGGTCACCGCGGCGGCCAGTGCCGGTGAGACCAGCAACGCCGCGGCCATGGTCCAGACCGAGGTCATGTTCACGTGCGGCGCATCGGCGAACTGGCGCCGCATGCGCTCGACCCCGCGGGTGACCTCGGCCGAGGTCACGCCCAGTGCGATCAGCGCCGCGGCGAGCGCCGCCTCGGTCCAGTCCTCCGGCCGGAAAAGGGAGAACACCACCGCCGCCAGCGCGGCGAGTTCCACGCCGAGCACATATCCGAGCACGGGCCGCGGCAATGTCCACACTTTCCAGTTCCCGGGCCTTTTGCCAGGGGAAGCGGCAACTGACTGATCGGTCATCCGGTGAACCTCAAACCTTCATACTGAGTGCGCTTGCGTCCCGGCAGTCCATTCGCTGTGAGGAGGTCCCCGCCATGGGTAACAAAGACTGGTGAGCCGTGAATTCGGGTCCGCCCCCGCGCCGGGGGCGGACCCGGCCCGAACCGAAACCGATCGCGGCCGCCAGTAGCACCGAGAGGGCGCCGGCGGCCGCGATCACCCGCACCGGACCGGCCGCGTCGGCGGCCAATCCGGCGAGCAGTACGGCTACGCCCTGTGAGCAGTAGAGGACCGTCGCCATGCGTCCCATCACCGTGCCGAGCCGGTGGTCCGGCACCGCTTCCACCACCATCTTCTGAGTCTGGAGCAGATACGCCGTCGAGAAAACACCCGACGCCGCCCAGCATAGGATCGACAGCGCCAGGCCCGGCGCGAGGCCGCACACCACCAGCGGCACCCCGCCCGCGGCGGCGAGCCCGGCCGCGATCGCGGGCGAGGACGGCACCCGGAACCGCGCGACCAGCCAGGCGCCCACCGCGCTGCCCAGCGGATCGGCGGCGAGCAGCAGGCCGACCGCGACCGCGACGGCCCCGAGCCCGTCCGCGTAGGGCGCGGCGAGCCCTTCCGGCACGACGTACAGCCCGACCAGCGACACCAGCGCGTACAGGGTGGCCAGCTTGCGGCGGTCGGTGCCGCCGCTCCCCTCGGCCGCCTCCGACCCCGACGCCGCCGCCTCCCGGTGCCGGACGCCGAACCGGACCACGATCGCGCTGATCAGGAACGTCAGCGCGTTCAGGCCGAGCGCGAGGTGCGGTTCGAGCACGACGAGCAGCGCACCACCGCCGGCGAACCCCGCCAGCTGCGCGCTCTGCCCGGTCACCTGGCGCAACGCGAGCGCCTGCGCGTACCCCTCCCCCGGCACCACCTGCGGCAACAGCGCCATCGACGCCGCTTTGACGGGACCGGACGCCACGCTCAGCAGGGCGATGCAGGCCCACAGCACCGGCAGCGGCAAGCCCGGCACCGCCATCAGCAGGGCGATGCCCGCGCGGAGGAAGTCGGTCACCACCAGCACCGCGCGCCGCGGGAACCGGTCGGCCAGCCCGGCGAGCAGGAAGCCGCCGAGCACCGAGGGCACGAAGGTCAGCGCGTAGGTGAGCGCGGTCAGCAGGGCCGAGTCGGTCCGGTCGAACACCAGCACCGCCAGCGCGACCCTGGCCAGCTGGTCACCGGCGACCGAGAGCAGTTCGGCGAACCAGAGCGCGCGGAACTCGCGCACCCGCAGGGGCGCGAGGATGCCTCCGCGCTCGGCCATCGCTCCCTGCCTCTCCGTACCCGGTCAACTACGATAACCGACTTCGGAGCCGCGCCGTATTCGACGTTATACAGAGAGCTCGGGCAGCGCGCACAGGCGGGCGGCGACCTGCCACAACTCTTCCTCACGGGCTTCGTCGTGCGAGTCGGGCGACGACGGAACCTCCTGACCCCGGTCGAGGTAGGCACCGCTGCGGCCGGGGCGGGGTCCGGTCATGGTGTCGGCGAGCAGCCGTCCGGCGGCCTCGGGCCCCATCGCCAGCGGGGTCAGGCGGAACAGCGGCAGGATGATCCCCGCGGCCCTCCGCGACACCGGCCCGGCGTCGCGGACGAGCCCGGTGCCCGGCACCAGCCCGGGGTCGTAGGTGTAGACGTCCACCCCGTCCGGCAACCGGCGCGCGAGGGCGTGCACCAGGTAGATGACCGCGAGCTTGCTGGTGGCGTAGGCGCGGCGGCCGGCCGTGGCGGCGGTTCGCGTGCCCGGCTCGGCGAGCTTCCCCACCGGCGCCCACTTCGGCGCGGGCACCAGGCCCAGGTTGTGCCGGAGCGTGCCGAAGTGCACGCCGCTGCCCACCACCACGATGCGGCCGGGCGCCTCGAAGCGGTCGAACAGCAGCCGCAGCAGCAGGTAGTTCGCGAGCACGTTGACGCCGAAGGTGGTCTCGAACCCGTCGGCGGTGGTGCTGGTGGTCGTCGCCATCTGGAGGCCCGCGTTGCCGAGGAAGTCGCGCAGCGGCGGGATCTCGCCCTCGTCGAGCCGCCTGCCGATCTCCTCGGCGGCGGCCCGGATGTCGGCGAACGAGGCCAGGTCGCAGGTGATCGCGGAGACGTTCGCGCGGCCGGTGCGCTCCCGGAGTTCGCGGACGAGGCGGTCGCCGTCACGGGCGAGCAGCAGCAGGTGGCGGTCGGGCTGGGTGGCGAGCAGGCGTTCGGCGGCCACGCGGCCGAGGCCGCGCCCGCCGCCGGTCATCAGGATCGTGCTGGTCATGGGAATCGCTCCGGTATTTGGTACCTAGTGGTACTCAGTACCATACGGAATTCAGACCCAGGGCGCTAGGCTGGGCGCCATGACCGGCCGTGCCCCACTCCGCGAGCGCAAGCAGCAGCGCGCGCGGGAGCAGATCGTCCGTGCCGCGTTCGAGCTGTTCGCCGAGCGCGGGTTCGGTGAGGTGACCGTGACGGACATCGCCGAGCGGGCCGAGGTCGGGCGGACCACGTTCTTCCGTTATTTCGGTGACAAGCAGGAGGTCGTCTTCGCCGACGAGCAGGACCTGCTCGACGTGCTCGCCGAGCGCCACCGCGCGTCGATCAGCGGGACGGCGCCGGGGCTGGAGGAAGCACTCGCGCAGATCCGGCTGGCGGTGCTGGCGGTGTGCGCGGAGGCGACCCGCGACGCCCAGCACTTCCGGCGGCACGAGCGGTTGCTGCGGGAGAACCCGGAACTGCACGACCGCGGCAACCGCAAGCTCCAGCGGTTCACCGAGACGATCACCGAGAACCTGCGCGAGGCGGGTGCCACGCCGATGGTCGCCGCGCTGGCGCCGCAGCTGGCGCTGGCGTGCTTCAACGCGGGCAGGCACCTCGGCGAGGAGGACCCGGACCGCCTCACCGGTGCCGTGGACGCCGCCTTCGCCGCCCTGGGCGCGGCTCGCTTCGAGATGCCGTGAAGGTGGCTTTCACTGCGGATTCCGCTGTGAAAGCCACATTCACAGCGCGCGGGCCGTCGCTTCAGGAGGAGGTTTTGTAGGTGCTCCAGCCGCCGTCCACCACGAGTGACGCGCCGGTGATGAACGAGGCGTCGTCCCCGGCGAGGAAGGCGATGGCGGCGGCGACCTCCTCCGGGCGCCCCAGGCGGTTCTGCATGGTCTGCGCGGCGCTGGCGGCACGGTCTTCCTCGCTGATGCCGTCCCAGGCGGCGGTCAGCACCGGCCCCGGCAGCACCGAGTTCACCCGCACCTCCGTGCCGTATTCGGCGGCGAGCTGGCGCGCGAGACCGGTGAGCCCGGCCTTCGCCGAGGCGTAGGCGGCCCGGCCCGGCAACCCGGTCAGCGCGTGCACCGAGGACGTCAGCACCACCGCACCCCGCGCGTTCCGGCGCAGATCGTCCAGGCACGCCTTGAACCCGAGGAACGCCCCGGTCAGCGTGACGCCGAGCTGCCGCTCCCACGAAGCGAGGCTCATTTCGTGCGCGGGCACCACTTCGACCGTGTAGGCGTTGCTCACCAGGATGTCCACCGGCCCGAGCCGTTCACGGCACCGCGCCACGGCGGCGGCCCAGTCGGCCTCGGAACTGACGTCGCAGCGCACGCCGATCGCCCCGTCGATCCCGGCCGCGACCTCGTCGACCACGGGATCGACGTCGAGCAACGCGACCGCGACCCCGTCGGCGGCCAGCCGGCGGGCGGTCGCCTCGCCGATGCCCCGCGCCGCCCCGGTGATCACCGCGACCTTCACCGCACCCACCTCAGACCGTCGTCCGCAACGGGCCGCCGTGGTAGGTGATCGCGTCGCCGAAGGCGGCCACCAAGTCCACTTCGGACTCTTCGGCGATGGCGTACTCCCGGTGCAGGTTCAGCACCAGTCGTTCGCCGTCGGCCCAGCCGGCGAACTCGCCGAGGTCGCACCGCCGCGCCGCGTCCAGCGGGGTCAGGCCGTCGCGCCGCCCGGCGGCCGCGGTGTCCAGCACCAGCCGGTAGTACGCGCTCAGCTTCTCGAACACCTCCGGCACGTCCTCGGCGCGCATCAGCGGCCCGTGCCCCGGCACCAGGTGCTCGGCTCGGAACGACGCCAGCCACTCCAGCGAGAGCAGCCCGCCCTCGCACGAACCCATGCCCATCATCGGGGTCAGCCCGTTGAACACCAGGTCGCCGGTGAACAGCACCTTCTCGCCCGGCAGCCAGACGACCACGTCCCCGCCGGTGTGCGCCGGATAGCCGGGGTGGTGCAGTTCGATCCGCCGGTCCCCGTTGTGCACCACCAGTTCGGTGGTCATCGTGACGTCCGGCAGGCGCCGCGTCACCGGGCCCCAGTCGGGTCGCGGCGTCCACACCGGCGGGCAGTACTCCAGCAACGGGTCCACCGCGAGCGCCGCGCGCATCGCCTCGTGCCCGATCAGCACGGTGGATTCGGGGAGCAGGCTGTTGCCGTAGCTGTGATCGCCGTGCTGGTGGGTGTTGACCGCCCAGCGCGGGGTGGCCGTCCCGGTGGCTTCGGCGGCCAGGCCGAGGAACCGGCGCGTGCGCTCGGCGGTGGCGCAGGTGTCCACCACGAAGGTGCCGCCGTCCCCGGCGATCACCCCCGCGTTGTTCACCCACCAGGTGCCGTCCGGCTGGACGTAGGCGTGCACGCCGTCGGCGATTTCGGTGAGCTCGCCGGAATCCGGTCCCATGCGGACCACCCTATCGGCACCGTTCCGGCTTGCGCTGGAGCGCGCTCCAGGTCCTAGCGTGAAACCGAAAATGAGCCCCAGCCGCACTGAGGAGACCGGTACATGGAACTCGGCTTTCACCTCCCCATCTTCGACATCGAGGGTGGCACCACCGCCATCGCCGGTGAGCTGGCCCGCGTGGGCACCGCGGCCGAAGCGGCCGGGGCCACCTGGTTGTCGTTCATGGACCACTACTTCCAGATCGAGCCGGTCGGCCTGCCCGCCGAGGCGAACATGCTGGAGGGTTACACCACGCTCGGCTTCCTCGCCGCGCACACCACCACCATCGACCTCGGCCTGCTGGTCACCGGCGTGACCTACCGCCACCCCGGCCTGCTCGCCAAGATCGTCACCACGCTCGACGTGCTCTCCGGCGGCCGCGCGGTGCTCGGCCTCGGCGCGGCGTGGTACGAGCGCGAGCACCACGGCCTCGGCGTGCCGTACCCGCCGGTGGCCGAGCGGTTCGAACGGCTGGAGGAGACCCTGCGCGTCTGCGGGCAGATGTGGGACCCGGCGGACAACGGCCCGTTCGAGGGCAAGCACTACCAGCTCGCCGAAACGCTGTGCTCCCCGCAGCCGATCAACCGGCCCAAGGTGCTCATCGGCGGCGGCGGTGAGCGCAAGACGCTGCGGCTGGTGGCGCAGTACGGCGACGCGTGCAACCTGTTCGGCAGCTCGCCGGAGGACGTCCGGCACAAGCTCGACGTACTGCGCCGCCACTGCGACGACGTGGACCGCGACTACGCCGCGATCCGCAAGACGATCATCGCGAACAACCCGCGCCCCGAACCCGCCGACCTGGACGAGTTCGTCGCCTCGATGAAGCCGTACGCCGACCTCGGCGTGGAAGCGGTGATCGTCACGCCGACCACCGGGTCCCCGGCCGCGTGGATCGACGGCATGGCCCCGGCCGTTCCCCGGCTCGCCGAACTCAGCTGAGCACCACGCTTTCCAGTTCTTCGGTCATCGGCCGGGTGTGCGCCCGCGCGCGGGCGGTCAGCTCGGGTCCGGCCAGTTCGACGCTGCCCACGTCGAACAGCGGCTCCGGCGCGTACTCGGCCTGCAGGATCGCTTCGCGCGCGAGGTCGTCGCCGTAGATGTCCTGGATGAGGCGGAAGGCGATTTCGAAACCGCCGGTGGCCGGGCCCGCGGTGATCCGGTTGCCGTCCTCGACCACGTTGCCCGCCTGGTGGGTCGCCCCGTAGTGCGCCAGCAGGTGGGTGGCGTGGAAGTTGGTGGTGGCGCGGTAGCCCTTGAGCAGCCCGGCGGCGCCCATCAGCAGCGCGCCGGTGCAGGAGGCGGCCACCCAGCGGGCGCGGCTGCCGCGGTCGGCCAGGAACGCCAGGGTTTCCTCGTCCCGGAAGACCGCCGCCGGGACCGCGCCGGCGAACAGGATGTCCACCTCGCGCGGGCAGTCGACGAAGCTGGTGGTGGGGCGGGTCGGGAAGGTGGGCACGCCGGTCAGCTCGTCGGTGTTCTTCCAGACCAGGTGGAGCTTCACCCCGGGCAGCAGGCCGAAGGTGGTGTGCAGGCCGATGATGTCCACCGGCATGAAGCCGGGCGCGACGAGGATCGCCACGGTCACCTCGGGCATCGACGAGTCGGGCATGGGCAGGGTCATGAGGGCCTCCTCGGTAGGTCGGACCCGACCAGAGTATCAGCCAAACTTACAGTCCGACTGATACACGGGACGCGAAGGTGGCTTTCGCGTCCCAGGCGAGGGGCGCTCAGGGGAAGGGGAGCAGGCTTCGCGTGAAGTCGCGGACGGTGGTCTGCTGCTGCGCGGTGAGGCCGTCGAGGAGGTCCGCGTCGATCCGGTCGAGCGCGGCCGCGACCTCGTCGAGCAGTTCCCGGCCCCTGGCGGTGACTTCGAGCCGCGCCCGCCGTCCGCGTTCGACCGGGGAGTCCGCCACCGCACCGGCTTCCTGGAGCAGGCGGACGGTGGCGTGCATGCTCTGCGCGGTGATCCCCGACCGCCGCGCCAGGTCGCTGTAGGACAGGTCCGGCCGCCGCGCGAGGTGGCCCAGCGCGCCGAGGTGGCGCAGCGTCAGGCCGTGCGGGGCGAGCGCGTCCTCGATCCGCCGCTGCGCTTCCCGCCCGGCCGCCACCAGGTTCATCGCCAGCGACGCGGTCAACCTCGGTGCGTCCCCGTCTGCCATCCGCCCGCTTCCTCCTGCCGTCACCGGCGGCATGATCTCACGCCGGCCGCGGTTCTGCGCCAGACTGCCGGGTGTGCTCCTCCGCCAACTCGAATACCTGGTCGCGCTGGCTCGCGAACGCCACTTCGGCCGGGCCGCGCAGGCGTGCCACGTCTCCCAGCCGTCGCTGTCCGCGGCGATCCGGACGCTGGAGCGGGAACTGGGCACCCCGCTGGTCCACCGCGGCCGCCGCTTCGCCGGGCTGACCCCCGAGGGCGAGCGCGTCCTGCTGTGGGCGCACCGGATGCTGGGCGAGCGCGACGCGCTGCTCGCCGATCTCGCGGTGATGCGCCACGGCCTGACCGGCACCCTGCGCATCGGCGCCATCCCGACCGCGCTCACCGCGGTCTCCCTGCTCACCGCGCCGTTCTGCGCCCGCCACCCGCACATCCGGATCGCCCTGCACTCACTGTCCTCAAGGGACATCGTGCACGAGCTGGCGGAGTTCGAACTGGACCTGGCACTGACCTATCTGGACGGTGAACCGCTCGGCCCGGTGCGGCGGCTGCCGGTGTACGAGGAGCACTACCTGCTGCTCGCCCCCGAGGACAGCGAACTCGCCCGCGCCGGGAGCGCGACCTGGGCGCAGGCCGCCGCGGTCCCGCTGTGCCTGCTGTCGGAGCGCATGCGCAACCGCCGCATCCTCGACGAGATCTTCGCCGCGAACGGGGCCACCGTGGCCCCGGCGATCGAGACCGATTCGGTGGCCGCGCTGTACGCGCACCTCGCCACGCGCACCTGGTACAGCGTCATCTCCCACGCCTGGCTGCACATGTTCGGGGTTCCGGCGGGCATGCGGGTGCTGCGGCTGCACGGCACGCCGCAGGCGCCGCGGATCGGGCTGGTGGTCCCCCGCCGCGACCCGGAACCGATGCTGGTGCGGGCGTTCACCGAATCCACGCGGCAGGTCGATGTGCGCGGCGAGCTGGACCGGCTCGCCTCGGACCAGCTCGGTTCATAGCTCCCGGCTATCTCACCATCGAAGGAAACGCTTTGACCAGGGGAAAAACCGCCGAGACGCTGGAGGGAGCCCACTACCGAGGAGCTGTCCCATGGCAAAGGTGCTTTGCGTGCTCTACGACGACCCGGCGACCGGCTACCCCGCCACGTACCCGCGGGACGACCTGCCCCGCATCGACCGCTACCCCGACGGGCAGACGCTGCCCACCCCGCGGGAGGTGGACTTCACCCCGGGGCACCTGCTCGGCAGCGTGTCCGGGGAACTGGGTCTGCGGACCTTCCTCGAAAGCCGCGGCCACACGCTGGTGGTGACCTCCGACAAGGAGGGTCCCGATTCGGTGTTCGACCGGGAGCTCGCCGACGCGGACGTCGTGATCTCCCAGCCGTTCTGGCCCGCCTACCTGACCGCGGAGCGGATCGCGCGGGCGCCGAAGCTGAAGCTCGCGATCACCGCGGGCATCGGGTCCGACCACGTCGACCTGGACGCGGCCATCGAGCACGGGGTCACCGTCGCGGAAGTGACCTACTGCAACAGCATCAGCGTCGCCGAGCACGCGGTGATGATGATCCTGTCGCTGGTGCGCGACTACCTGCCCGCGCATCGGATCGCGCGGGAGGGTGGCTGGAACATCGCCGAGGCGGTGTCGCGGTCGTACGACGTCGAGGGCATGCACGTGGGCACGGTGGCCGCCGGGCGGATCGGCACCGCGATCCTGCGGCGGCTCAAGCCGTTCGACGTGCACCTGCACTACACCGACCGGCACCGGCTGCCCGCCGAGGTCGAACGCGAGCTGGGCCTGACCTTCCACGAGAGCGCGGCGGACATGGTGCCGCACTGCGACGTGGTCACCGTCAACGCGCCGCTGCACCCGGAAACCGAGGGCCTGTTCGACGACGCCCTGCTCGCCGGTATGAAGCGCGGGGCGTACCTGGTGAACACGGCGCGGGCGAAGATCGCCGATCGGGACGCCGTGGTGCGGGCGCTGGAGTCGGGGCACCTGGCCGGGTACGCGGGTGACGTGTGGTACCCGCAGCCGGCGCCGGCGGATCACCCTTGGCGCACCATGCCGCACAACGGGATGACGCCGCACATCTCGGGTTCGTCGCTGTCGGCGCAGGCGCGTTATGCGGCCGGGACGCGGGAAATCCTGGAGAACTGGTTCGACGAGCGGCCGCTGCGGGAGGAGTACCTGATCGTCGACGCCGGAAAACTGGCCGGGGTGGGTGCCCACTCGTACTCGACCCGCTGACCCGCCACGCTACCGGGACACCGCCGCCACTGGTCCTACCGGTGCGGCGCCGAGCCGATCGCCGCCGCCTGGTCCTATCGGGGCGGCGCCGACCCGACCGCCGCTGCCAGGTCCTATCGGGGCGGCCCCGACCCGATCGTCGTTGCCAGTACTCGGATCTGCGCCGGGCCCACCTGGCAGCAGCCGCCGATGAGGCGGGCGCCCTGGTCGACCCAGTCCCCCACCGGGCCGAACGCCGGGGCGCCCCGCCACGTCCTGGCGTCCGCGTCCCACTCCTGGCCGCTGTTCGGGTAGACCACCACCGGCTTGCCGGAAACCCTTGCCGCCAGGCCGATCGCCGTGCCGGTGTCGTCCGGCGAACTGCAGTTCACCCCGGTCGCGAAGATCCGGTCCACCCCGGCGGCCACGGCGAAGGCGTCCGCGAGCGGCTGCCCCGCCCTGGTCCGCGCACCGTCCACAGTGTACGAAAGCCAGGCGGGCACGTCGTACTCGCCGACGAGTTCGGCGAGTACGACGGCCTCATCCACACCCGGGATCGTCTCCACGGCCAGGAAATCCGGCTCGGCGGCCACCAGGACGTCGAGCCGTTTCCGGTGGAACGCGGTCAGTTCGGCCGCGGTCAGGCCGTACCGCCCCCGGTACTCCGCGCCGTCCGCGGTGATCGCCCCGTACGGCCCGACCGAAGCGGCCACCCGCAACCCCTCCCCCACGCGGGCCGCGGCCTCCCTGGCGAGTTCGACGCTGCGCCGCAACGCTTCCGCCGTCTTCGCCGCGCCGATCCCCGCGGCGGCGAACCCCTCGAAGCTGACCTGGTAGCTCGCCGTCGTCGCGATCCGCGCCCCGGCACGGAAATACGCTTCGTGCGCGGCGACGATCGCCTCCGGTTCGTCGAGCAGCAACCTCGCCGACCACAGCGAACCCCCGAGATCGTGCCCGGCGTCGGCCAGCTGGTTGGACAACCCGCCGTCGAGCACCACCGGCCGCGTCCTGAAGTCCATCACGCGGTCCAGGGTAGACGGCCGGGTCAGCAGGCCGCGCAGCGCAGGAACGAGCGCACCTGGAACGGCGTGTTCGAGTTCGTGCTCTGGCGCGGCAGTTCCGCCCGCTGCTGGCCCGACTCCCCGCACGGCCGCGACTGCATGGTGATGTTGACGTTGGTGTTGTTGGTCATCGAGTAGGCGTAGTTCGGCGGCCCGACCAGGTTCCAGCAGCCGTCGTCGCCGTGCACGCCGCCGCCGCGCTGGCCGTTGCAGTCGCTCTGGCTCCACCAGCAGATCCAGTTGCCGGGGCAGTCGTCTCCGGCGGGTGCCCAACGGCCCGCCGCCGGGAGAAGTTGCTGGGACGGGCGGGGACTTTCCCGGGTTTCCGCCTGCGCTGAAACCGCTAGTCCAGCTGGATGATGCGGGTCAGCGTTTCGCCGGTGGTGGCGGCGGTGGCCTGGTAGAGCAGCCGTGGCACGGCGTCGCGCAGGGCGCGGACCGCACGCGATGGTTCCACGTCACGCCGGTAGGCCAGCCGCACGGTGCGGGTCAGGCCGGGCGGGCCGAAGCGCGTGATGCGGAACCGGTCCCCGACCACCGTGCCCGGGACCACCGCCAGCCCGATCCCGGCCCGCACGAACTCGAGCACCGCGTCCATCTCCCCGCCCTCGATGGCGAAATCCGGCTCGAACCCCTCGGCGCGGCAGGCGTCCATGGTCGCCTCGCGCAGGTCGTAACCCCGGCGGAACATCACCAGCGGATGACCGCGCAGATCCCGGATCTTCATCCGCGCGCCCGTCATCGGCGCCGGCGCCTCCTTCGGCGAGATCACCACCAGCTCCTCGACGAACAACGGCACGGTCGAGAGCCGGTGGTCGTCGTGCACCCGGGAATCCACGATCATCGCCAGGTCCAGCGTGCCCTCCGACAGCGCCGCCTGCAGGTCCCGCGAACCGCCCTCCTGCAACACCAGCTCAATGCCCGGGTACTTGCCGCGAAATGTCGCCAGCAGGCGCGGTAGCACCCCGGTGCACAGGCTCGGCGTCGCCCCGAACCGCACCCGGCCGCGTCCCAGCTCGTCGAGTTCGCGCACCGCCCGGTAGGCCGTCTCGGTCTCGGCGAGGATGCGGCGGGCGAACGGCAGCAGCGTCTCGCCCGCCTCGGTGAGCGTGACGTTGCCGCGGATGCGGTGGAACAACGTCGCGCCGACGTCCCGTTCGAGCGCCTTGACCTGCTGCGACAGCGAGGGCTGCGCCACCCTCATGCGCTCGGCGGCCTGGGTGAAGTGCCGCGTCTCGGCCACCGCCACGAAGTACGCCAGCTGCTGGAACTGCATACCTCATCATAGGCATAGCCTCTCGTCACCAGAGTTAAGATCTGTTTGCCCTCTGGACCGACCCCGGCTTACCGTCGAACCGTGGTACTCGCACCCGCGAAAGCAGCGTCGAAAACGACGCGAAAAAGCCCGGCGTTACTGGACTTCTGGCGCTCCACCATCGGCAAGAAGGTGGTGATGGCGGTCACCGGGCTGCTCATGGTCGCCTTCCTGCTGGCGCACATGGTCGGCAACCTGAAGATCTTCTTCGGCCCGGCCGAGTTCGACGCCTACTCCGCCTGGCTGCGCACCATCGGCGGGCCCGTGCTGCACCACGAGTGGTACCTGTGGATCCAGCGCACCGGGTTGCTGATCGCGCTGGTCCTGCACATCACCGCGGCCGCCCAGCTCTCCCGGCGCGACCGGAAGGCGCGGCCGGTGCGTTACGTGCACAGCAGGCGCCCGCGCGCCACCTTCGCCACCCGCACGATGCGCTGGGGCGGGGTGATCATCGCCTTCTACGTCGTCTGGCACGTGCTCGACCTGACCGTCGGCGCGGTGCACCCCGGCTTCGTGCCGCACCACCCGTACCAGAACGTGGTGACGAACTTCCAGGTGTGGTGGATCAACCTCATCTACTTCGTCCCGGTGATCCTCGTCGGCCTGCACATCAACCACGGCTTCTTCAGCGCCGCGCAAACCCTCGGCGTGCACCACCCGGCGCGGCGGCGCGCGCTGAAGATCACCGGGTCGGCGCTCGCCTTCGTGATCACCGCGGGCTTCCTGCTGGTGCCGATCGCCGTGATGACCGGGATGGTGGAGTGACATGCACGAGTACGAACTCGGTGAGCCGATCGCCGACGGCAAGGCACCGGGCGGCCCGATCGAACGCCGCTGGGACGAGCGCAAGTTCACCGCGAAGCTGGTCAACCCGGCCAACCGCCGCAAGCACCGGGTGATCGTGGTCGGCACCGGGCTGGCCGGGGGTTCGGCCGGGGCCACCCTGGCCGAGCAGGGCTACCACGTGATCCAGTTCTGCTTCCAGGACTCCCCGCGCCGCGCGCACTCGGTGGCCGCGCAGGGCGGGATCAACGCCGCGAAGAACTACCGCAACGACGGCGATTCGGTGTACCGGCTGTTCTACGACACGGTCAAGGGCGGCGACTTCCGCTCCCGCGAGTCCAATGTGTACCGGCTGGCGGAGATCTCCGGGCAGATCATCGACCAGTGCGTCGCGCAGGGCGTGCCGTTCGCCCGCGAGTACGGCGGACTGCTCGACACGCGGTCCTTCGGCGGGGTCCAGGTGCAGCGCACGTTCTACGCGCGCGGGCAGACCGGACAGCAGCTGCTGCTCGGCGCGTACCAGGCGCTGTCGCGGCAGATCGACGCGGGAAACGTGGAAATGCACGCGCGCACCGAGATGCTCGACCTGATCGTGGTCGACGGCCGGGCCCGCGGCATCGTCGCGCGGGACCTGATCACCGGCGAGGTGACCAGCCACCTCGCCGACGCCGTGGTGCTCGCCACCGGCGGGTACGGCAACGTGTTCTACCTGTCCACCAACGCCAAGGGTTCCAACGCCACGGCGATCTGGCGGGCCCACAAGCGCGGCGCCTACCTGGCCAACCCGTGCTTCACCCAGATCCACCCGACCTGCATCCCGCGCTCGGGCGAGCACCAGTCGAAGCTGACGCTGATGAGCGAGTCGCTGCGCAACGACGGGCGCATCTGGGTGCCGAAGAAGGCCGGGGACGAGCGCCCGCCGAACCAGATCCCGGAGTCCGAACGCGACTACTACCTCGAACGGCTCTACCCCAGCTTCGGCAACCTGGTGCCGCGCGACATCGCCTCGCGCGCGGCGAAGAACCAGTGCGATGCCGGGTTCGGCGTCGGCCCCGGCGGGCTCGGCGTCTACCTGGACTTCGCCGACGCCATCGCGCGCCTGGGCCGCCCGGCCATCGAAGCCAAGTACGGCAACCTCTTCGACATGTACGAGCGCATCACCGCGGAGAACCCGTACGAGGTGCCGATGCGCATCTACCCGGCCATCCACTACACGATGGGCGGGCTGTGGGTCGACTACGACCTGCAGACCACCGTGCCCGGGCTGTTCGCCATCGGGGAGGCCAACTTCTCCGACCACGGCGCCAACCGCCTCGGTGCCTCCGCGCTGATGCAGGGCCTGGCCGACGGCTACTTCGTGCTGCCACCGGCGATCAACGACTACCTCGCGAGCGGCACCTTCGAACCGGTGGCGCCCGGTGAAGTGTCCGAAGTGGAGTCCGAGGTGCGCACGCGGGTGGACCGGCTGCTCGCCGTGCGGGGTGATCGCACGGTGGACTCGTTCCACCGCGAGCTGGGCATGCTGATGTGGGACCACTGCGGCATGGCCCGCAACGAAACCGGGTTGCGCAAGGCGCTCGAACGGCTTCCCGCGCTGCGCGAGGAGTTCTGGCGGCGCGTGCGCATCCCCGGCAGCGGAGCCGAGCTGAACCAGGAACTGGAGAAGGCCGGGCGCGTGGCCGACTTCCTCGAATTCGGCGAGCTGATGCTGCTCGACGCACTGGTCCGCGAAGAGTCCTGCGGCGGGCACTTCCGCGAGGAGCACCAGACGCCCGAAGGCGAGGCGCAGCGCGACGACGAGCGGTTCAGCTACGTCGCCGCCTGGCAGTACGGCGAGGAGAAGCCGGTGCTGCACAAGGAAGATCTCGAATTCGACTACGTACACCCCACCCAGCGGAGTTACACGTGAAGCTCACCGTGCGCGTCTGGCGCCAGTCCGGTCCGGCCGACGAGGGCGGCATGGTCACCTACCCGGTCGACGACGTCAGCCCGGACATGTCCTTCCTGGAAATGCTGGACGTGCTCAACGAGGAACTCATCGAGCACGGCGAGCAGCCGATCGCCTTCGACCACGACTGCCGCGAGGGCATCTGCGGTTCCTGCGGGGTGGTGATCAACGGCGAGGCACACGGCCCCGAGCGCACCACCACCTGCCAGCTGCACCTGCGGTCCTTTCGCGACGGTGACGTGATCGACGTGGAACCGTGGCGGGCCAAGGGTTTCCCGGTGGTCAAGGATCTGGTGGTGGACCGGTCGGCGTTCGACCGGATCATCGGCGCCGGCGGGTACGTCACCGCGCCCACCGGCGCCGCGCCCGAGGCGCACGCCACCCCGGTGCCGAAACCGGACGCCGACCTGGCCTTCGACAACGCCACCTGCATCGGCTGCGGGGCCTGCGTGGCGGCCTGCCCGAACGGCTCGGCGATGCTGTTCACCGCGGCGAAGGTGACGCACCTGAACGTGCTGCCACAGGGTTCGCCGGAACGCGAGCAGCGCGTCCTGGACATGGTCGAGACGATGGACGCCGAGGACTTCGGCGGCTGCACGAACGTCGGCGAGTGCGTGGCGGCGTGCCCGAAGGGCATCCCGTTCACCAGCATCGCCAACCTCAACCGCGAGTTCCTCCGCGCCTCGCGACGCCGTTAGTCCTCGGGCAAAGCGCGGGGCGCGGTCGCGAGCACGTGCCGCCGGAAGGATTCGCTGACCGGCGGCAGGTCGCGGCCGGCCAGCCAGGCGATGCCGATGTCCCGCGCGCAGACCACATCGGACACCCGCAGGTGCGGAGCCGGGTGCTCGGCCGGGGACGGCGGGAACATCGCGGTGTGCGGCAGCGGCAGCAGCGAGACGCCGAGCCCGGCCGTCACCAGCCCGCGCAGGGTCTCCACCTCGTCGCCCTCGAAGCCGACGAGCGGGCTGAACCCGGCTTCGGCGCACAGCGCCTCGGTGGTGTCGCGCAGGCCGTACCCCTTGCGCAGCAGGATGAACGGCTCCTCGGCGAGTTCCGCGAGCCGGATCTGGCGTCGCCGGGCGAACCGGTGGTTCGGCGGCACGGCCACCCGCAGGGGCTGGACCAGCAGGCGCTGCCAGGTGATCCGCGAGTCGCCGGGATCGCCGCTGGTCAGCACCAGGTCGGCGGTGCCGTCGAGCAGTTCCGCGGTCAGCCCCGCCTCACCGTGCTGGCGCAGGTCGAACCGCACGCGCGGGTGGCGCCGCCGGAACCCGCTCAGCACCGGCGGCACCAGCCAGGTGCCCAGCGTGTGCAGGAACGCCAGCGCCACCACGCCGGTGTCCGGGTCGACCAGCTCGCCGACCGCCCGCACGCCGAGTTCGTAGCTCTCCAGCACCGCGTCGGCGTGCTGCTTGAACGCGCGCCCGGCCGGGGTCAGCCGCAGCGCGCGGCCGGAGCGCTGGAACAGCTCGGCGCCCACCTCGTGCTCCAGCCGTTTCAGCGCGCGGGAAAGCGCCGGTTGGGTGACCCTCGCCCGGGTTGCCGTCTCGGTCACCGTCGCCCCTTCGGCGACCTCCCGAAACAGGCGCAGCACTCGCAGTTCCATGCGATCCATAGTCTCAGTGCATCGATCCGGTGAGGATCAGGCATTGGACACATGCCGCCGACGGGGTGAACCTGGAGGTACCGATCGACGAAGCAACGGGGAGGACCGAGGAATGGCAACAGTGGCCGAGCAGCTGGTGCGCACGCTGCGCGAAGCCGGGGTCGAGCGGATCTACGGCATCGTCGGCGACAGCCTCAACCCGATCGTGGACGCCGTCCGCCGGACCGACGGCATCGAGTGGGTCCACGTCCGGCACGAGGAGACCGCCGCCTTCGCGGCCGCCGCCGAGGCCCAGGTCACCGGCAAGCTCGCGGTCTGCGCGGGCAGCTGCGGCCCGGGCAACCTGCACCTGATCAACGGCCTGTTCGACGCCCACCGCAGCGGCGCGCCGGTGCTGGCGATCGCCTCGCACATCCCGTCCGCGCAGGTCGGCACCGGCTTCTTCCAGGAAACCCACCCCGACCGGCTGTTCGTCGAGTGCAGCCACTTCAGCGAGCTGGTCTCGCAGCCGGAGCAGATGCCTCGACTGCTGCGCATCGCCATGCAGGTGGCGGTCGGCAAGGGCGGGGTGTCCGTGCTGACCATTCCCGGCGACGTCTCCGAGCGCAAGGCGCCGGTGCCCGGGGTCGAGCGCGTGCAGTTGGTCAAGCCCTCCCCCACCATCCCGCCCACCGACCAGGTCGCCGAGCTGGCCCGGCTGCTGGACTCCGGCGAGAAGGTGATGCTGTTCGCCGGCGCGGGTGCCGCGGGCGCGCACGACGAGGTGATGGCGCTGGCCGAGCGGCTGGCCGCGCCGGTCGGGCACTCGCTCGGCGGCAAGGAGTGGATCCAGTACGACAACCCGTACGACGTCGGCATGAGCGGGCTGCTCGGCTACGGCGCCTGCTACGACGCGATGCACGCGGCCGACGTGGTGGTGCTGCTGGGCACCGACTTCCCGTACGACAACTTCCTGCCGCAGGCCCGCACCATCCAGATCGACATCGACCCGGCGCACCTCGGCCGCCGCACCCCGCTGGAGCTGGCGCTGCACGGGGACGTCAAGGAGACGATCAAGGCGGTGCTGCCGCTGCTGCGCGGGCACACCGACCGCACCTTCCTCGACCGGATGCTGCGCGAGCACGTCCGGCGGCTGGAGAAGGTGGTCGACGCCTACACCGGGCGCACCGAGCAGCACCGCCCGATCCACCCCGAGTACGCCGCCGACCTGGTCGACGAGCTGGCCGACGACGACGCGGTGTTCACCGTGGACACCGGCATGGGCAACGTCTGGGCGGCGCGGTACCTCACGCCCAACGGCAGGCGCCGGGTGATCGGCTCGTTCCGCCACGGCAGCATGGCCAACGCGCTGCCGCACGCGATCGGCGCGAAGCTGGCGCAGCCGGACCGGCAGGTGGTCTCGATCTCCGGCGACGGCGGGCTGGCCATGCTGATGGGCGACCTGCTCACCCTCTCGGCCTACGACGTCGGGGTGAAGGTGGTGCTGTTCAACAACTCCACGCTCGGCATGGTCAAGCTGGAGATGCTGGTGGACGGGCTGCCCGACTACGGCACGGACCAGGTGCCGGTGAGCTTCGCCGCGATCGCCGAGGCGTGCGGCGTCCACTCGATCCGGGTGGAGGACCCGGCGCAGATCGGCGACGCGCTGCGGAAGTCGTTCGACCACGACGGCCCGTCGCTGGTCGAGCTGGTCACCGACCCGAACGCGCTGTCCATCCCGCCGAAGATCACCGGCGAGATGGTCCGGGGGTTCGCGCTGGCGGCCAGCAAGACGGTGCTCAACGGCGGGGTCGGCAAGATGATCGACATGGCGCGCAGCAACCTGCGCAACGCGCCGCGTCCCTAGCCCGCACCCGGGTCACGGAGGTGGCTTCCGGGGCAGCCCCGGAAGCCGGGCTAGGAGGCGAGCAGTTCCGGGGCGTGCTCGCGGACGGCGGCTTCGATCTGCTCGAACGTCGGGTTGATCATGAAGTGCCCGCCGACGAACACCGTGGGCACGATCTCGTTGCCGTCCGCGACCGACCGCACGCGGGCCGCCGCTTCGGCGTCCTCCCAGATGTTGAACTCGCGCACCGGGAGGTCGCTGCGGCGCAGCCTGGGCATCAGGTCCATGCAGAACGGGCAGCCGGGCCGCCAGTACAGGTCGACGGCGGAGATGGGGTCCATTGCGTGCTCCTCCTCGGTTCACCGTCCACCGTACCCACCGCGGCCGCGGCCCTCGCTCGAGTCCCGATCACGGCGTGCGGTCACTAGGCTTTCCCGGATGAGGAAACTGCGAAGAACCGCGCTGATCTTCCCGTTGCTCGCCGCCTTCGGCTTCGCCACCCCGGCGCAGGCCGAACAACCCGAACTGCTCTGCAGCAGCATGATCTACAACGGCTGCTTCTGGCCGCAGGCCGGCTTCAGCGGTCCCTGGTACCGCACCACCATCTACTCCACCGGCTGCTGGCACCTGCCGCCGTCGCGCTCCTACGAGATCTCCGCGCCCCATCCGGTGACCCTCTACGCCGGCACCGACTGCACCGGCCAGAGCCACCAGATGAGCGGCTGGGGCTGGCACCCGGACATCGGGTTCAGCGCCCAGAGCTACCACTACCAGCAGTGAACCGTCGTTCCCCGGTCCAGCCGGGGTCCCCGGTCCCGGCGAACCGGACCCACGCGCCGTGCAGTTCGGCGGCCAGGCCGTCCGGCACCGAGGGCCCGAGCAGCCCGCCCGGGGTGCGTAGTTCCGGCAGGTCCACCCGGTCGAACACGAACGGCAGTTCGGCGGTGTGGCAGGCACCGAACGGGCCGCCCCGCCAGTCGAACTCGTAGGTGAACGCCTTGTCGTAGCGCTCGACCAGGCGTCGCGTGCCCTCGCTGAACATCCGGTCGATCGCCGCGCTGTACTCGGGCAGCTGGTACAGGCGCGACTCCTCGGAGTTCGTGCCCGCCAGCAGGTCGACCGGATGCGGCGGCGGGATCTCGTCCAGCACCACCCCGAGCGGCGTCAGCCGCGCACCACCGGGCACCCGGCCGAGTTCGGCGACCAGCCGGTCGTCAGGGATCTCGGCGAAGGCCTCGGCCGTGGCGGCGATCCCCAGCCGCCCGGCCAGTGCGCGGGTGGTCTCGGCCGCCTGCTCGCCGGTCGCCGGGCTGAGCCCGCCGCTCTGGCTGATCGCCCGCCGGAACAGGCCACCGGCCTCGGGCGTGACCAGCAGCGCGCTGACGATCATCGCGCCCGCCGACTGCCCGAACACGGTCACCTGGTCCGGGTCACCGCCGTACTCGCCGATGTGCGCCCGCACCCACCGCAGCGCGGCGACCACGTCGAGCAGGCCGCGGTTGCGCGGCGCCCCGGGCAGGTCCAGCCAGCCGGGCGCGCCGAGCCGGTAGTTCAGCGTCACCAGCACCACGCCGTCACGGGCGAACGAGGTGCCGTCGTAGAGCGGTGCCTGCCCGGTGCCGGAGACGAACCCGCCGCCGTGCACGAAGACCATCACCGGCGCGCTGCCGGTGGTCGACGGGGTGGTCACGTTGACCGTCAGGTAGTCCTCACCGCGCACCCAGCCGGGGCCGATCACCGGGCTCAGGTCCACCGGGAAGCGGCGGTCCGGCGCGGGCGCCGACGGACCGTGCTCGCGCGGCACCCCGTCGACCGGCACCGGCGCGGCGAACCGGGCGGCCCCCACCGGCGGGGCCGCGTACGAGATGTTCCGGAAGACCTTCACCGCCACGCCACCCACTCCTTCACCGCGAACTTGCCGCCGTCACGGCGCACTTCCGCCGCACCGGCGCCGGGGAAGTGCGCGGGCACGAGCAGCGCGTTGTGGTCCGCGGCCCATTCCAGCACCCGGCGGCGGCTGACCCCCGCCTGCTTCTCGTCCTCGTCGAAGCACGGCCCGCAGTCGGGCTCGGCGATCTGCAGCGGGCTGTGCAGCAGGTCGCCCGCGAACACCGCCTCATCCCGCAGGTGCACCACGGCCGAACCGGGCGTGTGCCCCGGCATCAGCTGGAGGCGGAGGTTGGCGTCGACGTCGTAGTGCTCGCCCTCCCAGAGCACGGTCTGCCCGGCGCGGTGCACCGGGGCGACGCTGTCCTCGAACACGTTCTGCATGCGGCGTCCCGAGCGCGTGCGGTGGTTGTTCTCCGGGTTCCAGTAGTCGAAGTCGGGGCGGGCGATCACGTACTCGGCGTTGGGGAAGGTCGGCCGCCATTCGCGGTCGACCAGCCGGGTGTTCCAGCCGACGTGGTCGCCGTGCACGTGCGTGCAGATCACCACGTCCACCTCCTCCGGCCGGACGACCGAGGACAGGTCGACGAGGAAGTTCGTGTCGAGGTGGGCGAAGAACGGCATGTACGGGCGTTCGCGGCCGTTGCCGATGCCGGTGTCGATCAGGATGGTGCGGCCCTCGCTGCGGAGCAGCCAGGTCTGGATCATCGTGCGGACCTCGTCGGCGGCGGGGTCGAGGAACTCGGGCGCCAGCCAGTGCTCGTGCTCGCGCCACTTCTCGACCGGCACGTCGGGGAAGACGAACTGGCGGGGCAGGCCCTTGGCCGACAGCTCGACCACGCGGGTGATCTCGACCTCGCCGATGGTGGTGGTGTGCATGTCCCCAGCCTGGCCAGCGGGTGCGCCCGGCGGTATCGGTCACCTGACTGCAGTCGGCGATACAGTCGGCTCATGGTGAGGGACCGCGAACGCGAGGCGGTGCTCGGGCTGACCGGCGGCGTGCTGATCGTGGCCGGTGAACCGGGCGCGGGCAAGAGCACGCTGCTGGAGGCGGCCGCGGCGGCGCACCGGGGCAGGCTGCTCCGGATGACCGGTTCGGCGAGCGAGTCGAACCTGCCCTTCGCCGGACTGCACCAGTTGCTGCGCCCGGTCCGGGCGGAACTGGAGGAACTGCCGGAGCGGCAGCGCGCGGCCCTGCTCGGCGCGATCGGGCTGGCCGGGACCGGGAGCCCGGACCGGCTGCTGGTCGGGGTCGCGCTGCTCACCCTGCTGTCCGAACTCGCGCAGCGCTCGCCGGTGCTGGTGGTCGCCGATGACCTGCAGTGGCTCGACGCCGGTTCGCTCGACGCGCTCGCGTTCGCCGCGCGGCGCATCGACGACGAGCCGCTGGCCGTGCTCGGCGGGACCAGGGACGCGGCCGGGTACGGCGGATTCCCGTTGCTGGCACTCGGCCCGCTGTCGGTCAGGGAAGCCGGCGAACTGCTGGACCAGCAGCCGGATCCGCCGTCCGGCAAGCGGCGGCTGCGGGTGCTCGACCAGGCCGCCGGAAATCCGCTGGCCCTGGTCGAACTGGCCAGGGCGGGCGACTCCGACGAGGACGTGCTGCCGTTGACCGAGCGGCTGGAACGGGTGTTCGCCGCCGATCTGGCCGGGCTGCCCGAGCCGACGCGCGAGGCGCTGCTGCTGGTCGCCGCCGACGACCTCGCGGCGGTCGAACTGGCCGAGGAGCTCGCTCCCGCCGAGCGCGCCGGGCTGCTCCGCCTCAGCGATGGCGTGCGCTTCCGGCACCCGCTCGTGCGGTCGGCGATCTACCACGGCGCGCCGCTGGCCGCGCGGCGCCGGGCGCACCGGCGGCTGGCCGGGATGCTCGCCACGGAACCCGATCGCCGGGCCTGGCACCTCGCCGCCGCGGCCGAGGCACCGGACGAGGAAATCGCCGCCGCACTGGAGGATTCCGCCGCCCGGGCCCGTGAACGCGGTGGTTACGCGGCGGCGGCGACCGCGCTGGAACGCGCCGCCGAGCTGAGCCCGGACCGGCACGACCGCGCGCGCCGCCTGGTGACCGCGGCGGGCGTGGCGGTCAACACCGGGCAGCCGCAGTGGGTCGAGCAGCTGGCGGCGAAGGCGAGCGCGAGCACCGACGACCCGGCGCTGGTGGCGCAGGCGTCGCTGCGGGTCGGGCAGGTGCTGACGCTGAGCGCCGAGCACGACACCGCGATCTCGCTGCTGCTCAGCGCGGCGGACGACCCGGACCTGGCCCCGATCGCCATGGCTTCGGCGTCGGTGGCGGGTTTCTACTCCGGCGACGAGGAACACCGGCTCGCCGTGCGGGCGCGGGTCGTCGACGATCCCTGGACGCTCGCCCTGCTGGAGCCGACGGTCCGGCGGGCCGAGCTGGCGGCGGCGATCCCGGAGCTGGTCTCGCGCGCCGGGGGCGATCCGGGGCGGCTGGTCTCGCTGGGCGCGATGGCGTGGCTGCTCGACGAGGTGGGCCAGGCCGTGCGGATCTTCGATGACGCGCTGCACCGGTGGCGGATGAGCGGTTCGCTGCCGACGGGGCTCGGGTGCTCGGCCGGCTGGGCGTACCTGGAGAACGGGCAGTGGGCGCAGGCGCGGCTGGCGGCGGCGAGCGCGAGTTCCGCCGGTACCGGGCTCCCCCACCTGGACGCGGCGGTGCGTTCGCTCGAAGCCGCCGCGCTGGCGTTGTCCGGCGAAACCGCGCGAGCCCGCGAGGTGGCGGGTACCGGTTTGTCCTTTGTGGACCCGTCGCGCAGCAGGGCGGTGGCCGTGCGCATCCGGTGGGCGCTCGGCATGGCGGCGGTGGCCGACGGGGATCACGTGACCGCGTACGAGCAGTTCCGGCTGCTGTTCACCCCGGCGGGCGACCCCGTGCACTACTCGTGTTCCTACGCCGGGCTGGCGGAACTGGCGGCGGCCGCGGTCCGCACCGGGCACGAAGCCGAGGCCGCGTTGGTGGTCGAGCGGTGCGCGAAGCACCTGGACGGGGAACGCTCGCCGCGGATGAACGCCTTGCTCCACCGGGCTTTCGCGCTGCTGGACCCCGACTCGGCCGCGGCGCACTTCGAGGCCGCGCTGGCGGATCCGGCCGGCGAGCAGTGGCCGTTCGAACGGGCGCAGATCCTGCTGGACTACGCGGAATGGCTGCGGCGTCGTCGTCGCATCACCGATGCCCGCCCGCGCCTGCTGGCGGCGATGGAGATCTTCCGCCGCCTGGGTGCCCGGCCGTGGATCGCCCGCACCGAAGGCGAACTGCGGGCCGCCGGGGTCGACGCCGCCACCTCGCCGGACGCGCTGAGTTCGCTTACCCCGCAACAACAACAGATCATCCGCCTGGCGGCGCGGGGACTGAGCAACCGCGAAATCGGGGAACGGCTGTTCCTGTCGCCGCGGACGGTGGGGTCGCACCTGTACCGGAGTTTCCCGAAACTCGGCGTGACGGCACGTGCCCAGTTGCGCGACCTGGTGAGCTGATGCCCACGCGTACCGTCGATCCCGGCCGCCTGGCCCGGTGGTGCGTGGAGCAGCTGGGCAGCCCGCCGGCGGAGGAGTTGTTCAGCTCGGGGTTCCTGTCCGCCGTCATCGGGCTGCGGCTGGCCGACGGCCGTGAGGTCGTGGTCAAGGTTCGCCCGGCCTCGCCTCGGTTGGCGGCATGCGTGGAGGTGCAGCGCCGCCTGCACGAGGCCGGTTATCCGTGTCCGCGGCCGCTTACCGGAGTCGCGCCGCTGGGTGACGGTGTGGCCACCGCGGAGGCTTACCTGCCTGGCGGCGCGGCGCTCCCGAGTGCGGAGCACGCGGCCGTGGGCTTCGCCGAGGCGTTCGCGTGGCTGATCCGGCTGGCGCCACGGCCGGACGAAGTGTCCACTCTCGACCCGCCACTGTCGTGGGCCGACTGGACCCACGGCGGGCTGTGGCCGTCCCCGGAGGACCTCGACCTCAACGACGTGTCCGGCGCGGAGTGGATCGACGATGCCGGGCGCCGTGCCCGCGACCGGTTGCGGACCGGTGAATCCGCAGCAGTGATCGGCCACTGCGACTGGCTCGCCGGCAACCTGCGCTGGAACGGCGACACGCTGCTGGTGGTGCACGACTGGGACAGCATCACCGCCGACAGCGAAGCCGTCCTGGTCGGTTTCGCCGCCGCGCTGTATTCGACCGTGGACGCCGACGAGCTGGCCACGGTCGAGGACACCGAGCGCTTCCTCGACGCGTACTGCCGCGCGCGTGGCCGGGAGTTCAGCACCGCCGAACTCCAGCACGCGTGGGCGGCGGGCGTCTGGACCAGGGCCTACGACGCCAAGTACCAGCACGCGGCCGGCCTGCCCCTCACCTCACTGTCGGAGCCCGAAGCCAGGGAACGCCTCCGCCGGGCCGACGCCTGATCCGGCCGGAGACCGCCACATCGGCTGGAGTTCGGGGCCGTTGTCCGGCAAGGGGATGGGCGGGCCGTGGTCGGTGAAACCGTGGCGCAGGTAGAGCTGCCGGTTCCGCGGGGTCGACGCCTCCAGGTAGATCGGCAGCCCGCCGGCGCGCTGGATGCCGTACCGCAGCAGGGCCGTTCCCGCGCCCGAGCCGCGGCGGTCCGGCAGGGCGGCCATCGACGAGAGGTACACGTGCGGTTCGCGCGGGTGCCGGGCGGCCGTCGCGGCCAGGACCGTGGCCAGGCGGTCGTCCCCGTCGGGCTCGGGAACCGGTCCCTCCCAAGGGAACCAGATCGACGCGGCGACGAACGCACCATCGAAGGCGACGACCAGCCGCCCGGCTTCGACGGCCTCGCGCAGCGAAGTCGAGAACAGCTCCAGCGTGCGCTCCCGCCGCAACACCGGATCCGGGACGACCCACGCCGAGACGGCTTCATCGGCGAACGCGGTCACGCAAGGCCCCAGCACCGCGTCGAATTCCGACGGTTCGGCGGGGCGGACGATCAGTGTCATGCCGTCCACGCTCTCGCGCCAGGCACCCCCGGTGAAGTAGTTTCGACGCACATGGACGTGAGTCGAAACGCGTGCCTCGAATGCGGCCGGGAAACCGGCGAACCCGCTCGCACCGGACGCCCGCGGCGCTACTGCTCCCGCTCCTGCCAGTCCCGCGCCTACCGGCGTCGCCGCGACCACGGGCGGCAGGCAAACCCGCGCCGGACCACGTCGAAAACCGGTGAACTGGTCGACAAAGCCATCGCACTCGCCGACGCCGAGGGCATCGGCGCGGTCACCCTGCGCGCCATCGCGGGCACCTCGCTGGTCGAAGCGCAGCGCGCGTTCGGCAGCCGCGACAAGCTCGTCGCGACGATGGTCCAGCGCCTGCTCACTCCCCCGCCGCGAGGCACCCTCACCGAACTCGCCGAGGCCGAATGGGCTGCCTACCGCGCGCACCCCTGGCTGGTCAGCGTGCTCGCGAGCACCCGCCCGCCCCTGGTCCCCGCCGTGCTGGACACCGCGGGGGCGATGATCGACGCCTTCCTCGCGCTCGGGTTCGACCCGCCGACCGCGCTCAGCCGGTACCTGGCGCTGAGCGCCTACGTGCAGGGCATGGCCCTGCTGCTCCTCTCCGAACACCAGGAAGCCCGTACCGGCCAGACCTACCGCACGTGGTGGGCCGCCGAAGCCCGCCGCCTTCCCCGGTGGACCACCGAACTGGGCGGACCACCCGAAACCGCCGACCCCGGTAGCTGGTTCCGCGACGGCCTCGACCGCGTGCTCGACGGCCTCACTCGCCCGCCTGCAACCCCCACTCCCGGGTGAAGCAGCCCGCCAGGTACAGATCGACCCGATCGGCGAACCGGCCGAGATCGCGGCCGGTCAGCTCGGAGATCCGGCTGACCCGGTACCGCAGCGTGTTCACGTGCAGGTGCAGCTCGGCCGCGGTCTGCGTCCACGAACCGGAGTTCTCCAGGAAGATCTTCAGCGTGTGCACCAGATCGGAGCCGTGCGCCTCGTCGTAGGACAGCAGCGGGCCGAGCACCTTCGCGCCGAACGAGCGGCGCAGTTCCTCCGGCACGGCGGCGAGCAGCAGCAGGTGGGAGGCGACCTCGTCCCCGGCGACCACCGAAGCGCGGCCGGGGCCCAGCTCGGCGAGCTTGCGGGCGTGCCGGGCCTCGGTGATGGTGGGCCGCAACGCCTGCGCGTCGGGCGCGCGGCTCATGCCGACGGCCAGCCGCGCTGAGCCGAGCGCGGGCTCCACCAGCAGCACGGCCTCGCGGATCCGCTCGGCCAGCCCGTCGGCGGGTTCGGCCACCGCCAGCAGGCCGAAGGTCTCGTTCTCCACCGTGCCGACCAGCGCCGGGCCGTCGAACGGGGCGAGCACCTCGTCCAGGATGACCGGCGCCAGGCCGGGTCCGCCGCCCTGCACCCCGGCCGAGAGCACCAGCACCTGCTCCCCGCCGGAGAACCCGGCCGCGGCCAGCCGCGAGGTCAGTTCCGGCTGCGTGGCGCCCTCGGAGAGCACCTTGCGCAGCAACGGTTCGGCCAGCCGGTTCTCGATCCGTTTCGCATCGTCCAACCTGGACCGTTCGAGCCCGGCCAGCGCGGCGAACTCGGCGGCGACCTCGCGCTGGGCGGGTTCCCAGCGCGCGTGGTCCCCGGCGACCACGACGAACCAGCTGGCCATCCGGTGGCCCGCCTTGTTCGCCGAGGCCAGCAGCGTGAACCCGTCGGCGACGCGCGGCAGCCGCTCCCCCATCAGGTACCGGCGGGCGAACTGCGCGCGCTTCGCCGCGTCGAGCCCGGCCGGGTCGTCGCTCGTACCGGCGATCACCCGGCCGGTCGCGCTCAGCACCCAGCAGTCCGCGCCCAGTTCCGCCGCCCCCGCCTCGACCAGCGCGGGCAGGCCGCCGCCCGCGGTCACCGCGGCGAGCAGGCGGCGGTGCCCGGCCAGCCCGCCCGGCCCGGCCCGCTCGGCGGCCAGGCCGAGGATCACGCGCTCGCTGACCGTGGCGAACGAGACCGACACCGGCACCTCGAACAGCGGCAGGCCGGCCCCCCGGCACGACTCGATCATGTAGTCCGGCACCGGGCCGGGCGCCTCGGCCGTCCCGGCGCCGAGCGCCACCACCCCGGCCTGGACCAGCGTGGCGACGAAGGCGTCCGCGTCGGCGGGCGCCGGCAGCCACCGCATCCCGCAGAGCACCAGCTCACCGCCGGTCAGGTACCGCGTGGGATCGCTCAGCGTCGAGGTGAACACGCGTTCGAACTCGCGCTCGCGCGCGTCCGGGCCGAAGAGCAGGGTCAGCCCCAGCTCCGGCGTGTCCAGCAGGGCTCCGAGTCGCACCCGCACCTCCCGTTCCGTCGGCCTCCCAGTACCGCATACCGCGACGTGGAGGGCCTTTGGAGGTAACCACAAAAACGGCGCCGGGGTGAACGGCGGGTTTCGGTGGATCAGCCGTGGTCGCTCCGCCGGGCCCGGCTGTGTACTGCTTCACAACGCAGCAGGAAGGAACAGGGTTATGGCGATCGTGCTCGGCGAGAACCAGTACGGCAAGGCGGAGAACCGCGTGGTCCGGATCGACCGCGACGGCGGGCGGCACGAGATCACCGATCTGAACGTGAGCGTCTCGCTGTCCGGCGACATGACCGACACGCACCTGACCGGGGCCAACGACAAGGTGCTCGCCACCGACACGCAGAAGAACACCGTGTTCGCCTTCGCCAGGGAGGGCATCGGCGAGATCGAGGACTACGGCCTGCGCCTGGCCAGGCGGTTCGTCGACACGCAGCCGTCGATCCACGCCGCGAAGGTGCGCATCGAGAGCTACCCCTGGGCGCGGCTGGAGGTCGGCGGCCGGCCGTCGCACCACTCGTTCGCGCGCTCCGGCGGGGGCACGCGCACCGCGCTGATCACCTACGACGGCGAGCGCGCCGAGGTCACCGGCGGGCTGACCGACCTCACCGTGCTCAACTCGACCGACTCGGAGTTCTGGGGCTTCCCGCGCGACGAGTACACCACGCTGGCCGAGGTCAAGGACCGCATCCTGGCCACCGCGGTCTCCGCGACCTGGCGGTTCGGCACGGTCGACGGGGTCGACTGGGGCAAGGCGTTCGACACCGCCCGCGCGAGCCTGCTCGACGCGTTCGGCGGAACCTACAGCTACTCGCTCCAGCAGACGCTCTACGCGATGGGCACCCGGGTGCTGGAGAACGTGCCGGAGATCGCCGAGATCAGCCTGTCCCTGCCGAACAAGCACCACTTCCTCAGCGACCTGTCGGCCTTCGGCCTGGACAACCCCGGTGAGGTGTTCTTCGCCGCGGACCGCCCGTACGGCCTGATCGAGGGCACCGTGCGGCGGGACGATTCCTGAAGGGACGGACACAATGGACTTCCTGCGACCGTCGACGCTCGCCGAAGCACTGGCGGCGAAGGCCGCGCACCCCGAGGCCGTGCCGCTGGCCGGGGGCACCGACGTGATGGTCGAGCTGAACTTCGACCACCGGCGCCCGGCCGCGCTGCTCGACCTCGGCCGGGTGGCCGAGCTGCACGAGCACGCGGTGGTGGACGGCCGCGTCCGGATCGGCGCGAGCGTGCCCTACACCCGGATCATCGCCGAACTCGGCGACCGGCTGCCCGGGCTGGCGATGGCCTCGCGCACGGTCGGCTCACCGCAGATCCGCAACCGCGGCAGCGTGGGCGGCAACCTGGGCGCGGCCTCACCGGCCGGTGACGCGCACCCGGCGCTGCTGGCCGCGGACGCCGAGGTGGAGGTCGCCTCGGTGCGCGGCACGCGCCTGGTGCCGGTGAAGGATTTCTACACCGGGGTGAAGCGCAACGTGCTCGCCGAGGACGAGCTGATCACCGCGGTGCACCTGCGCCCGGCGACCGGGCCGCAGCAGTTCAGCAAGATCGGCAGCCGCAACGCGATGGTGATCGCGGTGTGCGCGTTCGGCCTGGCGCTGCACCCCGAGAGCGGCCGGGTCGGCACCGGCGTCGGCTCGGCGGCGCCGACCCCGCGCCGGGCGGTCGACGCCGAGGAGTTCCTGGCCGGTGAGCTGGCCGACCGGAACCACTGGACCTCGCCGCGCGCGCTGGAGGACTCGGTGAAGCGCCGCTTCGGCGAACTGGTGGCCGCCGCCGCGTCACCGATCGACGACGTGCGCGGCAGCGCCGCCTACCGCAAGCACGCACTGGCCGTGATGGCGCGGCGGACGCTGGACTGGGCGTGGCAGGACTACCGCGAAGGGAGCTGGCAGGCATGCGCGTGAACGTCACGGTCAACGGGGAGCACCGGCGGGCCGACCACGTCTGGGAGGGCGAGAGCCTGCTCTACCTGCTGCGTGAGCGCCTGGGCCTGCCCGGTGCCAAGAATGCTTGCGAGCAGGGCGAATGCGGTTCGTGCACGGTCTACCTCGACGGGGTCCCGGCGTGTGCCTGCCTGGTCGCGGCCGGGCAGGCCGAGGGCCGCGAGGTGCGCACCGTCGAAGGGCTCGCCGACGGTGACGAACTCGACCCCGTTCAGGAGTCCTTTGTGGAGCGTGGTGCGGTGCAGTGCGGGTTCTGCACCCCGGGCCTGCTCGTCGCCGCGCACGACCTGATCGAGCGCAACCACCAGCCCAGCGACGCCGAGATCCGCGAGGCGCTGGCCGGGAACCTGTGCCGCTGCACCGGTTACGAGAAGATCCTGGACGCCGTCCGGCTGGCCGCCGCGCGGAAGGTGGAGGCAGCGCAGTGAGCACACCGATCCCCACCCGCTCTCCGCAGGAACTCGACGACACGATCACCGGCGGCATCGGGGAAAGCCCGCTGCGCCCGGACGGCGTGCTCAAGGTGCGGGGCGAGTTCGCCTACTCCTCGGACCTGTGGCACGAGGACATGCTGTGGGGCGCGACCCTGCGCAGCCCGCACCCGCACGCGCTGATCACCGGGATCGACACCGCCGCCGCGCTCGCCGTGCCGGGCGTGCACGCGGTGCTCACCCACGAGGACGTGCCCGGCGAGAACGTCTACGGCCTCAAGTACCAGGACACCCCGGCGCTGGCCGCCGACCGGGTGCGCTACCAGGGCGAGCCGGTGGCGATCCTGGCCGCCGACCACCCCGAGATCGCCCGGCAGGCGCTCAAGGAGATCGTGGTCCACTACGCGGTGCTGGAGCCGATCACCGATCCCGAGCGGGCCGCGCACGACACCACGCTGCCGAAGCTGCACCCGGACGGGAACCTGGTGCGCTACCAGCGGATCGTGCGCGGGGACCCGGACGCCGAAGCCGACGTGGTGGTGTCCGGGGTGTACGAGATCGGCATGCAGGACCAGGCCTTCCTCGGGCCGGAGTCCGGGCTGGCGATCCCCGCCGAGGACGGTGGGGTCGACCTGTACCTGGCCACCCAGTGGCTGCACGTGGACCAGCGGCAGACGGCGAAGGCGCTGGGATTGCCGCTGGAGAAGGTGCGGCTGACCCTGTCCGGGGTGGGTGGCGCGTTCGGCGGGCGCGAGGACCTGTCCATGCAGATCCACTCGTGCCTGCTCGCGTTGCGCACCGGCAGGCCGGTGAAGATGGTCTACAACCGCGAGGAGTCGTTCTTCGGCCACGTGCACCGGCACCCGGCGAAGATGTACTACGAGCACGGCGCGACGAAGGACGGCGACCTGGTCTACGTCCGCGCCCGGATGTACTTCGACGGTGGTGCCTACGCCTCGAAGACACCGGTGGTGGTCGGCAACGGGACCACGCTGAGCGTCGGGCCGTACAACGTGCCCAACGCGAAGATCGAGGGCTGGGGCGTCTACAGCAACAACCCGACGTGCGGCGCGATGCGCGGGCTCGGCGCGGTGCAGCCGACCTACGCCTACGAGTCCCAAATGGACAAACTGGCGGCGGCGCTCGGCATGGATCCGGCGGACCTGCGCATCCGCAACGCGATGAGCGAGGGCTCGGCGAACGTCACCGGGCAGGTGATCGACTTCCCCGCCCCGGTCGCCGAGCTCGTGCAGCGGGTCAAGGACATGCCGCTGCCACCGGAGAACCGGACGTCCCCGGTGGACATCCGCGAACTGCCGGGCGGGGCGTCGAACACCACGCACGGCGAAGGCGTGGTCCGCGGCATCGGGTACGGCGTGACGATCAAGAACATCTCCTACGCCGAAGGGCTCGACGACTACTCGACCGCCAGGGTGCGCCTGGAACTGCTCGGCGGCGAACCGGTCGCCATGGTGCACACCGCGGCGGCGGAGGTCGGCCAGGGGCTGGTCACGCTGCAGCAGCAGATCGCGCGCACGGAACTCGGTGTGCCGCGCGTGACCGTGCCCCCGGCGGACACCGGCGTCGGCGACGCCGGCTCCAGTTCGGCGTCGCGGCAGACCTACATCACCGGCGGTGCGGTGCGCAACGCGTGCCGGGCCGTGGCCGACCGGGTTTTCGCCCGCGCGGCAAGGCAACTTGGACGATCGCCCGAAGGAATGGCCCTGTCCGGCGGAAAGCTCGTGGCTTCCGACGGTGAAGTGCTGGCGGGGCTGGCGGATATCCTCGGAGACGAGGCGATCGAGGAAACGCGGGAGTACCACCACCGCCCGACCTACCCGCTCGACCCGGAAACCGGGCAGGGCGACGCGCACGTCCAGTACGGCTTCTCCGCCCACCGCGCGGTGGTCGACGTGGACACCGAACTGGGGCTGGTCAAGGTCGTGCAGCTCGACTGCGCGCAGGACGTCGGCAAGGCGATGAACCCCGACGCGGTGATCGCCCAGATCCAGGGCGGTTCGGCGCAGGGACTGGGGCTGGCCGTGATGGAGGAGATCCAGGTCCGCGACGGGAAGGTGCGCAACCCGTCGTTCACCGACTACCTCATCCCGACCGTGCTGGACATGCCGCCGATGCGCATCGACGTACTGGAACGCGCCGACCCGCACGCGCCCTACGGCGTGCGCGGGGTCGGTGAACCACCGACCATCTCGGCCACCCCGGCCATCGCGAACGCCATTCGCGCGGCCACCGGGCTGGAACTGCCCCGCGTGCCGATCCGGCCCGAGCACATCACCGGAACCTGAAGACCTGGAGAACCATGACCACCATCGAAACCGCCGAAGCCGCCTGGCTCACCGAATGCGTGCGGCTGGCCGCGAAGAACGTCAAGGAAGGCGGCGGCCCGTTCGGCGCGCTGGTCGTGCGCGACGGCGAGATCGTCGCGACCGGGGTCAACCGGGTCACCCCCGACCTCGACCCGACCGCGCACGCCGAGGTGGTCGCGATCCGCGCGGCCTGCCGCGCGCTGGGCACCTTCAAGCTCGACGGCTGCGTGCTGGTGTCGTCCTGCGAACCGTGCCCGATGTGCCTGGCCTCGTCGCTGTGGGCGCGGGTGGACCGCGTGGTCTACGCGGCCGACCGGCACGACGCGGCGAAGGCCGGGTTCGACGACCTCGCCTTCTACGACCTGTTCTCCACCCCTCGCGACGCCTGGTCCGTACCCGTGGCCCAGGTGTCCGTAGAGGACGGTTTCACCCCGTTCGCGACCTGGCTCGACCAGCCGGACCGCGTCGACTACTGAGCGCACGAACGCTGACCGGAGCACCACAACCACGTCCCCGAAACCCACCGGCAAGGGAGAGGACGCCCCCAATGACGCTGGCACGTCCCGATGACCGGGTTCACGAAGACGAGCCCGAACCCCCACGCAAGTCCCCGCTCGACCGGTTCTTCCGGATCTCGGACCGGCGCAGCACCGTCGGCCGCGAGGTGCGCGGCGGCATCACCACCTTCGTCGCGATGGCCTACATCGTGCTGCTCAACCCGCTCATCCTGGGCGCGTCGGCGGACATCACCGGCACCAAGCTGAGCACCGCCCAGCTGACCACCGCCACCGCGCTCTCGGCGGCGGTGATGACCGTGCTGATGGGCGTGGTCGGCAACGCGCCGCTGGCGCTGGCCGCCGGGCTCGGCATCAACGGCATCGTGGCCTTCCAGATGGCGCCCTCGATGACCTGGGCGCAGGCGTTCGGCCTGGTGGTGCTGGAGGGCCTGTGCATCGTGCTGATGGCCGCCAGCGGGATCCGCGAGCGGATCCTCAACGCCATCCCGATGCCGCTGAAAACCGCGATCACCGTCGGCATCGGGCTCTACATCGCGCTCGTCGGCCTGGTCAGCGCCGGGTTCGTCACCCGCGTCCCGGACGCGGCGGGCACCACGGTCCCGGTGCAGCTCGGCGTGGACGGGCACCTCGACGGCTGGCCGATCGCGGTGTTCTGCTTCGGCCTGCTGCTGATGACGGTGCTGGTAGCGCGCAAGGTACCCGGCGCGGTGCTGATCAGCATCGGGGTGGCCACGGTGGCCGCGGTCGTGCTGCACGACGGGTTCGGCCTCGGCGAGTGGGGCCGCACCGAGCCGACGCTGCCGACGGACTTCTTCGCCGCGCCCGACTTCGGGCTGCTCGGCGAGGTGGACCTGTTCGGCGGGTTCGTCTCGGCCGGCGCGCTGACCGCGACCATCTTCCTGTTCACCCTGGTGCTGTCCGGCTTCTTCGACGCGATGGGCACGATCACCAGCGTTTCGCAGGAGGCCGGGCTGTCCAAGGACGGCAAGGTGCCCGGCATGGGCCGCATCCTGCTGGTCGACGGGGCGGGCGCGGTCGCGGGCGGGGTCACCGGCTCCTCGCCGAACACGGTGTTCATGGAGTCGGCGGCGGGTGTCGGCGAGGGCGCGCGGACCGGGCTGGCGAGCGTGGTCACCGGGGCGCTGTTCGCGCTCACCCTGCTGTTCACCCCGCTGGCCGGGGTGGTCCCGGCGCAGGCGGCGGCCCCGGCGCTGGTGGTCATCGGCGGCATGATGATGGCCCAGGTCCGCCACATCCCGTGGACCGAGGCGGACTACACGATCCCGGTGTTCCTCACCGCGGCGCTGATCCCGTTCACCTACTCGATCACCAACGGCGTTGGCGCGGGCCTGATCGCGTTCGTGCTGGTCAAGACCTGCAAGGGCAAATGGCGCGAGGCCGGCTGGCTGCTCACCCTGCTGGCGCTGGTCTTCGCCGTCTACTTCGGCATCAACGGCGTGAAAGCACTCTTCTAAGGAGGACGGCTGTGGTCCTGATGTTCCTCAACGGCGGCGCGATGCGCGGCGAACCGCTGCACCACCTGCTCGGCGGGGCACCGCTGGTCACCGCGACCACCACGGCACCCAAGTACCGCTTCTACTCGGTCGGCGACCAGTGCCCGGCGCTGTTCCCGGTCTCCCACGGCGGCGCGGCGGTCGCGGGCGAGGTCTACGAAATCGGCCTCGACGCGTTGCGCGACCACGTGCTGCCGTCCGAACCCCACGAACTGGAGCTCGGCGTCGTCGAACTGGCCGACGGCAGTTCGGCGTTCGCGATGCTGTTGCGCCGCCCGTACACCTCCCACGTCCAACTCCGCGACATCACCGAGATCGGGGACTGGCGGGCCTACCGCCGGACCCGGGAAAGGGCAGCATGACCGTCTCCGTGCCGGAAGGCCTCCGGCTCGACGTGAACCTCTCCATCCTCTTCACCGAACTCCCCCTGCTCGACCGCCCGGCCGCGGCGAAGGCGGCGGGGTTCGACGCGGTCGAGTTCTGGTGGCCGTTCGAAACCTCGACGCCCGGCGACGCGGAGGTCACGCGGTTCGTCCGCGCGATCCGTGACGCCGGGGTCCGCTTGGCGGGCTTGAACTTCGCCGCGGGCGACATGCCCGCCGGGGACCGCGGGCTCGTCTCGCTGCCGCGGCGGTCCGGGGAGTTCCGCGAGAGCCTGCCGATCGCGATCGGCATCGCGCAGGAACTCGGCTGCCGGGCGTTCAACGCCCTGTACGGCAACCGGATCGACGGCACCGACCCGGCCGAGCAGGACGAGATCGGCGCGGAGAACCTGGCGATCGCCGCCCGCGCGGCCGGGGACATCGGCGCGGTGGTGCTCCTCGAGCCGGTGAGCGGGGTCGCGGCCTACCCGCTGCGCACCGCCGCCGACGCCCTCGCCGTGCTCGACCGGGTGCAGCGCGAGGACCACGGCTGGAACCTGCGGCTGCTGGCCGATCTCTACCACCTGACCGTCAACGGCGACGACCTCGACGCGGTCATCGCCACGCACACCGGCCGGATCGGCCACGTGCAGATCGCCGACGCGCCCGGCCGCAACGAGCCGGGCACGGGATCGGTCGACCTCGCCGGGCACCTCGGCAAGCTCGCCGCGAACGGCTACTCGGGCTACGTGGGCCTGGAGTACCAGCCGTCCGGTGCCAGCGCCGACAGCTTCGGCTGGCTTTCCCAGACGACGAAGGAACTCCATGACTGACCTCGCATTCATCGGCCTCGGCATCATGGGCGCGCCGATGGCCCGCAACCTGGTGCGCGCCGGGTTCACCGTGACCGGCTACGACCTCGAAGCGAAGGCCGTCGCCCGGCTCGCCGAAGACGGCGGCAAGGCGGCCGGTTCGGTCGCCGACGCCATCGATGGCGCGGACGTGGTGATCACCATGCTGCCCGCCGATCCACACGTCGAAGCGGTCGTGCTCGGCGAGGGCGGGGTGTTCGAGACGATCAAGCCCGGCACCCTGTTCATCGACTTCAGCACGATCAAGCCGGAGACCTCGCAGAAGGTGGCCGAAGCGGGCGCCCGCAAGGAGGTCCGCGTGCTCGACGCGCCGGTCTCCGGTGGTGAGGCGGGCGCGGTCAACGCCGTGCTGTCCATCATGGCCGGTGGCACGCAAGCCGATTTCGACGCGGCGAAGCCGGTTTTCGACGCGGTCGGCAAGGTGGCCGCGCTGGTCGGGCCGAACGGCGCGGGCCAGGTGGTCAAGGCGGCCAACCAGCTCGTGGTCGGCGGCACCTACGCGCTGGTGGCCGAGGCGATCGTGCTGCTGGAAGCGTCCGGTGTGGACGCTCGGGCCGGGCTCGACGTGCTGGCCGGTGGGCTGGCCGCGAGCCGGATCCTGGAGCTCAAGCGGGAGTCCATGCTGGCGCGGGACTTCCGGCCCGGCTTCCGGATCGACCTGCACCACAAGGACATGGGCATCGTGCTCGACGCGGCGCGGCAGGCCGAGGTCTCCCTGCCGTTCGGCGGCCAGGTCGCCGCGCTGGTGCAGGCCGCCCGCGCGCAGGGGCTCGGCGATTCCGACCATTCCGCGCTGCTCACCGTGGTCGAGCGGCTGTCCGGCCGAGGAGGGAACTGAGATGGCGCGCATGCCCGCGATGGAAGCGGTGGTCGAGGTGCTCAAGTCCGAAGGCGTGGACGTCGCCTTCGGGTGTCCCGGTGCGGCGATCCTCCCGTTGTACAAGGCGATGGAGGTCCGCGGCGGGATCGAGCACCTGACCGTGCGCCACGAGGAGGGCGCCACGCACATGGCCGACGGTTGGGCCCGCACCAACGGCCGCGTCGGCGTGGCCATCGGCACCTCCGGCCCGGCAGGCACGAACATGATCACCGGCCTGTACACCGCGATGGCCGACTCGATCCCGATCCTCTGCGTCACCGGTCAGGCGGCCTCGTCGAAACTGCACCAGGAAGCCTTCCAGGCGGTCGACATCGTGGACATCGCCAAGCCGGTGACGAAGTGGGCGGTGCAGATCAAGGAGGCCGCCACCGCGCCGTGGATCTTCCGGGAGGCCTTCCGGATCGCCCGCTCGGGCCGTCCGGGTCCGGTGCTGATCGACATCCCGGTGGACATCGCGCAGCAGGAGATCGAGTACGACGCCTCGATCGACGCGCCCCTGCCGGTGGAAGCCGTGCACCCGTACCAGCCGCGGGTGGAGCGCGCGCTGGACCTGTTGCTGGCGGCGGAAAAACCGCTGCTGCTCGCCGGTGGCGGGGTGATCATCGCCGAGGCGGCCGCCGAACTGCGGGAGCTGGCCGAGTACCTGAACATCCCGGTGCAGGTCACGCTGATGGGCAAGGGCGCGATCGACGAGGACCACCCGCTGTTCGCCGGCATCACCGGGGTGCAGACCTCGCAGCGCTACGGCAACGCGTCCTTCCTGGAGTCCGACACCGTGCTCGCGGTGGGCGCGCGCTTCGGCGACCGCCACACCGGCACGCTCGACGTCTACCGCGGTGAGCGCAAGTTCATCCACGTCGACATCGAGCCGACGCAGCTGGGCAAGGTGTTCCCGCCGGAGCTCGGTGTGGTCTCCGACGCCAAGCTGTTCCTGCAAGCGTTGCTGCGCACGGCGAAGGCCCGCGACGCGGCACGCCCGGCGGGTGGCTGGGTCTCGCGCATCGCCGAGCTGAAGTCCACTTTGGTCCGGCGCGAGGACTTCGAGACCACGCCGATCAAGGCACCCAGGGTGTACAAGGAGATCAACGAGATCTTCGACGAGGACACCTACTTCGTCACCGCGATCGGGCTCTACCAGATCTGGGGCGGGCAGCACCAGAAGGCGTACAAGCCGCGCCGGTACCAGATCTGCGGGCAGGCCGGGCCGCTCGGCTGGGAGATCCCGGCCGCGATCGGGGTGAAGAAGGCGGCGCCGGAGGCCGAGGTGGTCGGCATCGTCGGCGACTACGGGTTCCAGTACCTGGTCGAGGAACTGGCGGTGGCCGCGCAGTACCACGTGCCGTTCGTGCTGATCATGATCAACAACGAGTACCTTGGCCTGATCCGGCAGGCGTCCATCCCGTACCGGATGAACTACCAGGTGGACATCCACTACGACGAGTACGGCACGGACAACGTCAAGGTGATGGAGGCCTACGGCTGCGCCGGGCGCCGCGTGACCGAGCCCGGTGACATCCGGGACACCATCGAATGGGCGCGCAAGGAAGCGGTCGCCACCTCGCGGCCGGTGCTGGTGGAGATCATGATCGAACGGGAGGCGAACACGCCGCACGGCCCGGCGATCGACGCGGTGAAGGAGTTCGAGCCGCTGCCATGAGCGAAGTGCCCGTCGCGGCGGACAGTCCCGCCCGCCGCCCGCCCTCAGCGGTGCTCGTCGCGCCGGACAAGTTCAAGGGCTCGCTGTCCGCGGCCGAGGTGGCTGCCGCGGTGGCCGCCGGGATCGCCGAGGTGCGACCGGAGGTCCCGGTGCGGTCGCTGCCGGTCGCGGACGGCGGGGACGGCACCGTCGAAGCGGTGGTGTCGGCCGGTTTCCGCCGTCTGCGCACGGTGGTGACCGGCCCCGCCGGAGAGCCGGTGTCCGCCTCGCTCGCGATCCGCGGTGACACGGCGGTGGTCGAGCTGGCGGAGGCGTCCGGGCTGCACCGGCTGCCCGGTCCCCCGCTGCCGCTGACCGCGACCAGCTCCGGGACCGGGGAGCTGGTCGCGGCGGCGATCCGGGCCGGCCGCCGCCGGGTGGTGCTCGGCGTCGGCGGCAGCGCGTGCACCGACGGCGGCGCGGGCATGCTGACCGCACTGGGCGCGCGCCTGCTCGACGCGCATGGCCGGGACCTGCCGCCCGGCGGAGCCGCCCTGCTGGACCTGGACCGGCTCGACCTGTCCGGCCTGGACCCTCGTCTGTCCGAAGTGGAATTCGAACTGGCCACCGACGTCGACAACCCGCTACTCGGCGAACGGGGTGCGGCGGCGGTCTACGGGCCGCAGAAGGGCGCGTCACCGGAGCAGGTCGAGTTGCTGGACCGCGCGTTGCACCGGTGGGCGTCGTTCGTCGGCACCGAACACGTGGACGCGCCGGGAGCCGGCGCGGCGGGCGGGGTCGGGTTCGCCGCGCTTTCCCTGCTGGGCGCGAAAACCCGGCCGGGGATCGAGGTGGTGCTGGAGTTGCTGGACTTCCCCGCCGCCCTCCGCGACGCCCGGCTGGTCATCACCGGCGAGGGTTCGCTCGACACGCAGACGCTGCACGGCAAGGCGCCGTCCGGGGTGGCGCGGGCGGCCGGGGACGTGCCGGTGATCGCGGTGGCCGGGCGCTGCCTGCTCTCCCCGCCGGAGCTGGAGGCGGCGGGCTTCCGGGCCGCGTACGCGCTCGCCGACGTCGAACCGGACCCGACCCGGTCGATGGCGGAAGCGGCCCGGCTGCTGCGGCGGCGGGCCGCGCAACTGGCCCGCGACCACCTTCAGGGATAGGTCGAGGAGCAGACGGCGGGTTCGGGGGCGGCGAACCCGTCGCGGAAGGCGGCCACCCGCGCGAACCCGGCGGGCAGCGCTTCCCCGCGGGCGTCGGCGGCGATGAGGCTGTCCGGCGCGAGCATCTCGGCCACCGCCTCGTCGAGGTCACCGGGTGACAGGCGCAACGCGGTGTCCGTCCCGGCGGTCAGCGTGGCGGCCCAGAACCCGGTCAGGCAGGCGGTCCGCTGTGCCGCGGCGGGGCCTTCGAGCGTGTGCCCGGCCTCCTGCTGCACGGACAGCGTGTACCGGGAGGCCACCTCGGCGAAGGCCGCGAAATCGCCGAGCCCGCCGGGACGGCCGCGCTGCGGTGGCGTGCCGATCCGCACCAGCTCCGGCAGGTTCAGCCCGATCTGGTTGGACGCCGAACAGTACGCGGCCGGGCTGCCGGTCGCCTCGCACAGCGTCGGCCCGGTGGTCAGCGCCGGTGCCGACCGCGTTCCGGCGAAGGCCTCGCGCAGGCTCGCGGTGAGGTCCGCCTGCGCCTGCTTGCTGTCCAGCCGCAGGTTCGGCTCGTCCCCACCGCCCGCCGCCGAACCCCGTTGGGTGCTGCGGGCTTCGACCTCGCCGGTGTCGATCCGCGCGCACCGCTGGGGCCCGTCGGTGAAGCCGAACTGGAACGCGGAGACCCGGTCGAAGGCGTTGCCGTGCGCACCCTCGTTCTCGAAGGTCACCTCGGCGGAGTCGCGGATCAGGAACAGCGTGGACAGCGCCTGGTTGAGCCCTTCGCCGGTGGTGATCCGGAAGGCGGGCGAGTTGCCCTCGGCCACCCAGCGGAAGTAGGCACCGGTGTAGCAGTCGGCCTGCTGCTCCTTGACGATCGTCGGGGTCTGCTCGCCGACGCCGAGCCGGAACTGCACGGCGTGGCCGAGTTCGTGGGCCAGCACGGTCAGCACCGCGGCCGGGCCGAACTGGTCCTTGAGCTCGGGCAGCAGTTCGCCGCGATCCCAGGCGACGACGTCCGGTACGGCACCGCAGTAGAAGGCGTTCACCAGGCCCTCGGTCTCGGTACCGCAGACGACGCCGCCGGGTTCGCCGGAATCGTAGGAAACGAGCCGGATGACCGGTACGTACTCCTGGCCGAAGGTCTCCGGCAGCTTCGCCGCCCAGTAGCGCTCGACGTCGGCGACCGCGGCGATGGCGAGCGCGTCGATCTCCCCGCCGTCGCTGCCCTCGGCGGTCAGGTTCACCGGCGGCGCACCGGGTTTCGGGCCGCTCGGGCCGTCGGTGACGCCCAGCCCGGCGACCGCGGCCGGGTCCTGCCACAGCGGCCTGCCGTCGATCGGCACCGCGCAGCCGGCGAGCAGGACCAGCAGCAGGACGAAGGCGATTCCGCCACGGGGCACCGGGTCCACCTCCTCGTGCGGGTGTCTGCCCAGCACACGGCTCCCCGCCGGAGGCGGTTCGACTTGTGACCCGGATCACTAGTAGTTCGGATAGTCCGCCCGCGCTACCGTGGTCTCGCCCCGAGCAACCCTCCCCGTGGAGCGTGCCGTGTCGACCGTCGTGGTTGTGCTTTCGATCCTGCTGGCCGCCGTGTTCCTGGGCTCCGGCCTGGCGAAACTGGCGAACGTCGACGCGATGAAGAAGTCGGCGGAACAGCTCGGTTACTCGCAGGGCCTGAGCCGGATCATCGGTGCGCTCGAAGTCGCCGCGGCGGCGGGCCTGATCGTCGGCCTGTTCTGGACGCCGCTGGGCCTGGCCGCGGCGATCGGCCTGACCGTGCTGATGATCGGCGCCGTGTACTACCACGTGCGCGCGAAGGACGCCCCCGCGCACATCGTGCCCCCGGCCGTGCTCACCCTCCTGTCCGCCGCGACGGCCGTGTTGATCGCCATCGCTTGAGTTCACCCGCCGTTCGCCGCGGGGCAAGCAAGCGCGCGTAGGAAGAGCGCGTGGACCTCACCGCGCTGGCACGCCGCCTGCTGGAGCCGATCCCGGCCAACAAGACGCTCGGCCTGCGGGTGCTCCGCGCCGCCGACGGGGCCGCGGAGGTCACCGCCGGGCCCGCGCCCGGTTTCGCCAACGTCATCGGCAGCATGCATTCGAGCGGGCTGGTCGCCTTGCTCGACGCCGCCGGGCTCGCCGCGGTGATCGCCGCCGCTCGCGACGAAGCCGAATTCGACGGCGTGGTGCCGCTCGGCTTCGCCGCGGAGGTGCGGTTCCTCGCGCCCGCACGGGGAAAGCTGGTGGCCGGCTGCGCGCTGGGCGAGTCGGCCACCGAGCTGGTGCGCACCCTGTTCGACGGCACCGCCGCCAAGATCCGCCTCGCCACCACCGCCGAGATCACCGACGAGCAGGGCACCGCGGTGTGCTCCGGCGAGTTCCGGTGGAGCGTGCGGCGGCAGTCCTGAAGTAGGACTCCTTGATTCAGGAGTTCTTGAGCAGCAGCGGGAGCCGGCGCACCCCGGTCATCGTCGGCGCGGTGAGGAACTCCGGGGCCCGGTCCGGGTCCGTGCGCAGGTCCGGGAACCGGTCGAGCAGGATGTTCAGCGCCACCCGGCCCTCCAGCCGGGCCAGCGGCGCGCCGAGGCAGAAGTGGATGCCGCGGCCGAAGGCGATCTGCGAGTTGGGTTCCCGCGTCACGTCGAACACGCCCGGGTCGGCGAAGTGCGCCGGATCCCGGTTCGCCGCGGCCAGCCACACCAGCACCATCTGATCGGCTTCGATGACCGTGCCGCCGATCTCCGCGTCGGCGTTGGTGACCCGCGCGGTGGTGGCGAACGGGCTGAGGAAGCGCAGGGACTCCTCGATCGCGCTCGGCACCAGGTCGCGGTTGGTCCGCACCCTGGCCATCTGGTCCGGGTACTCGTCCAGGCAGAGCACCGTGTTGCCGAGCAGCATGGTGGTGGTGATGTGCCCGGCGATCAGCAGCACGTTGGCGAAGTTGACCACCTCGCGGTCGGTGAGGCGGACCCCGTCCACTTCGGCTTCGACCAGTTTGCCCAGCAGGTCCCCGCGTGGCTTCCGCCGCCGCTCGGCGGCGTGCTCGCCCAGGTAGTCGACCAGGTGGCCGAGCTGCTCCATGGCGGGTTCCATCGCCTTGTCCCTGGCTTCGCGCGAGTCGTTCAGGGAGAACTGGCCGGACTGCGCCAGCATCTTGTCCACCCATTCCTTGAACAGGTCCCGGTCCTCGGCGGGCACCCCGAGCAGTTCGGCGATCACGATCACCGGCAGCGGGTAGGCCAGGCCGGACACCAGGTCGATCCGGTCGCCCTCGGCCTCGGCCTGGTCGAGCAGTTCGTGGGTCAGCTCGGCGATCCGCGGTTCCAGGTCGGCGATCACCTTCGGCGTGAACGCGTGGCTGACCAGCTTCCGCAGCTTCTGGTGCAGCGGCGGGTCCATCGAGATGATGCTGCCCTCGGTGAACTCCTTGCGCTCCGGCAGCAGCCGCGTGGTGTCCGACGAGTAGGTCGCCGGATCGCTGAGCACGTGCACCACGTCGCGGTAGCCGTAGACGTTCCACACGCCCTTCGCCGGGTCGTAGGCCACCGACCGCTCCGGCAGCCGCCCCCGCAACCAGAACTGCTCGGGGTTGATCCCCCACCGGTCCGCGAGCAGCGTCGGATCTTTGGTCCCGGTCATGACGAATCCCCTTCTGTGGTGGTGAGGTTCTCTCAGCCCGTGCCCGGATCGCTCGAGTAGATCGACTTCCGGTAGTTCTCGGTGAGTTCGGCCATCAGCTCGACGAACTCGGCGGCGGCCGGTTCGAGGCGGCCCGGTTCGGCGCATTCGAAGGCGTGCCGGATGGTGTGGGACAACATCTCCGACTTCTGGGTGAGGCTCAGCCGGGCGCCGGTCACCGGGTCCAGCGAGTCGTAGAAGTAGAAACCGGTGATCGTGGCCTGCAGCGCGTACTGCACGCTCGGCAGGTCGCCGCGCAGCAGGCCGTAGCGCACGAGCACCTCGAAGCCCCGCTCGTTGGCGAGCTGCTTGTAGCTGCGCAGGTTGCCCTCGGTCAGCTGGCCGAGCAGGTCGGTGTCCCCGGTGACCAGCGCGGCGACCAGCGGCCGCCGACTGGTCAGCTCGAACACCCTCGGGAAGATCCGGTGCGGCGCGATCCCGGCCGGGTCGGCCCGCAACTCGGCCAGCACCTCGTCGAACAGCGCGATCGACTCGCGCATCAGCAGCGCCTCGAACAGCTCGTGCTTGGCCCGCCAGTGCAGGTAGACCGTGCCCTTGCCGATGCCCGCCTTCTCCGCGATGTCGCCGATGGTCAGCTTCCGGTAGCCGTGCCTCAGCAGCAGCGCACCCGCCGCGTCCAGAATGCGATCTGCCCGTCCTCGCACGTCAACCCCTAGGTTTTGACCAGATTTCGAATCTGGTCATCCGGTCACACGGCCACGGTAGCGCCGCCGGAACGCGGTCGGCAAGGAATTGACCCCTTTTGCCGGACAATGGGAAGACCCGCACTTCCAGGAGGTCCCGTGCACCCGCTCGTCCAGCTCCTGCCCGGTTCGGCGATCGACGACCCCGACGTGCTCGCCGCCTACCGCCACGACCGGGCGTCGTTCTGCCCCAGCGGGGACCCGGCCGTGCTGGTGCGGGCGCGCAACACCGAGGAGGTCTCGGTGGCGCTGCGCTGGGCGCACGAGCACGGCGTCCCGGTGGTGCCGCAGGGCGCGCGGACCGGGCTGTCCGGCGCGGCGAACGCGCTCGACGGCTGTGTGCTGCTGTGCCTGGAGAAGATGGACGAGATCGTCGAAATCGACGTGCCCGAGCAGCTCGCCGTGGTGCGGCCGGGGGTGCTCAACGGCAGGCTCGCCGCCGCGGTCGCCGAACGCGGGCTCTACTACCCGCCCGATCCCGGTTCGATGGAAATCTCCACGATCGGCGGAAACGTGGCCACCAACGCCGGTGGCATGTGCTGCGTGAAGTACGGCGTCACCGGCGATTTCGTGCGGGGGCTCGAAGTGGTGCTCGCCGACGGCCGGGTGATGCGGACCGGGCGCCGCACCGCGAAGGGCGTGGCCGGGTACGACCTGACGAGCCTGTTCGTCGGTTCCGAGGGCACGCTGGGCGTGATCACCGAGATCACCCTGGCGCTGCGGCCCGCCGCGCGCCGCCCGCTCACCGCCGTCGCGTTCTTCCCGTCCCCCGCCGACGCGTGCCGCGCGGTCGCCGCCTACCTCGGGGAGGGGCACCGGCCGTCGGTGCTGGAGTTCATGGACGCCTCGACCGTCGACGCGGTGTCCGCGTTGGTGGACCTGGGTTTCCCGCCGGAGGTGGGCGGCGTGCTGATCGCCCAGTCCGACGCGGGGGCCGCGGCCGCGGACGAACTCGCCGCGTTCGAACGGGCCGCGCTCGACTGCAAGGCCGACGAGGTGGTGGTCGCCGAAGACCCGGCCGAGGGCGAGCTGCTGATGCAGGCGCGGCGGCTGGTCGGCCCGGCGCACGAAGCACTCGGCACCAGCCTCGTCGACGACGTGTGCGTTCCGCGCGGGCGGCTGGCGGAACTGGTCGACGGGCTGGACGCGATCGCGGCCGCGCACGGGGTGCGGATCACCTGCGCGGGGCACGCCGGGGACGGGAACATGCACCCCTCGGTCATCTTCGACGACCGGGACCCGGCGCAGGTCGACGCCGCGCAGGCCGCGTTCGCCGCGGTGATGGACCTCGGCCTGCGGCTGGGCGGCACGATCACCGGCGAGCACGGAGTCGGTGTGCTCAAACGGGATTGGCTCGAACGCGAACTCGGGGACGCGGCACTGTGGACACACCGGCAGCTGAAGGCGAGCCTCGACCCCCGCGGGATCCTGAACCCTGGCCGCGTTTTCCGCTGAATGCTATGAGTGGGGCATTACTAGCGTTGATTGCAAGTAATGCCCCACTCATAGCATTCGCCGGGGCTGATTGTCGGTGGGTGCCGCTAGGGTCACCGGCATGAATCGTGTGGGTGTGATGGTGCCGTGCCGCCTGCCCGCGGCGCGGCTGGTCAGCTTGGCGAGGCAGGCGGAGGAGGCCGGGCTCGACGAGGTGTGGGTGGTCGAGGACTGCTTCTTCACCGGCGGGGTGGCGGTCGCGGCCTCGGTGCTGGCCGCGACCGAGCGGATCACCGTCGGCATCGGCGTGCTGCCGACGGTCGCGCGCAATCCGGCGATCGCGGCGATGGAACTGGCGACGCTGGCCGGGTTGCACCCGGGCAGGCTGATCGCCGGGTTCGGGCACGGGGTGCCGTCGTGGATGCGGCAGATCGGCGCGTACCCGCCCTCGCCGCTGGCCGCGCTCCGGGAAACGCTGACCACCGTGCGCGCGCTGCTCGCCGGTGAGCGGGTTTCGGTGCAGGGCAAGCACGTCCGGCTCGACGACGTGCGGTTGGAGTTCCCGCCGGAGGTGGTGCCGCCGTTGTTCAGCGGGGTGCGCGGGCCGCGTTCGCTGGCCGTGTCCGGGGCGGCGGCGGACGGCACCATCCTGGCCGAGCCGTCCAGCCCGGAGTACGTGCGCGCGGCGCTGGCGAGCATCACCGAGGGCGCCGGGGAGCCGGGTGCGCCGGAGCGGCATTCGATCGTGGCGTACAACTTCTTCGCCATGGACGAGGACCCCGCGCGGGCGCGGGCCCAGGTGCGGCCGTCGGTGGTGGGGTGCCTGCAGGAGTCGACGGCGCCGCACATCCGGCCGCTGCCGTTCGCCGGGGATCTGCTGTCCCTGATCGAGCAGGGCGCGGACCTCTCGGCCGAACTGGCGCCGGAGTGGGTGGACCGGCTCAGCATCTCCGGCGACCTGACGCGGTGCGTGGAGCAGGTGCGCGCCCTGCACGGGGCGGGCGCGGAGTCGGTGGTGCTGATCCCGGTGGGAGAGGAGGAACAGGCGGTGGCCGCCGCAGGCGAAGTCGCCGCCGCGGTCCGACGCTGACCGGGCCCCTGCCGCCGCGACCCGGCTGACCGGACTCCCGCCGCCGCGGCCCGGCTGACCGAGCGAGGCCACCGCCGCCGCGGCCCGGCACTGACCCGGCGCGGTCGGCGCTGCGGCCCGGCACTGACCCGGCGCGGTCGGCGCTGCGGCCCGGCACTGTCCGGGCCCGCCGCTGCCGCCGGACACTGCCGGGACTCCACCGCGGGAAGTGCGGCGCTGATCGAGCCCCCGCCGCGGGGAGTCCTTGCCCGCGGCGGGAAACCGGCGTCAGCCCTTGGCGGTCAGCTCCAGCAGGCGACCGGTGAGGTCCAGGTGTTCCTCCACGCTCCGGCTCAGGTAGGTCAGGTCCACGAAGGTGTGGTCCGGCTCCACCACCGCGACGACCTTGGCCACCGATTCGGCGATGAGCCCGACATCCGTACCGGCCTCGACGTTCACCCGCAGCGCCACGCCCAGCGCACCCGGGTCGCGCCCGGCCTTTTCGGCGTCCGCCCGGATCTTGGCCAGGGCCGAGGTGATCACATCGGCCGGGAACTGCTCGGGCACCGACCAGACCGGCAGCCAGCCGTCCGCGCGCTCGGCGACCCGCCGCTGCGAGCGCTCCCCGAACCCGGCCAGGTGCACCGGCGGCTTGCGCACCGGCTTGAGGTCGACGTAGGTCTCCGGGACCGTGTACCCGACCCCCTCGTGCGCCACGACATCTTTCGTCCACCAGGCGTCGAGCAGATCGAGCAGGTCGTCGAGGCGCTTGCCGCGCTCGGCCATCGGCACGCCGACGGCGGCGTACTCGTCGGGCGACCAGCCGATGCCGAGGCCGGGCAGCAGCCTGCCGTTGCTGGCCACGTCGATCGCGGTCAGCTGGCGCGCCAGGTTGACGGGCTGGTACTGCGTGGCGTTGATGGTGCTGGAGCCGAGGATCGCCTTCTCGGTCACCGCCGCCGCGACCGCCAGCGCGACGAATGGGTCCTGCGCGACCCGGAACTCGTCGGGCATCGTCTCGTAACCGGGGTAGGACACCTCGGGCGCCACCGGCGACAGCAGCCGGTCCCCCACCCAGAGGCCCGCCGCCCCCGCCTCCTCGGCCGCGCGGGCGTAGCGCGCGATCCCGCCCGGCGAAGCCGCCGCTTTGCCGAAAACCGGAAGACTGAAGCCAAGTCGCATGAAGACTCCTCTGCAGCACGAGCGGGCCCGAACCGGCCCTGCTGCCACTACTACCCAGATTTAGTTGCGCGTTCAAGTATCCCAGGTCAGCCCCTCCCGCTCCCCACCCGCCCGCCAACTGGCGGGACATTCCCGCCGCGTGGCTGGGCGGGCACGGCCGAAGATGGCGCCAGGACCGAACCGAGGGAGAGCCGATGACCACCACCACCCCGCCGCCGTTCGACGCCGAGCTCGCCGCCGCGCTGGAGGTGCTGAAGGAGCAGATGCCGAGCCGGTTCGCCGAGCTCGACATCCATGCCCGCCGCACCGAGTACACCGAGCTCGAACTCTCCGACGAGGACCTGCGGCACGGCGGCGACTTCGAGTTCGAGGAACTCACCGTCCCGGGACCGGCGGGCGAGCTCCGGCTGCTGGTCGGCCGCCCCTCCGGCCCGGCGACCGGCACGCTCTATTACATCCACGGCGGCGGCATGATCCTCGGCAGCCACCGCTCCCCCGACCTGGCCTACGCGCTGGACTGGGCCGCCGAACTCGGGCTCGCCGTGGTTTCGGTCGACTACCGGCTCGCCCCGGAGCACCCGCACCCCGCGCCGGTCGAGGACTGCTACGCCGGTCTGGTGTGGACGGCCGAGCAGTTCGACGGCCCGCTGGTGCTCGCCGGGGTGAGCGCGGGCGGCGGGCTGGCCGCGGCGACCGCGCTGCTCGCCCGCGACCGCGGCGGCCCGGCGCTGACCGCGCAGATGCTGCTGTGCCCGATGCTGGACGACCGCAACGACACCGCCTCCGCCCACCAGATGACCGGCCTCGGCATCTGGGACCGCAACGCGAACGAACTCGGCTGGACCGCGCTGCTCGGCGACCGGCGCGGCACGCCCGAGGTCTCCCCCTACGCCGCGCCCGCCCGCGCCGAGGACCTCTCCGGCCTGCCCCCGGCGTTCATCGACGTCGGCTCGGCGGAGACCTTCCGCGACGAGGCGGTCGCCTACGCGACCCGGCTGTGGCAGGCGGGCGGGCAGGCCGAATTGCACGTCTGGCCCGGCGGGTTCCACGGCTTCGACGGCCTCGCCCCGCAGGCGGCCATCTCGGCGGCGGCCCGGGCGCCGCGACTGCCGTGGCTGCGGCGCGTGCTCGGCGCATGATGGTGGGATGAAGGATCTCGTCGGCAGGCTGTCCGCCCTCGATCCGGACGCCGGCGCGGCGCTCAAGGTGATCGCCTACTTCGATCGCCTGGTCGACTCGCACGCCGGGCTGGAGCCGATCGTGCGGGGCGCGGCGGTGCTGTCCGGCCGGGTGGCGCGGCTGACCGTGCCGGACCGGCGCGTGCTGATCCGCGTCGATCCCGACGGCCACCGCCTCGGTGACGGGCCGCCGCCGGACGCCGGCTGGCCGCGGGCCGGGCTCCGGTCCGGCGGCGCGCTCTGCCTGGAACGCTCCGGGCCCGCCGGTCCGATCGACGCGATGGTGCTCGAACGGGCGGTGGCCGCCGTGCACGGCGTACTCGACCGGACCGGCGAACGGGAGCCGCGGGAAGTCGTTCTCGATGCGGCTGCCCCGGTCGAAACGAGGTTGCGTGCCGCCCGGCGGCTCGGGCTGGGCGAGACCGCGCGAGCCGTCGCGCTCGACGGCGGCCGTGCCCGGGTTCAGGCCGCCGGAACGCCGCTGACCAGCGAAGAACGGCAGGGCATCGGACCGGTGGTTCCGGTGCCGGAGCTGCCCGCATCGCTGGCGGCGGCCAAGACCGCGCTCCGCTTCGCCGCCACCGAGCCCGACCCCGGCCCGCGCGTGGTGCACGCCGACGAACTGGGCGGCCTCGCCGTGCTGGCCACGGCCGTCGGCCACGACACCGAACCGGCTCCGGACGTGGTGGCGCTCGACCGCGCGCTGGCCGGGGCGCACTGGGTGCTGCCGACGCTGGTCGCGGTGGCGGACAGTCCTAGCCTGCGCACGGCGGCGACCACGCTGGTGGTACACCATTCCACGTTGCAGGAGCGGCTCGCGCACAGCGAGGCGCTGCTCGGCTGGCCGGTCCGCGACCCGCGCGGACGCCTGCGCCTGCAGCTGGCGATCGCGCTGTGGCGCCTGCACCGGAACCCGGAGTGAACCCTTGACCGACCTGCTCGTCACCCACACCGCCGACCTCGGCCACCCGGACCTCACCGCTGCCCGCGCGTTGCTCGATGAGGTCTTCGAGGGCGACTTCTCCGACGAGGACTGGGATCACTCACTCGGCGGTGTGCACGTCCTGCTGCGAGAGGGTAGGGAGCTGATCGGCCACGGTTCGATTGTGCAGCGGCGGCTCACCCACGAGGGCCGCGCGCTGCGCACCGGGTACGTCGAGGGCGTCGCCGTCCGCGCCGACCGCCGTCGCCGGGGGCACGCGGGCAGGATCATGGCCGAACTGGAGCGCGTCGCCCGGTCCGCCTATGAACTCGGCGCGCTCAGCGCGAGTGACGAGGGCGCCGCGTTCTACGCCGCCCGCGGCTGGCAGCGCTGGCAGGGCCCGACCTCGGTGTTCGCGCCCGAAGGCGTGCGGCGCACCGAGGAGGACGACGACTCGGTGTTCGTACTCCCCGGCACCGCCCGGCTCGACCGCACCGGCGCGCTGATCTGCGACTGGCGCAACGGGGACGCCTGGTAGTCGTCGTCCACAGTGGACTGAATTCGTCCGTCACCGGACCGTTCCCCGGCGGCCAAACCCGTCCTGTGTAGCCGGGTCCGCCCGTCGGCACAACCTACTTGCGTCGGCAAGTCACCAACCCGGACAAGATTTTGACATCTCTTGACCATGCCAACCACCGGGCGTATGGTCTAGACCACATTGGCAAGCGGAAACCCGCTTCAGCAAGGCCAGATCCCTTCCCCACCAACGGTTCCCTTAAGGAGCTGAGATGACCGCCAAGAGGAAACTGCTCGCCGCCGCGCTGGGTGCCGCCGTCGCACCGATCGCGCTGGTCGCCATCCCGGCCGGTACGGCCAGCGCCCACGGTTACGTGAACGCCCCCGCCAGCCGCCAGGCGCAGTGCGCGCAGGGTGTGGTCGAGTGCGGTGCGATCAAGTACGAACCGCAGAGCGTCGAGGGCCCCAAGGGCCTGCGCGAGTGCAACGGCGGCGTGCCGCAGTTCGCCGAGCTCAACGACAACAGCAAGCCGTGGCAGGCCGCGCAGGTCGGCCGGACGGTGGACTTCACCTGGACGTTCACCGCGCGGCACAAGACCTCGAACTACGAGTACTACGTGGGCGGGCAGAAGATCGCCGACATCGACGGCGGTGGCCAGCAGCCGCCCGCCACGGTCACCCACCAGGTGAACATGCCGAACAGCGGCCGCCAGACGGTGCTGGCCATCTGGAACGTCGCCGACACCACGAACGCCTTCTACGCCTGCATCGACCTGCAGGTCAGCTGAGCCCGGCGGGGGCGGTCCCGACCGGGCCGCCCCCGCTAGACTCGCCGATCGTGGACGCCCGGCTCGTACTGCACCTGATCCGGCGGTTCGAGCGCGCGGGCGTGCCGGTGTGGATCGCCGGCGGCTGGGGCATCGACGCGCTGGTCGGCAGGCAGACGCGGCCGCACGCCGACCTCGACCTGATCCACGACCAGGCCCGCGAGCCCGCCGGATTGGCCCTGCTGGCCGAGGAGGGCTTCACCGAAACCCTGGACCTGCGGCCGGTGCGCTTCGTGCTCCACGGCCCGGCCGAGCTGGACATGCACCCCGTCCGGTTCGCCGCGGACGGCTCGGCCGTCCAGTCCGCCGACAACGACGGCGCCACGTTCGACTACCCCGCCGACTGCTTCGTGACCGGCCGGATCGAGGGCGTCGAGGTGCCGTGCCTTTCGGTCGAGCAGCAAGTGCGGTTCCACCAAGGTTACCAGCCGCGGGAGCGCGACCTGCACGACATGGCCCAGCTGCGGGCCGAATTCGGTGTCACCACGGCGTTCTAGCTCGGCGGCGTGCCGTCCCCGAACGGGCGTCCGCCCAGCGCCTCGCGGCCGTGCGGGGTGGTCCAGCCGGACAGGTCCGGCCCGGCGGGCACGATCCCGCTAGGATTGATGTTGTCGTGCACGACGTAGTAGTGCCGCTTGATGTGGTCGAAGTCGACGGTGTCGCCGAAGCCGGGGGTCTGGAACAGGTCGCGCGTGTAGGCCCACAGCACCGGCATCTCGGTGAGCTTGAGCAGGTTGCACTTGAAGTGCCCGTGGTAGACCGCGTCGAAGCGGACCAGGGTGCAGAACAGCCGGACGTCGGCCTCGGTGATCGTGTCGCCGACCAGGTAGCGGCGGCTTTCCAGGCGCTGGGAGAGTTCGTCGAGGCGGTCGAAGAGCCGGTTGAACCGGCGGTCGTAGGCGGCCTGGTCGCGGGTGAAGCCGATCGCGTAGACGCCGTTGTTGATGTCGCGGAAGACGACGTCGTTGACCGCGTCGATCTCGTCGCGCAGCTTCTCGGGGTACAGCTCGGGCGCGCCCTCGCGGTGGTGGGCGGTCCACTCGGTGGAGAAGTCGAGGGTGATCTGCGGGTAGTCGTTGGAGACCAGCTTGCCGCTGGGCACGTCGACCAGTGCGGGCACGCTGACGCCGCCGTCGTAGTCGGGCTCGGCGGCGTGGTAGGCCTCGGACAGGAAGCGGATGCCGAGCACCGGGTCGCGGTCGCCGGGGTCGAGGGTGAAGCGCCAGCTGCGCTCGTCCTGGATGGGGTCGACCACGGCCAGCGAGATCGCGTCCTCCAGTCCGAGCAGCCGCCGCACGATGATCGCGCGGCTGGCCCACGGGCACGCGCGGCTCGCGACCAGCCGGTACCGCCCGGCCTCCACCGGCCAGGGCGACGAGCCGTCGGCCAGCGCGCGGCCGCGGAAGTGGTTGGGGGCCCGCTTGAACTCCTCCGCCATGTGCCCAGCCTAGTACCACGACGGCGGTTCGGCCCGGGATCCACAATGGACGGCCTTCACGCACAGGTGAATCCCCGGTGAGGTGGGCGCCGACCGCGTGATGATCTTGCGGGATCGGGGCGATTCGCCGTTCTCACCGCTTCGGCGGCCATCCTGTTCGGCGGTGCCGCCGGCACCGCGTCCGCTGTCGACTGGGTTTTCATCGGCAGCTACCCCACCGAGGGCGAATGCCTGGTGGCGGCAGACAACTGGGCCAGCAGCGACGTGCGAACCCGGTGCCAGTACACCCAGTCGGACGGCTGGTACCTCTTCGCCTACTCGATTCCCGGCTGATCCGCGGTGGCTGGGCCGGCCTGCCGGCCCAGCCACTTCCCGTCAGGCCGCCGCGCTCTGCTTCTTCAGCGCGGCTTGGTACTGGGGGTTGTTGTTCTTCTTTTTCTTTTCGGCCTTGCCGGTGGGCGTCGGGGTCGGCATCGTGGTCACCTTGGGCGTCGGTGAGGCCGTCGGCGAGGCGACCGGCTTGGGCGTCGGGGTCGCCTTGGGCCCCTTCGTGCCTAGTTGCTCGCGGTCCCGCTTGTCGAGCTGCTCCTGCTTGGCGATGTGGCGCTGGCGCTCGGTCTGAACCTTCTTCACCGCCTTGTCACCGTTCTTCCCGAACTGCTCGCGATCCCGCCTGTCCAACTCCTCCTGCTTGGCGATGTGGCGCTGGCGCTCGGTCTGAACCTTCTTCACCGCCTTATCACCGTTCTTCCCGAACTGCTCACGATCCCGCCTGTCCAACTCCTCCTGCTTCGCGATGTGACGCTGCCGCTCCGACTTCACCACCGGCCTCGACTCGGCCTTCTTGTCCGCGATCTGCGCGTCGCGGTTCCGGGCCCGCTTCGCCTCCGCGCGCAAGACGCGGGTCCGGTCGGTCGTGCAAGTGTTCTCCCCGTTGCACTGCTTGTACGCCTGCTGGTACGCGGGATCGGCGTTGGACCTGGCCGCCCGGTCCTTCGCCAGCTTGAGCTGGGCGTCCAGCTTCTTCTGGAACTCGATCAGCGACGGCGCGGTGTCCATCGCGGCACCGTGGCTGAACCCGGTCTTCTGGAACGGCCGGATGAGCTGCCCGAACGGATTGTCCTTCGTGTAGCCGTTGTAGTAGTCGACGATGCTCTTGCGCAGCTTCGGATCCTCGACCGCCTTCGCCAGCACCTTCTGGTGTTCCGCGCTCAGGTAGTCCTGGTACTTCTGCCCGGCCAGCTCACCGAGGACCGCCAGCGCCGCGGCCCCGCCACCGCCCCGGCCGATCCGGGTGTTGAGCTTCGGGGTGACCGCGCTGGTGCCCGGCGTCTTGCCGGTGGTGCTCGGCCCGCCCTTCGGCGGTTTGGTCGGTTTGACCGCCTGGGGCGTGTCGTCGCCGTCGTCGCCGTTCTTGGCGCGCTTCTTCGCCTCGTCCTGCTCGGTGATGTACTCGCTGACCCGCTTGGCCACCGTGTGCCGGTCGACGGCGCGGACGTGTTCCTTCTCCGCCTTTTCCGTCGCCGTTTGGGTTTTCTTGTACTTCTTCTCGTATTCGGCGGTGTCCACGCCGGATTCCCTGGCCTTCCGGAGGTCCTTCCGGGCGCGTTTCTCTTCGGCCTTGGCCTTGACCAGGTCCTCGTAGGCCTGGTCCGGGGTCTTGAGCTTGCGCTTGAGGTAGCACTCGGAAACGCATTCGGCGGCGAGCTTCAGCTGGGCCGGGATGCTGGTCGGGAGCGAGCCCGAGGCGGCGATCTTCTCGGCCAGGCACTTGCCGACGCAGCCCGGGAAGTACTTGGTGACCGCGTCGAGCAGTTGGCTGGCGCGGACCCCCGAGGAGATCGACCCCTTCTGCGCCAGCTTGCGCAGCTCGTTCAGCTTCTGGCGGATGCTGCGGTCGTCGTCGGCCCCGGAGGTCGCACTCGGCGGCGCCGCGGCGGCGACGCCGGGGTTTGCCGTGGACACCCCACCCAAGGCCACCGCGGCGGCCGCCACCAGCACCGGCGCCTGGAACCCCAAGCGGCGCAGGCGGCCGCGGGCTTCGTCGAGCTTGGCTTGGTCGCTCATCTAGCTGATCTCCCCCGATGAAGAGCCCTCGATGAGGCCGGGCTCGCTGTCGATCAGAATGGTCGGCTCCGCGGCGATGTCGGCCTCGACTTCCGGCTCGGGCTCGGTCGCGGCCTTCGGCTCCGGCTTGGGCTCGGCCTTCGGCTCGGGCTTCGGCTCGGGCTTCGGCTCGATTGCGGCCTTCGGCTCCGGGTCGGCTTTCGGCTCCGGCTTGGGGTCGGCCTTGGCTTCGGGCTCGGGCTTCGGCTCCTCGGCCAGCACGGGGGCGGCTTCGGCGATCTCGAAGCTCTCGACCAGCGCCGGGCTCGCTTCGGCGATCTGGGGCTCCGGTGCCGACATCACCTCCTGGAAGGCGGCCGTCTCGACCTGCGGCGCCGATTCGATGGCCATCGGCTCGGCCAGGAGCGCGCCCGACTCGGTGGTCATCGGCGCTTGCAGGACGGTCGCCGCCTCGGCAGGAGCGGGCTCGGCTGCCGCCGCGACCGGCTCGGCCAGTGCCGAGACCGGCTCGGCCAGCGTGGTCACCGGCTCGGCCAGGGCGGTCACCGGCTCGGCCAGGGCGGTCACCGGCTCGGCCAGGGCGGTCACCGGGTCCGCGAGCGCCGCGACCGGGTCGGCCAAGGCAGTTACTGGCTCGGCCAGGGTGGCCGCCGGTTCGGCGAGAGCGGCCACGACCGGGGCAGCGAGGTTCCCGACCGGCTCCGTCAGGGACACGAGCGGGTCGCTCGGCAGGGACAGCGGGAGCTCCCAGTCCCGCACCGGAGCGATCCGATCCGGCGGCACCGGCACGGGCACCGGGTGCGGATCCGGCGACAGCGGCAAAGACAGCGCCGGATCCGGCGAAGGCAACAGCTCCGGCGGCAAGGACAGCGACGGATCCGGCACGGGGACCTCCAACTCAGGAGACCCCGCCTCCGCCGAAGCCCCCGGCAGGTAACCCTCCTCCGCCAGGTAGTCGTCCAGCAGGGCCCTGAACTCCGCGCTGGCGAGCGGCCGCTCGTCCTCGGCCAGCGCGGTGATCGCGGCCGCCCCCACCGCGCCCACGCTCAGCCCGCCGGCGAAACCCGCCCAGATCCAGATCTTCGGCAGCCGGCGCCGCCGCAGCCTCGTCATCTGACGTCGTGGCATCGTTTTCCTTCCTCGATCAGCGAGTCCGGCCCACAACGAACCAGCACACCCACGCCCCAGACCAGGGAAAACCGTGTCCGGGACAGACCGGGACAGGCGAACAGCGCGTTCCGGCCACCGGAAGGCGCACCTCCCCACCGGCCCCCGGAGGGCGGATCATGTCGCCGTGGCACTACTCGACGAAGCACAGTGGCAAGGCCGGGTCTTCACCGGCGACTGGGAGTCCACCGGCGCCGACGCCCCGGTGACCGAACCGGCGACCGGCGCCGAACTCGGCAGGCACGGCCTCGCGGACCCGGCGGCCATCGCCCGGTCCGCCGAGCGGGCCGCCCGCGCGCAACGCGACTGGGCCGCCCGCCCCTTCCAGGAGCGCGCCGCCGTGCTGCGCCGCGCCGGGCAGCTCTGGGAGGACCACGCCGACGAGCTCCGCGACTGGCTCGTCCGCGAGGCGGGCAGCATCCCCGGCAAGGCCGACTTCGAACTCCACGTCGCGGCCCAGGAATGCTACGAAGCGGCGACCCTCCCCTCCTGCCCCCTCGGCGAACTACTCCCCAGCGAAGCACCGCGGACGAGCATGGTCCGCCGCGTCCCCGCGGGCGTCGTCGGCGTGATCGCCCCCTTCAACGCGCCGCTGATCCTGTCCATCCGCTCGGTCGCCCCCGCGCTGGCCCTCGGCAACGCCGTGGTGCTCAAACCCGACCCGCGCACCGCCGTCTGCGGTGGCTTCGCGCTCGCCGCGGTGTTCGAAGCGGCCGGGCTGCCCGCCGGCGTGCTGCACGTCCTGCCCGGTGACGCCACGGCCGGCGCGGCACTGGTCGAGGACCCGCACGTCCGCGTCATCTCGTTCACCGGCTCCACCGCCGCCGGCCGCGCGGTCGGCGAACTGGCCGGCCGCCACCTCAAGCGCGCCCACCTCGAACTCGGCGGCAACTCCGCGCTGCTGGTGCTCGGCGACGCCGACCTCGACCAGTGCCTCAGCGCCGCAGCCTGGGGCTCGTTCTTCCACCAGGGCCAGATCTGCATGACCACCGGCCGCCACCTGGTGCACGAGTCGATCTACGACGAGTACGTGGCGCGCCTGGCCGAGAAGGCCGACGGCCTCCCGGTCGGCAACCCGGCCACCGAGCAGGTCGCGCTCGGCCCGATCATCGACGGCGCCCAGCGCGACAAGATCCACCACCTGGTCACCTCCAGTGTGGACAGTGGCGCGCGGCTGGCCGCCGGTGGCACCTACCAGGACCTGTTCTACCGGCCGACGGTGCTCGCCGACGCCGGGCCGCGGGTGCCCGCCTACGCGCAGGAGGTGTTCGGCCCGGTCGCGCCGGTCACCCGGTTCGGCAGCGACGACGAGGCCGTCGCGCTCGCCACCGACAGCGAGTACGGGCTCTCCCTCGGCATCGTCACCCCGGACGTGGCGAAGGGACTGGCGCTGGCCGACCGCATCCCGACCGGCATCGCGCACATCAACGACCAGACGGTCAACGACGAGGCCCACGCCCCGTTCGGCGGCGTGCTCGCCTCCGGCACCGGCTCCCGCTTCGGCGGCGCGGCGGCGAACATCGAGGCGTTCACCGAAACCCGCTGGGTCACCCTGCGCGGGGACGTGGCGGGGTATCCCTTCTGAGCGCGGCCGAAACCGCGCCCGCGGCGGCCTGGACCGCGGTTCCGCACCGGTCCAGGTCGAGCCGCCGGGTGTGCCCGGTGATCGAGACCGCGGCCACCACCTCACCGTGCGCGCCGAGCACCGGCGCGGCCACCGCGGTGACCCCCGGCTCGGCCTCCTCCAGGTTGATGCCGAGCCCGCGTTCCCTGGTGCGCTCCAGATCCTTGTGCAGCAGGCCGGGCAGCACGATGGTGCGCGGGGTCAGCCGCGCGAGCCCGGCGTCGACCGCGCGGCGGAACCGGTCGCGGCCGCCCCAGGCGAGGAAGACCTTGCCGGTGGCGGTGCAGTGCGCGGGCATCCGGCCGCCCACCCTGGACCGGATGACCATCGACTCGCTGCCGCTGAGCTTCTCCACGAACAGCGTGCACAGGTCGTCCGGCACGGCGAGGTGCACGTTCTCCCGGCTCGACCGCTGGAGTCCCTCGAGGAACGGCAGCGCCGCCTCGCGCAGCATCCGGTAGCGCGGCACCATCTGGCCGAGGCGGAACAACTTCGCGGCGAGCCGGTAGCCGCCGTGCCCGGTCCGCTCCAGCGCGCCCCAGTCGACCAGCTCGCCGAGCAGCCGGTGCGCGGTCGGTTTGGGCAGGCCGCTGCGAGCGGCGAGCTCACCCAGGCTCAGCTCCGGCTCGCCGGGGGTGAACGCGTCGAGCAGGGACAGGCCTCGCGCCAGCACCGACTTCGGTGCCGGTGCGGATTCACCGCTCATCCGGGTGATGTTGCTCGGTGCACCTCTTGCGGGCAAGGGGTCGTCCCACTCATTGGGACGACGGGAGCTGGACCGGCGGCAGATGCACGCTCAGCACCGCCGACCGGCCGTCCGCCACCGCCGCCAGTGCCTCGGCCAGCGCCTCCTTCAGCTCGTCCGGCTGCCGGACCGTGCGGCCCCACGCGCCACCGGCGGCGGTGGCGATGCCGGGCAGGTCGGCCTCCGGTTCGAAGCTGACGTTGAAGTCGTCGCGCTCGGCCGCCGTGCCCTCGGGGTGCACGCCGAGCGTGGACAGCTTCGGCGACTTCCAGCCCCGGTTGTCCAGCACCACGGTCAGCGTCGGCGTGCCGTACCGCCGCGCCACCCACTGCGCCGACGACGGCACGCCGAACAGGTAACTGCCGTCGCCGACGACCGAGACGACCAGGCGGTCCGGTTCGGCCAGTTTCGCGCCGATCGCCGCGCCCCCGTGCCAGCCGAGCGAACCGCCGCCCGAGCCGATCAGCGAACCGGGCCGGTTGCGGCGCAGGTGCCTGCCGACGGCCTGGTAGCTGGAGATCGCCTCGGTCAGCACCAGCGCGTCCTCGTCGATGGCGTCACGCAGGCACGCCAGCAGGTACTCGGGCGTGATCGTGTCGCCGTCCGGGACTTCCATCGCCGCGTACTCCTCGGTGCGACGCCGGTGCTCGGCGGTGACGCGCGCCAGGCGCCCGTCGTCGGGACGACGCGGAACGCGGTCCACCAACTGGACCAGCGCCGTGCGCGGATCGGCGCGGGCGAAGCATTCCGCGGGCACGTGCCACAACGGCATCTGCTCCTTGAGCGGGTCGACGTCGACCACGAAGATGCGGGCATCCTCGCGCGGCCGGTTGCTGACCGGGATCCACGGCACGTCACTGCCGAGCACGAGCACCACGTCGGCTTCGGCGAGCACCGGGTCGGGTTCGGTGGTGTTCCACTGGAAACCGAGGTGCAGCGGGTGCCCGGCGGGGAAGTTCACCCGCATCGGCACCGATTCGAGCACCGGCATCGCCAGCCGCTCGCACAGGTCCACCAGCACCGGCACGGCACCGGGGTCACGGCCGAGGTAGGAGGTGACCACGATCGGGTTTTCCGCGTGCGCCAACGCTTCCGCGAGCCGGTCGACGACCTGCGGGGCCAGCGCGGCGGGTGCGATCGGCACGGTGTGCGGCGGGTCTTGGCGCGGCACCTCGGCCTCCATCACCTCACGCGCGCCGACCAGGTACACCGGCCCGCCGGGATCGCTGTGCGCGATCTGCAACGCCCGGCCCACCAGCGTCTTGACGTTGTGCCCGGTGCGGATCTCGTTGTCGTACTTGGTGTACCCGCGGACGATGCCGCGCTGGTCGTGCACGTCCTGGATCCACTGGATGAACTCGTTGCGGCTGCCGAGCAGCTCGCCCTCCTGGGTGAACGGCGACGCCCCGGCGAACACGAGCACCGGCACCCGGCCCTTCGCCGCGTTGTGCAGCATGCCGCCGATGTTCTGGGTGCCGCAGTCCACGTGCACCAGCACCGCCTGCGCCCGCCCGGTGACCTGCGCGTAGCCCTGCGCGGCGGAGAACGCGACGCTCTCATGTGGACAGATGATCAGTTCGGGCAGGGTGTCCGCCCGCCCTTCCGCCCTGGCCCGCGCGTAGGCCTCGACGATGCCGGGGTGGTCACTGCCGAGGTTCGCGAAGACGTACTCCACTCCCCCTTCGCGCAGGGCTTCCAGGAAGGCCCGGCTGGTGGTGTGGGTCATGCGGTCACCTCCGTCCGTCGGCGGCCGGGGAACGCACGCGCGGCGAGTTCGTCGTACGGCGTGCCCCGCGCGGCCGCGTTCCCGCGTCCGGCGAGGCTTCCCAGCCAGGCGGCGAGGAAACCGGCCGGCACCGAGACCAGTGCCGGGATGGACAACGGGAACAGGTGGTCCGCGCCCATCACGTCCGGCCCGACCAGGACCAGCCCGACCGAGACGACCAGGCCGCCGAGCAGCCCGCAGGTGGCGCCGACGCGGTTGAACCCGCGCCAGTAGATCGTCAGCAGCAGCACGGGCATCGTGGTGCTCGCCGCGATCGCGAACGCCACGTTGCCGAGGAACGCCACGTTCATCGTGCGGGCGCCCAGCGCGAGCACGATGGCCACCACCGACACCGCGAGCCCGGCCAGCCTGCCGACCAGCAACTGCTGCCGAGGCGTGGCCTGCCCGCGTTTGAGCACCGTGCTGTAGAGGTCGTGCGCGACCGCGCCGGAAGAGGCGATGGCCAGCCCGGCGAGCACGGCGAGAATGGTCGCCATCACCACGCCCACCACGATGGCGAACATCAGATTCCCGCCGACCATTTCCGCCAGCCTCGGCGCGGCGAGATTGCCCGCCTTGTTGTCGGCGATGATGCGGTCCCGGCCGACCTCGTTCAGCGCGGCATAACCGAACACCGGCAGGGCCAGGAAGAACAACGCGAATATCCACATCGCCACCTGCGCGGAATTGCGGGCGGCCTTCGCGTCGCGCACGGTCAGGAATCGCACCATCACGTGCGGCAGGCCCATGATGCCCAACGCCATGCCGAGGCTCATGGAAATGTTGTTCAGCCCGGTCGCGGTGCTGTCGTGCGACGGCAGGATGATGTCGTCGCCGTGGTTCGCGCGGGCCTCGATCATCGCGCCGAGCGGGTTCCCGCCGGTGCGCGCGGCGATCAGCACCAGCAGGCCGAGCACGGTGACGATCAGCAGGATCGCCTTGAACACCTGGATGTAGGTGGTGCCGACCATGCCGCCGAGCATGGTGTAGAGCGTCATCAGCAGCCCGATCACCACCACCGCGAGCGGGAACTCCACGCCGAGCAGCAGTTGCGCGAGCACCCCGGCGCCGACGAACTGGATCACCATGTAGACGGTGCTCAGGATCAGCGACGCCACCGCGAGCACCGCGCGCAGCAGGCGCCCGTCGAACCGCGCGGCGACCGCGTCGGCCAGGGTGAACCGGCCCAGGTTGCGCAGCGGTTCGGCGATCACCAGCAGTACCAGCAGGTAGGCGATCGGGATGCCGAGCGCGAGGTAGAAACCGTTGAACCCGGTCAGCGCGACGGCGCCGGTGATGCCGAGGAACGACGCCGCGGAGAGCTGGTCACCGGCCAGCGCCAGGCCGTTCTGCCAGCCGCTGACCCGGCCGCCGGCGATGTAGTGGTCGTCGGTGCTCTTGTTGCGCCGCGCCGCGTAACTGGTCAGGCCGAGGGTGACCGCGACGATCGCGGCGACCACCAGCACCGCGAGCACGTTCATGAATCGTCCCCGCGCTCGAAGCGGTCGGCCCACCGGCCGTAGGCGAACGCGGCGCCGAGCGGGAACACGATGGCGAAGGCACCGGCCACATATCCGGCCCCGATCGGGCCGACCCAGCCGTCGAAAATCGGGGTGAAGGTGGTCAGCACGGGCACCGCGAGAAACACCGCGAGCGCGCTCAGCCCCCCGGCGAGCGCGATTCTTTTGCGCACCGCCAATTCGGTATTCCGCACGGGCCACCCTTCTCTCGAAGACCGGCCGATAATCACGCCGCGGGCACGGCCGCGGCAACCACCGCGTTCCGTTCCCCGGAATCGGGAATTCAGGTGGTGAACAACCAGAGGTGCACCACGGGCCGGTCCGGGTCACCGCGGTCGACCAGCACCTCCCTGGTCACCTTCGCCGGGCGGGCCCGGCCGGCGGGCAGCGCGTCCTGCGCCGAGGCGATGTCCGTGCCGCGGTCCGGGTCGAAGCCGGGCACCGGCGGGAGGAACACCTGCCTGCCCGGCTCGAGTTCTCTGGTGAAGCCGGATCCGGCCAGCAAACTGTCCACTGTGTCCGGTTCCACCGCGACGGCGACGGCGTAGAGCTGGTCGATGCCGCGCTCGTCGAGCACACCGAGCACCTCGGCGCCCGGCGGCAGCACGATGCCGCCGAAGTCCAGCGCGGTCACGGCGGGGGTGCTCATCGGCGGAGGTCCAATCGGGTGCCGTCACGGTTGTCGGGGCTCTGCGGCAGCACCACCTGCGTTCCCGCGCCCGGCACCGTGCCCGAGTAGTGCCGCGGGTCGGTGGAGCCGGAGATGTTGTACTCCTGCGCCAGCCCGGACCGGTGCAGTTCGGCCAGTGACGCGTCGGTGACCGTCATCGGGCCGATCTGGGTGGACTTGCCGCCGTCCCAGTTGTAGCGGTCGAACACGTGCGCGCGGTAGTCCATCTCGATCGTCGGGGCGCCGCCGGGCACCGCGGGCGGGTGCACGGTCGCCACCCCGCTGACCGAGTACTGCACCCCGCCCATCGCGTAGTACCAGTTCTTGCTCTCGGCCGGGCCGAGGTAGTGGCCGTGCCAGCCGGAGTCGAAGGTGACCGGGGTGCCGTAGTTGCCGGTGCGCGCGGCGTCGGCGGCGAGCTGGCGCATCTGCTCGGTGACCGTGCGGTCCACCACGCCGCGGAACGAGGGCACGTCGCGGGCGATCTGGTCGGCGTCCACGGTGACCGGGGTGCCGCTGTTGTCGAGGAAGTGCTTGAGGTGGCTGCTGGCGTTGGTCCAGCCGATGCCGTCGGCCACGTCCGCGCCGGCGTAGGCGGCCTGCCAGGTGGCCTGGTCCGCCAGCGAGGGCTGCTGCGAGGCGTGGGCCCCGGCGCCCGGGTCGGTGGCGGGCTGCGGGCCCGGTCCCGGCAGCGTGGTGCCGCTGCCGCCCTGGGTGCCGCCGTGCCCGGTGCCGCCGCCGTAGCCGCGGGCGGTGTCCTGGTCGGCGGCGGTGTAGCCGTCGGCCGAGAGGCGGACGTACTCGCTGATCTGGCCGATCAGCTCGACGAACCGGCCGAGCGCGCCGGTGAGCTGCTGCTGCAGTGAGGCGTTGGCGCTGCCCACCGCGCTGCCGATGCCGGCGAACGAGGCGATGTCGATGGCCAGCGCACCGACCTCGCGGGCCGAGGTCGCCGCCGTGGAGTTCAGGTCCTCCATCGACCGGACCACCGATCTCGCGGCGTCCGGCTCCACCCGGAACGCACCTGTCATCTTCGGCCTCCTCGTCCGCGATTACCCCACCGGAAGCCTTCCTCGCGCGCGAGGCCCGCCAGACGGCCGAATTACCCACTGGTGAGCGGGCATTCCGGCCAGTACGGTCAGCAGGTCGACGACCGTGGGGGATCTCGATGAACCGCACGACGGGGGTGAGCGGCGCACCGACCGGACACGCGCGCGGTCCCGCGCTGCTCATCGCCGCCGGGACGGTGGTGCTGCACGCCGTCTGCGCCACGGCGTACGGCTACCACCGCGACGAGTTCTACTTCCTGGCCGAGTCGAAACGGCTCGACTGGGCGTTCGCCAGCGAGCCGCCGTTCACCCCGCTGCTGGGCCGCCTGTCCACCACGCTGTTCGGCGATTCCCTGCTCGGGCTGCGGTTGTGGCCCGCGCTCGCCGGGGCGGCCGTCGTGCTGCTCACCACGCTCATCGCGCGCGACCTCGGCGGGGGCAGGCGGGCGCAGGTGATCGCCGGGCTGGCGATGGGCACGGCCACGGTGTCGCTGTCGATGTTCCACCTCTTCGGCCCCAGCGCCTTCGACCAGCTCGCCTGGGCGGGCTGCCTCTGGCTCCTGCTGCGGCTGGTGCGGGGCGCGGACCCGCGCTGGTGGCTGGGTTTCGGCCTGGTCGCCGGGCTCGGTTTCCAGAACAAGCAGACGCTGGCGCTGCTCGGCCTCGCGCTGCCGGTCGCGCTGCTGCTGACCCCGGCGCAGCGGCGGCACGCGGCGACGCCGTGGCCGTGGCTCGGGGCGCTGCTCGCACTGGCGATCGCGGCGCCGGTGCTGGTGTGGCAGGCCGCGCACGACTGGCCGATGCTCGCGGTCTCGGCGTCCATCCGTGCGGACGAGGGCGGCCTGGCGGGCGCGGCGTTGTTCCTGCCGATGCAGGTCGTGACGATGAACCCGCTGCTCGCGCCGGTGTGGGTCGCCGGGCTGTGGTGGTTGTTCCGCACCGTGGAGTTCCGGCTGTTCGGCTGGTTGTCCGTGGTGCTGCTGGTGCTGCTGATGGGCGTCGGCGGGAAGTACTACTACCTGGCGCCGATGTACGTGGTCCTTGTTCGCGGCGGGCGGGGTGGCCGCGGAGCGCTGGTCCCGGCGGCGGGCGCTGGTGCCGGTCGCGGTCGGCGTGGCGGGGCTGGTCGCGGTGCCGATGGCGCTGCCGGTCCTGCCCGTGTCCGCGCACCGGGACCTGCCGATCACCGACCTCAACCCGGTGCTCGCGGAGACCATCGGCTGGCCCGCGTTCGTCCAGCAGGTCGCCGCGGTCCGCGACACGACGGCGCCCGGTGCGGTGGTGTTGACGTCGAACTACGGCCAGGCGGGCGCGATCGAACTGCTCGGCGGGCCGTACGGCCTGGGGCAACCGGTCAGCGGCCACAACAACTACTGGCTCTGGGGGCCGCCCGCCGACTCCGCGCCCGTTCTCGCCGTCGGTTTCGGCGACGGCCGCGCCCTCGAAGCGAGGTTCGGTTCGGTGGCCCGCGCGGGCACCATCGACAACGGCGTGGGCGTGGAGAACGAGGAGCAGGGCACTCCACTCTGGATCTGCCGGGACCCGGTCAAGCCGTGGGCGGAGCTGTGGCTGGGGTTCCAGCACTACGAAGCCTGACGCCGATGCACCACGACCGTCAGGAACGCTGGCGGTTTTTCCTTACCTGACACCGGAATGGTAGGTCACCGTGCCTTGACTTCCCTGGTCGCGGCCTTAGGCTCGGTGCTTTCCGGGACGAGGAGGGGCTTCTCGTGCACGCACAGGTGGAAAGCCGGCGCCGCTCGCTCCAGTTCGACGGGCGCACCGTGACGATCAGCATCGCGATCAAGGATTCCTGGAACTTCCCCGGCGACCAGCACACCCGGTTCCCGGTGGGCAAGATCAGCGGGATCAGCCACCAGCCGTCCACGACGTGGCGGCCGGGCCGGGTGGACTTCAGCGTCGAGGGCGGCTCCACCGAGATCGTCCGGAACGTGCCCATGTTCGCCGACAAGCTCGGCCCGTACTCCTTCCGCTACTCCACCGGCCAGTCCGAGGCGGTCGCCGAGCTGGTCGAGGCCATCCGGCAGGCGAGCCGGCTGATCTCGCGAACGGCGAGAACGGCCTGACCCGGCCGAGCTGGACCGACTGAGCCGGACCGCCCCGGACTGAGCCGGACCGAGGCCGGGCTGACCCGGGCAGAGCCGGACCGATGCCAGACTGACCCGGCTGACCCGGCTGACCCGGGCTGAGCCGGACCGATGCCGGACTGAGCCGGACCGAGGCCGGGCTGACCCGGGCAGAGCCGGACCGATGCTAGACTGACCCGGCTGACCCGGCTGACCCGGCTGACCCGGCTGACCCGGCTGACCCGGCTGACCCG